>DASUGD010000201.1:0-11858 GCA_036274195.1 Gemmatimonadaceae bacterium | reverse complement strand
GACTTCGGAGATGTCATTGGCGATCGTGCCGGCGCGGTTGAAGAGCCCCGCGAAGCGCTTGGAATCTTCCTCGCAGTGCTCGAAGAATTGCCGGCGGTCTTCCGCCCGCTGCTTCTCGAGCGCCTCGAGCGCGGTCTTCAGATCGTCCTTGGAGGCCGAACCGAGCACCTTAGTCGTGAGGAACGCGACCACCGGCGCCGTAGCCACGCCCAGCCACTTGACGGCCTCGCCGAAATCGAAAACGGAAGTGCTCATTACCAGCCTCGCCGCGCAACGATTTGCACAAGCCAACTCGCCATCGTAATCCCGGCAAGCGAGCCTCCGGTTTTGGCCGCCAAGACACCCATGCTAGTCGCTTGGACGGAGAACGTGAGCGAGGAGCGCACCGAACCGACGGTGATCCCGTTATTGTTTCCGCTCGTGTCCTGTTCATTCCCCCACATCCCGATGCGGTATCCGGGGGTCCAACCGTTCTGCGTGGTAGCATTGATGGCGTCGACGATTACGTCTCGCGGAGCCACCCCGATGTTGTGGGCTTTCGTGTACGCCGTGCCGGCTGCGGCCGCGAACTTGTCGCTCACATACTCACCGCGCAGGGCGTAGTTCCGCGTCGCCGTCACTGCCGAACCGTTCGTGTCCTGCTCGCCGGCGAAGACGCGCTTCACCGCGGTCAGAGTGGGGTCCACGCCCGCGCTCGCGCTCGCGGCGGAGGCGTAGTACATCTTCATCGCCGGGATGCTGAAGAAGTGAACCGGGTAGTCCCCGATCGCAGGCGCACTGGCCCCCGGCGTCTCGGTGGTCGTGACGGTGGCCGCGCGGATGAAGCGGAAAGCATCGATCCAGCCGTTGAATTGCGATGCACCTGCGCCGTTGTCGCCGAGACGAATCTTCGTGACCGCGCAGATGCGCGACGATGAACTGGTGCTAATGTCAACAGTCTCCGCAGCACCAGCGACGGACAGGTACAGTTTGTATGTGCCGGCAAGGGCGTCAAACACCAACCGGAATTTGTACCACGTTCCAGTCGACCAGCTGGCATTCGTGCCGCCGACAGCGTTGTAGATGTCGGACGAGGCCCCAGTACTGGACAACTGCATCGCCATCTTGATCGTGCCAGCATTGTTATTCAGGAAGATGGCAGCGCCTAGAGAGGAGCCGTTGGTGGCGGAAAAGAGATATTGGTTGGTGCCGGCGGTCGGCAGGCTATTCCACCGCACCCACAGACTGATCTCCCATGACCCATCGCCGAGCGTCGTGAAGTTGGTACTCTCGATGTAGTCGCCAGTCCCATCTAGCAGCAGCGACGCCGTTCCGAACTTCGACTGAGCCGTGTCGATCTGCGCGTTCCCGGCAGCCGTCCACGTATTGCCGAAGTCGTCGACCATCGTAGTCGTCGCGTCCGCGGCTTCGAAGTTGAGGAGCGCGGCCTGCGTGCGATCGAACGCATAACCGTACTGCGGCGGGATCAGGCACTGCCCCCACGTCACGGCGGTCGCGCTCGAGTACGTCGCGTGGATATAGTGCGTGTTGCTTGCGTTGAGCGAGCCCTGGTTCGAAGCGTCCGCGGAGAGGACCGAGACCCAGTCCTTCGCGCCGGCCGAGTTGAACCCATCGGCGAACGAGAAGACGGCGTCGCCGCTCGCGGCGTTGATGTTGTAGTTGAGCGCGGCGCCCGCGGAGAGCAGCGCGCAGTAGCCGCTCGAGTCGAGTTCGCTCGAGAGCAGCGTCTGCCGGTGGGGGCTGGTGTTGGTGGGGACATCGCTCCAGGCGACGCCCTCGGTCTGCGAGCTGTCCGCGACCAGCGCCTGGCCGTCGGTGCCAACGGTGAGATTGGTGATCGTGTCGGCGGCCGTGCCGACGAGGAGATCGCCCTTGGCGGCGATGACATCGTTCTGGGTGTCGCTCACCCAGGTCGGAGCAGTCGCCCCGGCGTTGACCGCCAGGTGCTGGCGCGCGGTGCCGATCGGGAGCACGGCGGCGGTATCCGCGGCCGTCCCGTAGATGATGTCGCCCGCGGCGTCGATGATCGCGTTCGTGGTCTCCGCGACCCAGCGCATACCTTCCGGCTGAGTGGAATCCGCAACCAGGCGGTAGCCGTTCGACCCGATCGCGAGGCGCGTGATCGCATTGTCGGCGGTGCCGACAAGAAGATCGCCCTTCGCGTCGATGGTCGAGACGGTGACGGGCGTGTCGGGGTTACCGGTACTGGCGCCGCTACCGCGGTCTACGCCGTGTCCAGGCACTACAACCTCCTGCGGGAGTTACCGCCCCAGCGCTTGCGCGGCCGAGACGAACGGGATGGGGTTTTCCGCTTCGTCGCGCTCGTCGACGATCACCTCGCCGCACTCGTCCACCCGCTCGTAGTCGGGGTGGTTGAGCATCTCCTGCGCCTCCCAGTAGGTCTCGAGTTCGAGCAGGGGGGCAGTGGGGTTCTGCTTGCAGCGGAAATAGAACTTCTTGCTTGCCATGGGTCGCTCCTGTGGGGACTACGTGAAGTTGCCGGCGGCGATCACCGCGACGCCCGCGCCGGTCGTGACCTTCCACGGGCCGGTCTTGCTGCGGAGCCGCGTTTCGACGACGTAGGTGCCGACACCGCCGCCGGGCGAGTTCGGAAAGATAGCGATCGCGGTGCTGCCGTCGGTGATCGTGACGGCCGCGGTGGCCGCAGTCGTCACGACGCAGATGAGGCGGTCGAGGTAGTCGCCGGCCGCACCGGTAGCGCCAAGCACCTGATCGGTCTGGGAGGCGGCGACGGTCTCGTAGCTGGAGTTGTCGGTCATGCGGGAAGTTCCTTTGCGAAGTTCTCGAGGCCGAGAGCCTCGATGGGGTCACCACGAAAAACGTGCCGGCCGACGTGGCCCAGGCGGATGCTCGGATCGAGCCAGGGGGTGAACCCGGCTGCGCGCGCGTCGTCGAAGAATGCGATGTCCTCGCCGCGCGGTTCTCCGCGGTCGTTCCGGTCAACCCGGAAGAGATCGCGGTACTTGATGTCGTTGATCGGGTCGTGCATCCACGGCTTGTCGGCGACGACCCGCTCAATCACCGCGCGCTTGACCAGCGTGAAGCCGATCGCGAAGCTGCGCATACGGATGCAGCCGAAACCGTTCGCCTCGAGGTTGCCCTGCTCGTCCTCGTAGGTGTTCAGGCAGAAGGTCGCGACGCCGGGCTTCTTAAACGGGTAGGTCGCGCCGACGATGTCCAGATTCGCCCCGAACCCGAGGAGCCGGATGAAGTCGTCTGGGCTCCAGACGATGTCCGAGTCGATCCAGAAGAGGTGCGTGAAGTCGGTCTTCAGGAACGCTTCCGCCACGTTCGACCGGGCCCACTGCACGATCGAGCTGCCCACGGGCGCCTCGATCTTGAACTTGAGACCTTCCTTGTCCAGCGTCCGAACGGTCGCCAGGAGGGACATGGAGGTCTCCCACGGCACGTATCCGGATCCTACCGGCATGCCGATCACTACCTTTGGCATCGCTGCCATATTCGCTCCTGCAGAAAGTGGGGGTGATTGCAGTACACCCCCGGAAACTGTCTTACGCGCCGGTGAAGGCGTCGAACACGGAGACCCGAGCCGAGTAGAACCAGTTGGTTCCATCGCACTCGAGTTCGCAGACGTCGCCCGCGACGGCCTTGTTCGCGACGAACGTGAGAACGTCGATCGCGGTCGTGTCGAAGTCGGGGTCGGTCGCCGAGTTCACGTCCGTGGTGAGGACGTGCCCTTTGATCAGGTTGGCAGCCGAGCCGGCGTAGTCGACGGACGTGATCGTGTACGCCGTGGTGGGCGCGGTCTTGACCACGAACTTGAACTTCAGGCCCAGAGCAACCGGAGGCAGGGTGACGTTGAAGCCGCCCGCGAGGCTGAGGAAAAACGTCTTCCCGTGATCCTCCGCGGTGAGCTTCCGAGCGGCCACCAGGACTTCGGCGTCGTCGGCTTGGATCGATTTGCTGAGACGGGACATGCTATTTCCTTTTCGAAGTGGTTGAAGGTCCGGCGGGGGCGCCCTTATGGAGCGCCCCCTACTTCACGGATTACTCCGATCAGGAGCCCGGCATCACCATCGCGATGCCGCCCTTGTCGTACGCTTCGGCAACGCCGAAGATCGTGTCCGCCGTCAGGAGGGTCGCGAGGTATTCCTGCTTGTACTGCGTCTGCACGCGGGGCCCGAGCACTTCCGCCAGGATCATCGCGTCCTTGTGGGACAGCAGCGCCACCTTCGCGGTCGTCGCCGAGGTCGGCGTCGGGCAGTTGTTGGTCAGGTGGACCGACACGCCGTAGACGTCGCCGAGCTTGCCGTTGCGGATGGTCTTGCCGTCGCCGACGAACGCCTGCTCCGTGAAGCGGGCGAGACCCATCATGATCCGGCGCGCCACCGGCGGGATCGCCAGGAAACGGTCGGTCATGGGGATGTCGTTGTCGTCGAGTACCTGGATCACGCGCCGGATGCCGGCATCGGTGATCGCGGTGGCGTTCGCGTTGCCCGAGGCATCCACGAACGCGGTCGTGCCGTCGCCGGCGATGACGCCACCGGTCCAGGTCGACGCACCGTCGCCACCGTTGAGGGTACGCGCCGCGTCGAAGATCACGCTGTCCTTCTTCACCGACAGGGCGTAGCCCGCGTCGTCGGTGTAGAAGCGCCGCATCGACTGCAGCGACTGCACTTCGGCGATGTCTTCGATCAACCGCGAGTACTCGTAGTGCGCGGTCAGGTTGATGGTGACGCTCGCGCCGCCCGACGCCGAGATCGTGGTCACGACCGTGTTGGCGGTTTTCGCCGACGCGCTACCGCGCGAGGGCTTGGGGAGCACGATGCTGTCGCCGCGCTTGCCCTTGACATTCAGCTTGCGAATGAGGGTGGCGAGCACGACGGCCTTCTTGTACGCGGCCTGGATTTCGTCCATCCACAGGTTGGGCACGAAGCCCGAGCTGTCCAGATCCGACGTGATGACGTTCACTGCACCGAAAGCCATGATGGCCTCCTATGTGATTGAGGGAGTTGGGGAACTGCAAACGTGTCGCGAACGCGGGCGGTTGTCCGTAAAGGACCGCTGCGCAAGAGACCGCTTCTCCCTGCGAACACAACTGGGGGCGGGCACTCGATGCTCGTCGGGGGCGTGCGACCCTATCCGACGCTGGTAGAACCGGCTGGGGGCCCGCCGAACGAGGCGACGGGCGGAGTAGTGGTCCCAGCCGGGGCAAATCACCTACTACCTACATCTTACCACACTAGCGAACGCGACCTTCCGCGTAGGCCAGCTCGATCTCCGGGATGAGCGCCTCGTACCGCTCGGGGTGCTCCTCGTTCAGCTTGATCAGGTCCGCGCGCCGGTAGATCTTCTTCGAGCCGCCGGTGGCGCCGGCGGGCGTACCATTGCCCCCGGTGGGGACGCCGGCCTGCGCCAGTTCGCGCTTGCGCTTCGCCAGGGCCGCTCCCGCCGCGCTCGCCGCTGCCGCAGCCGCCGCGTTCGGATCGGCTGCCGGCGCCGCAGGGGCCGCCGGCGCCTTGTTCAGGGCCTTCCAGGTGCTGAAGACCTCGTCACCGGCCGCAAAGTCGTACTTCTGGTGCGCCTGGGCGAGGAGCTGGCGACGGACCGGCGACGCCTGCACCCACGCCTGGAACTCGGGCTTCCCGAGGATCTCCTGCGCATCCGGGTGCGACTGGTAGAACTTCTCGCTCGCCAGCGCCATGCGCTGCGACTGCTGCGCGGCGGCCGCTTCACCGAGGGTGCGCTTGATCTCCTGGATCACCGCGCTCGACTCGATCACGCGCTGCACCGCATCCAGCGGGGACTTGAAGAAATCGGTCTCGTCCGGGGGAGTCGGGGCGGCGGCCGGCGCCGGAGCGGCGGCGGGGGCCGAACGGCGCGCCTGGGCCTCGGCGATCGTGTGCTGCAGGAACGAGTCCGCGTGCCGGCGCAGGCTCCCCAGCTCGGTGCCCTGGCGCCCGATGACGGACTGGGCCTCCAGGTACATCTTGGCGATCTCGGCCTTCGACTTCCCGCGGAACTGCTCCGGGATGTCGGCATCGGGATCGGCCGCGGCATTCGGATCCGCGGCGGGCGCGGCGGCGGGCTTCGCCGGGGCGGCTGCCGGTTTCGCCGCGGCGGCGGGCTCGAGCGGCTCGGCGTCGCCGTTCAGAACGTCGACGAACTCCTCACCCTCTTCGGCTTTCGCCGGCGGAAGCGGGGTGTCACCATCGATGACTTCGAGATCGGACTGCGGGATGTTGCTCATGTGCTTTTCCTTCGCTCAAGGGGCGGGTTGGGGAGCGACCGGCTGCCCCCGAAAGGGCCGGCGCTGATGCGGAACTACTTGTACGTCCCGTGCTCTTCCATGTTGTGGCGCTCTTGCGCCATCTTGCTCTCTCGGTCCCGAACCCACTTGTCCGCCGCGCCGGGAAACGCGCCGGTGAAAGGTTCGAGCTTCGAGCGCGGCGCCGCCGGCATCCGCAGCGCGAGCTGATCGCACTGCGGGCACTGCACCGCCGTCTCGTTCTGCACGAAGTGCTCGCTCGTGTGACCGTTCGAGCACCTGAAATCGAACACCCTGATCACGACAGCGGATCCGGAACGATGGTTGCCTTTCCGCCGCTCGAGACTTCCGGCGCCGCGTTCTCCTGCTCCGAGATCAGCTCGTTGTAGGTCGCCTCGTGCGTCTCCTGGTCCTTCAGGAGCCAGTTCATCTGATCGAGCTGGCCCTTGCGGAACCAGAGTTGCTCGACCGTGTCGACGCCCTCCAGCCGGTCGTACGCGACGACCTGCTCCTTCACGCGCTCCATCAGGTGCGCCCAGCCGCGCGTTCCGTACATCGCGAACGTCTGGTCGTAGTACGCCTGCAGAACCTGATCCTTCAGTACCTTCGTCGTCATACCTCGCTCCTATCGCGCTCCGTGGATCAGTCGGGGCGTGGGGCCGAAGCCCCACTGCGGCCGCCGACGGGAGCGAAGCGCCGGCATCCGTTGACCCCAATTCGTTACGCCGTAAGCGTGGCGCTCCGGCCCGGGATCGGGCGGTGGGTGGCCTGGATGCGCGCGGCGTGCACCTGGGCGCCGGCCTTCGCGACGTTGCTCAGGAAGTCGGACTTCGCCTTCGCCGCGCCGGTCTGCGCCGCCGCGCGGGCGCGCACGGCCTCAGTCGCCAGGGCGGCCTGCGACTGCCGGTTCACGATGCGCTCGTTGGAGACGATGTCGGCGGCCTTCAGGCGCGCGTTCACGAAGTCCATGCGCCGCTTGAACTCGCGATCCTGCTGGTCGGCCTGCACCTGGTAGATGCCCTTCGTGGCGATCTCCATCTGGCGGAACTGAGGCTCGAGCTGCGCGTTGCGGGCCTTCACGTTCTGCAGGTTCGCGCGCGACTGCAGCTCGAATACCTTCGCCTGCGTCTCCGCGATCTGGAGCTGGATGGTCGCCTGCTGGAGCTGGGTCTGCAGGGCCATGGTGTTCGGGTCCGCGGCCGCCGTCTGCTGGTTCGTCGCCGCCTGCTGCGCGAGGTCGATCGACTTCTTCAGCATCGCGATCAGGTCGCGCCGCTCGTTCAGGCCCGTGTTCGACACGACCCCCATCAGGATCATCTTGTACTCGGGCGACTGCGGCTCCATCGTGTTCAGGAGCTGCACCAGCGTCTGGTTCTCGTACTCGCGCTGGATGATGCCCATCGTCGAGGACGCGACGAAGTCCCAGTTGCGCGGCGTGTAGCGCTCCGGGTTGTACTGCATGTTGCGCCAGAGGATCTTCCGGAGCGCCGGCACGTAGAACCGGTCGATGAAGCCCATCAGCGTGCGCTTGTGGCGCTTCACGATGCCCGAGAGCATCATGGAGGTCGACCCCGAACGCTGGTCGCCCGAGCCCGCGCGCGAGGCCATGGCGATGACATCGAGCGAACCGGTCGCCCGCTGCACCATCTGGTCGAGCTGCTGCGAGTGGTTGAAGGTCGACTGCTCGAGCTGGCCGAAGTGCATCGGCATCAGCACGTCGCTCGGCTTGCCGTTCGTGAGGATCGATTTCCCCGGGCGCACGGTGAGCTGGAAGCCGCGGGGGAGCCGGGTCGCGTCCATCGCCATCATGGGCGCGGACACGTAGGCCAGGGCGTCGATGCGGGCGCGCAGTTCCGCGTCCATCACGCGCTGCGGGACCATCCCCTTCTCGCACACGCCGCGGCCCCAGAAGCGGCCCGGCACCACGTCCCACGGGAAGGCCACCACGGGGCGGTCCTTCATGAGGTACGGGTTCTCGGCGGCCTTGATGCACACCGACTGGTTGGCGATCACGACGATCGCCTCGATCATCTCGGAATCGACGGGCTCGGTGGAGTCTTTCTTGTCCGACATCAGCTCGTCGATGTCGACCATCTCCTCTTTCGGGCCCTCGCCCTCGGCCAGGGCCTCGGCCTCGCGAAGCGCCTGGCCCATTTCGTCGCCCGGCGTCGCCGGCTGGCTCAAGTCCGCCATCTGCTCAGGCGGAAAGATCAGGTGCTTGGGCACCAGGCCGTAGTAGCGGATGACGTGGACCTTGTCCGCCGTGTATTCGTTCTCGACCTGGCGATCGGCGCCCAGTTCCGTGTCTCCGGCGCTCGTTCCGACGTCCACCTTGCGGTACATGCCGCTTTTCTGGCCCTTGTTGATGATGTGCGCGCCGACGTACTCCTCGATCGCGCACCCGAGGGCCTTGTCGATCGTCCGGGCGTTCGGATCGATCAGGAAATTGCGCGGATTCACGCTCTGGAGGCACGCGTAGCTCACCTCGCGCTCGATTACCTTCGCCTCCATCGGCCCGGGGCCCGGATTCGCGCTCGCGTAAGGCGCGGGAACGGGCTCGGGCATCATCCCGGGCATCATCGGCGGCGTTTGCGGCGCCGGAGCGGGCATCGGGGGCATCCCGCCGGCCATTTCGGGCGATTGGGGCGGCATTTCGCCGCCGGCCGCGCCAAGATCGAGCGACGGGGCAGCCTGCGGCGCGCTCGGGCCGAAGAGTTGCGACAGATCCGGAGCGCCGAGGGCACTCGCGGTCGTGTCCGTGCGCGGCGAGGGGTACTCGGCGGCCACGGAGGCCGTGATTTCGCGCCGGGTGAAGGTCTCGATCACCACTTCGCCGATCCCGGAGCCGTAGACGGCCGCGTTGATCAGCGCCTCGCCGACGTTGGCGTTGAATTCGCCCTCGCCGAGGTCCTCTTTCAGCTTCGTCTTGTTGTCATCGACGATTTTCTTCGCGTCTTCCTCGGAATCGAACTTCGCCTTGAGGTCGAACGAGTCGCCGCGGCCCCAGATCGCCTCTTCCACCTCGGCCACGATGTTCTCGACGGCCTCGCCGAGCGCCGGCGTCACGAGCTTCGAGCGCTCGGACCGGCGATTCTGGTCCTCCGGCGCCCAGAAACCGCGCCAGAGGCGCTCGTACTGGTCCCAGGCGTTCTCGTAGTTCTGCCGGCGATGGTCGCGCCACGAGTTGCAGCGCGAAACGACCCAGGCGCGCAGATCGTCCAGCTCGTCCTTGGGCTGGCCGGGGTTCACGGCGGGCGATTGGGCGTCGCGCTCGTCCGGGAGCACCTTCGCGCCCTCGGTCACGAGCCCTGCAAGTCCGGACTTCATCGTAAGTTGAGCCATGATTCCTCAGAGTCCGACGCCAGCGTCGGAGGGTTCCCAGTACGTCTCGTCCGCGACACGCGCGAACTGGTGAAACACGCGACCCGCGGCGAGCTGCGGGATGTAGGCCAGCACGTCGGGCGCGTCGTCATGCACCATGCTCGACGGAAAGTTCAGAAACTGGTCGCGCACTTCCTTCATGTGCGGCCCGCGCCGGAAGAGGATCCGCTTGTTCGACATCCGGCCCTGCAGCGCCCACAGGATCCGCTCGGTCTTCGTCTTGTTCTCGTGGGAGAGCGGCTCCACGGAGAGCATGATGTTCCGCTTCGCGGCCTCCGACTCGAGGTACGGGGCGACGGCCTGGTAGAGCGCGCCCTTCTCGATCCCGAGGTTCATCGTCTCGCAGCTCGCGACCGCATCGACGACGCGGCGCGCGGTCTCTTCCACGCCCCAGCGCCCGAGGTACAGGTCCCGCACGTACCAGCGTTCGTCGTCCAGCACCTTGACGACCGCGATCGCATGGTTGTCGAGGCGCTTTTGCCGGTAGCCGACGGCCTTCTCGACGCCCGCGAAGCCGGCCAGGTCGACGGTGACGAACCAGTCGCCCGGGACGGGCTTGCCGTCCTTGTCCTTCGGCTCCTCGTCCACTTCGACAATCCAGTCGGCTTCGAAGGACTCCGACGTTCCGGTCTCGAACGACGCGAGGAACTCCTGCCGGAACGCGAACGGCGTCATGGTCGTTCGTGCCGCCTCGATCTCGGACGGGTCGAGGAACGGATTGTCGAGCGAGACGTAGTGGAACGCGGCCCAGTCCGAGCTCACCGGCGTCCCGCGGCCCGGGCCCCGGTAGGCGCCTTCGCCGCCCGCGCTCATGTACAGCTCGTAGAAGTGGTTCCGGCCCTTCGGCGTACCGATGAACCCGGCGGTCCCCTTCACGTCAGCCAGGGCGGGGCGCAGAATCGACTCCCACACCTCCGGCTTCATGTCCGCGTACTCGTCCAGCTCCGTGTGCCAGAGGCCCACGCCCCGCAGCGTGTCGGGCCTGTCCGCCCCCTTCACGCCGATCATCACGCCGTTGCGAAGGTAGATGTGCCCCTCATTCGACTGCGGCGGGCGCTTCGGGTCGAGCACCGGGTAGAGCAGATCGAGCAGGCCCTGCCAGTAGAGCAGCTTCGCCTGCGTCGCGACCGGGGCCACGACGAAGACGGGCTTTCGCTTCACGTTCCGGGGATCCATCGCCTTCGCCGCGGCGCGCGCCGTCGCGAGGTTGGTCTTCCCGAACCGCCGTCCCGCCGCCAGAACGCTGAAGCGCGCCGGCGAGTTGAAGACGACCATCTGCGCCGGGTGAAGCTTGACGTCCAGGCTTACCGGGTCGCTCATTCGGCGCCGATCTGCTTCTCGACCGCAGCCTTCGCGGCCGCTTCGCGCTCGCGGGCAAGCCGCGCTTCGTCGGCGGCCTGCTCGGCGCGCGTAGGCTGCTTGGGCTTCCTGAAGCCCTTGCCGTTGCGCAGCATCTGCTTCCACTGCATGCTGATCCACGCCTCGCGGAAGATCCGCTCGGGATGGCCCATCACGGTGTTGCTGGGTGTTGCCGTGTCACCGTTGCTCATCGTTCGCTCCTACAAGGTTACGGTTCGACGCGCCGCTCGAAGCCGTTGGCGGCTACGCGCGACACGAGGTAGGCCGGAAAGGCCGCGGGGAAATACGTAACACGTCGGATCGGGGAGAACCACGCCTCCGAGGCATTCCCGGTACCGATCCCGAGGTTATCTAGCCCGGATGGTACGGACATAGACGTATCCGTCGCCACCGTGTCGCTGCCGATCGCAAACGCGCCGGCATTCGTGGCCCAAGACATAACCAGAGTAGCCTGCGCGCCGTCTACCCAGGTGCTGGCCGACCCGGCGAGGAGAGCCTGCGTGACACCGCCGGAGACAATAGCCGCCCGCCCCGACTGATCCGCCTCTCGGTAGAAATTGATCCGGTCGGTCGGCGCCCCACCGATCAAGCGCGCGACGCCGTACGACATGGCATGATTTCCCGGCGCGCTGGCCGTCACCACCAGCGTCCCCGCACTCGCGTTGAGCCACCCCGTCGTGGCATAAGTCAGCACATCCGCATTGCGCGTAACCGACGCCGTGGTCGTGGGGATGTAGGTGGAGGCGAAGGAGGCGGCTTCGAGCTGGGCGCCCCAGTAGTACAGGCCGGATGCGCCGTCCCCGTTGTAGCTGCGGCCACCATTTCCGGTCGCCAATCCCAGGGAAATTGATCGGGCCCCTGCCGCCAA
>DASUGD010000200.1:0-5162 GCA_036274195.1 Gemmatimonadaceae bacterium | reverse complement strand
CGTTGGAATGATGAAATTCGACTCTGACCCCAATTCCTACGGCGCGACCAGAAACGCGCGCATCTCGCGCGCGACCTCCGCCGCGTTGGAGATGAACACGTAGTGATGCGCGCCATGGAGATCGATGACGCGTCCCTGCTTCACCTCGCGCTGGAACTGCTCGCGCGCGGCGCGGGCGAACGGCGTGAATACGCCGAACACCTTGTCCGCGGCAGCACGCCCGGTCGAGTCGAGCGCGGCGTACCAGGAGACGAGATCCTGCACTGAATCCGCGACCGCGTAGAACGCGAGTGCCGGCACGGTGATCCGAGAGTATGCCGGGTGCTCGACGCCCGCGATGATCGCCGCGCCGATCGAGTCGGGCGTCACGTCACGCAGATATCGGCCAGTCGGACCAAACACCCCTATCGCGCGTGCTTCACCTTCCGGGACCAATACTCCGGTGGCGCGCACCATGTAGGCGCGCGCCGCGGCCGGAGACGCCGAGTCGGCGGCTAGCATTGGCGGCGGCGGCGGGATCGGCGCGTCCTTGAACAGCGCCGGGAGGCCAGTGCGATCGTGCGCGGCGTCCAGGTAGACGAGCTTCGCGACGCGATCCGGGTAGGTCGAGCCGACCTTCGTGAGCTCGTCGCCCGCGATGGAGTGGCCGACGAGCGTTACGCGCGCGAGGTGCAGCGTGTCGAGGACCGCCTTGATGTCGGCCGCAAGCCTGGCCACCCCGTAACCGGATGCGGGTTGAGTCGATGCCCCATAGCCGCGGCGTGTGATCGCCAGCACGTGGAAGCGATCCGTGAACTGCGGGGCGAAGTCATCGAAGACGTGCCCCGAGTTGCCAAGACCGGCGAGAAAGACGACTGGCTCGCCGGAGCCGCCCCAGTCGAGCACCTCGAGCGTGACCTTCGGCGCGACGGCGATCATCCGCACGCGGTGGGGTGAGGGATCGGTCCACGTGGCAGTCGTGGTAGCCGCAGGCCTCGCCGCCGCCTGCTGCGCGTGCGTATCGGTGCTGGCAACGCAGATGGCCAGCGTCAGCGCGATCGGTGCGACGAGGCACGAGGATGCACGAGTCGAGCACATGATTGAGTCCGGGCGCCAGGGAGAAATACGTGCATCGAGATCGGGTGCCCCACGATGCCGAACTGCCTCGCGGCCCACAATGGCATCATCGGCCGTGCTTGCCTTGCGCAACCCACCCCGCGCGGGAAGGTTTTCGGCGCCATGGACGCGTCGACCGACAAGCCCCCTGCCTCCACGAATGTCCCCGGCGAATCGCCCGCCGCGCATGCGCCCGACCTGGGCGAGATCGCACTCGTCATGGGTGGCGGCGGTGCGCGCGGAGCCTATCAGGTTGGCCTGCTGCGGTATCTGGCGCGCCGCTATCCAAATCTCCGTCTGCCGATTCTGACCGGCGTCTCCGCCGGCGCGGTGAACGTCGCCCACCTTGCGCAGCACACCGGCACATTCTCCGCCGCGGTGACGTCGCTCGAGCGGCTGTGGCGATCCCTGAGTCCCGACCAGGTCTTTCGCGTCGACGCGCCCGCGCTGCTGACGAACTTTCTGCGATGGGGCGTGCGGCTCGTGTCCGGGGGAACGGTCGTGGAGACGCAGACGCGTGGACTGGTGGACACGTCGCCGCTGCGCGCGTTTCTCACGCGCGCGCTCGCGCCACAGGAGGGTGTTCTCGCTGGCATCGAACGAAACATCGCGCACGGCTCGCTGCGGGCGGTCGCGCTCAGCACGACCGACTACGGCACGGGCCAATCGATCGTCTGGATGCAGGGTCGCAACATCGAGGAATGGGAGCGCCCGAAGCGCCGCGCCGTCGCGACGCGCCTGACGGTCGAGCACGTGATGGGATCGTCCGCGCTGCCGTTCTTCTTTCCGGCGGTCAAGATCGAAGACTCGTGGCACGGCGACGGCGGCATCCGCCTAACGGCGCCACTGTCGCCCGCGCTCCATCTTGGCGCGCACAAGATTCTCGCGATCTCGACGCGCTACGACCGCTCGCAGGCGGAGGCGAACCGCCCGCTCATCCGGGGCTACCCGCCCCCGGCGCAGGTGCTGAGCATTCTGTACAATGCGATCTTCCTGGACCTGATCGACCAGGACGTGCTGCGCCTCGAGCGGATGAACTTCGTGCTGCGAAAGCTGCCGCCAGAGCAGCGCTCGGGGATGCGCGTGGTGAACATCCTCGTCCTGCGTCCCTCGCGGGACCTGGGCAAGTTGTCGAGGGAGTACGAGCCGCTGCTCCCCGGGTTCTTCCGTTTCCTGACGCGAGGACTCGGCACTCGCCAGACGGCGAGCCCGGACATTCTCAGTCTCCTCATGTTCCAGGCGAACTACCTCGGGCGGCTCATCGAGCTGGGCGAGCAGGATGCCGAGGCTCGGCATGAGGAGATAGAGGCGTTCCTCAACGGGAACAGCCACGGGTAATTGGATTGGTTACGGGTACAGGTTACAGGTTATCGAGCCCTCGGGATGCTTGTCTCAGCGAGATGAGCATCCCGAGGGTCCAAATAACCAATAACCCCTACCAGTAACCTGTAACCTGTGGCTGCTATCGCTGGCCCCTCGGCAAGAACCTTGAACGGAAACTCACGACTGACAACCGACCGCTGATGACCGATCCAATGAGCGACTGGCATTTCAACTCGAGTCAATGATGCCAGTCAATCAGTTGTGAGTCACCAGCGATCGGTTGTCAGTCATCAGTTCTTCGACGCCGTCATCTGCGTCGACAGGTACGTGTAGAGCGCCCCGACCTCCTCGTCGGAGAAGTCGACGAATCGGGCGCGTGCCACACCACCCATCATTTCCAGCTTCCTGCCATCCTTCGGCACACCCTCCCGCATGAGCCGCGCGAACTCGGCCGGCGAGTAGGCCGCGACGATCGACAACGCTGGCGTCTCCTCGCTGCCCTCGAGCTGCTGTCCATGGCACTCGGTGCACGTCGACTTGGCGATGTACTCTCCGCGCGCGGCGGCGTCAGGCCCGTTCGGGGCCCGCGGGGCGTCGTGGATAATTTCGGCAGGCTCCAGGTTGTACTTGCCCGTCACGACGCCGATGCGCGCGAGCAGCCGCAACGACGTCCCGGGCAGCGTTTCTGAGCCGCCCTTGTCGGGCAGTGTGCGCAAGTACGCGATCAATGCGCCCAGGTCCGCGTCATCGAGGTGGTAGAGCATCGACGACGGCATTACGGCCACGCCGCGCCCGTTCGGCCGAACGCCATGGCGGAGCAGCCGGGCGAGCTCCGCGTCCGAGTAGCCCTTGATCGCCCGAACCACGTTCGGCGCGACGAGCCGCGCCAGCATCGGTTGATCGAAAAACACGCTGCCCTTGAGGCCCTCGGCGTGGCAACCCTCGCACCCTCGCGTCTGGAAGACGTGTCGGCCCCGTTCGAGACTCGCGGAATCGGTCGGAACGGCAATGGGGGTGGCGGCGATGTCGAACTTCTGGCGAAGACGGTATTCGCTTCCAGCGTAAATCACGATGAGAAGGACGGCCACGATCGAGACGACCGTAATGGCGGTCCACTTGAGTATGCGTTTCATAATGCGAGTTGAACGATGCGCGCGTCCGAATCCTCTCACTCAGGAGACCGGCCGTCCGCCCGACAGCTCCTTCACGAGCCGATACAGAAACTCCTGCCCGTCGAAGAACGACTTGATCAGCATGCGCTCGTCGCGTCCGTGCGCGCGAGAGTCGTCCATGTCGCCGAACAGCCCTGACACGCCATAGGTCGGAATACCCTTTTGCCGCAGCGCGCGCCCGTCGGTCGCGCCGGTGCTCATGACCGGCACGACCGGGATGCCCGGCCACATCTCCTTCGTGAGGCGTTCGATAGGGCCGAGGACCTCGGGGGTCAGTGGGGAGGCAGGGCCGCCGCGGGGCTCCGGTACCGGCGATACGTGCACGGCCGTATCCCCCGCCAGCTTGACGAGCGTCGCCTGCACGTCCTTCACGTCGTGGTCGGGCAGCACGCGGCAGTTCACGTTGGCGCGCGCGAGCTGCGGCAGCGCGTTAGGTGCATGCCCGCCCTCGAGCATCGTCGCGACGCACGTCGTGCGCAGCATGGAGTTATACGCCGGTTGCGCCGAGAGGCGGCGAACCGCCGCGGTGTCCTTGGGGTTCTTGGCGACCGCGCGCATGTCGGCCGCCGTCTGGCCCGTCTCCACCTGGCCCAGCCGCTCGAAGTACGCCCGCGTCACGTCGTTGAGCTGCACCGGGAATTCGTAACGCTCGAGCCGCGCGAGCGCATTGGCCAGGTGATAGATCGCGTTGTCGCGGACGGGTCGCGAGCTGTGCCCGCCCTTGTTGCGAGCCTCGAACGTGAAGTCGTAGTAGACCTTCTCGGCGGCCTGCACGTTATGTACGAACGGCTTGCCGTTCTTGAGGAAGCCGCCGCCCCCCTCGTTGAGGGCGTACGCCGCGTCGATCGCGTCGCGCTTGTTCTCCAGCAGCCACTCCACGCCGTTGTGGTCGCCGTTCTCTTCGTCCGACGTGAGCGCGACGATGAGATCGCGATCGGGTACGTAGCCTTCGCGTTTCATCCGGATCAGGTTCGCGATCCAGATCGCGGCCATGGCCTTGTCGTCGCTCGTGCCGCGCCCGTAGTAGTAGCCGTCCTTCTCCGTGAACGCGAACGGGTCGATGCTCCAGTCCTCGCGCTTCGCGGGGACGACGTCGAGGTGCGCGAGCAGGAGAATCGGCTTGCGGCCGGAAGCGCCCGATCCGTGCAGGCGTGCGACGAGGTTCCCGTCGCGAGGCCCGGAGCTCAGCACCTGCACGTCGCTTTCCGGAAACCCGGCGGACACGAGCCGCTTGCGCATGGCCTCGGCCGCCTGTGTCGTCCCGCCCGGATCGGCGTCGCTGGTCGTGTTGATCTCGACCAGCTCTTTGTAGATGTCGCGCGCGAGCTGCTGGTTGGGGTTCAGTGCCTGGGCGCCCGAGAGACGTGCGGACGCCGCGACGGTGAGCGCGATGAGTGACGTTCGAACCAAGGGCAAACCACTGCGGATGGGCATGATGGGTCTCCGAATGAGCGATGGCGTGGCGCTACTCCCGCCACATCGTACCAAAATTGGAGACGGGTCAAACCGTTCACAATCGGGGAAGATCGCTTTTCACCGCAGAGGACGCGGAGGCCGCGGAGAGGGCATCGA
>DASUGD010000199.1:0-6304 GCA_036274195.1 Gemmatimonadaceae bacterium | reverse complement strand
AACTACGGGGACGGGGGACGGACGCCGGGCGACGGCGAAACGGCGGGTCATTCCGAGCGGAGCGCCGCAGGCGCGGAGGCGAGGAATCGCCGTCGTCCCGAGCGAGGGGCCAGTCCCTGCGTCGGGAGGGCCCGTCATCCCAGGCCGACATCCAGAACGGAGGGGTCGTTTTACATGAGCGGCATGAGCCGCATCCTGCACATCCTGCTCTCCCGGGACGGTCCCTCACGCCACGAGCCGAGTGGAAAAGGGGACGGCCGCTCGGGAGGCTACTGGCTCGAGAGAATTGAACCGCGGAGGTCGCAGAGGCCGCGGAGGACCGCTCGTGCGTTAGGCCGTGCTCTGCGCTCTCCGCGACCTCGGCGGTTAGAACAGGTCTTGGGTGTGCAAATCGATCCTCCGTATGCGGCTCCTGCCGCTCATGCGTCTGCCCCCTCCGTTCTGGATGCCGGCCCGGGATGACCGATCGTCCCGACCGAGAAGTCCCTCTCCCGGGAGGACTGCGATCCCTGACCTGCCCGCTTCGCGGGCACCCGCGCTCGGGATGACACCCGGCTACGCGCCGTTAGCGGTCTGCAGCCTCTGATGGTCAGTTGATCCCTCCGTGTCCGCGGCCGATCCCGGGAGGGTCATCGTGAACATCGCCCAGCTCGCGCCATCGCTTTCGGCAACGAGATCGCCGCCCATGCCGCGCGCCAGCGCCCGGCTGATCGTGAGGCCCAGCCCCGTGCCGCCAACCGTTCGCGTTAGGCCGCTGTCCACCTGGACGAATGGCTCGAAGATCGCCGCCAACTTGTCGGGTGGAATACCGGTCCCCGTGTCCGCGACCGTCGCGCTCACCACCTCATCACCAGGCCTCAACGTGACCGTGATCGTCCCGTTCGGCGGCGTGAACCGCATCGCGTTCGAGAGGAGGTTGAGCAGGATCTGCTCGACCCGCGCGCCGTCCGCACGCGCGACCACCGGCGCATCGCAGCCGATGCATTCCACGCGCAAGGACTTCTCGTCGAGCAGCGGCGCCACGCCTGTCAGGACGTTGTGCACCACGCGATCCACGTGCACGTCGCCGAGCTCGAACGACAGCTTCCGCGCATCGATCCGGCTGAAGTCGAGAATGTTGCCGATCACCGTCAGCAGATGGCGCTGGTTGAACCGGACGCGCCCGAGATCCCGGCGCTGGTCGTCGGTCACCGGGCCCCGAACGCCAAGCTCGATCAAGTCCACGTACCCGCCAATCGCGTTCAGGGGCGTCCGTAGCTCGTGCGACATCGTCGCGAGAAAGTCGGCTTTCGCGCGGTTCGCTTCCTCGAGCCGCGCCGCGAGCATGCGCGACTCGGCGATCTGGCGCTCGAGGTCATCGTGCGACCGCTGCACCCGCTCGGCCATCGTGTTGAACGCCTCGGCCAGGCGCCCCGGCTCGTCGCGCCGGGCAACCGGGGCGCGGTGGGCGTAGTTCCCCGCCGATATCGCGTCCGCGGCCAGCGTGAGGTCGCGCAAGGGGCGCGTGAAGCGACGACTCAGGATCCACGCGGCAATGATACCGATGACCAGCATCGCGATCGCCACCACGACGCTGCGCCGCAGGAACGCGCTCGGCCGCTCGAGCAGCGTGTCGTACGGCATCTCAGAGATGATGCGGAACGGAGTTCGTGAAACGTGTGCGAACACGGCCACGTACGCGCGGCCGTCGGCGCGCCGGTAGCGCGCCACGTTAGGCACGACGGTGGAATCGAGGGTGAGGGACGGCGGCCGGGTCGGCTTGCCGCTCAGACTCGCCCACTGCGGCCTGGTGTCGCTTGCCAGGTAGATCGAGACCTGATCCGTTCCGGCAAGGTCGCGAACCTGTTGCTCCACGCGCGGGCTGCTGCTGAACGTCCGGCGAAGCAGCACGTGGCCGAGCAAACGCCCTCGATACATCACGGGTGCGCCGACCCAGTAGTACGCCGAGTCGTTATCGAACTGGAGATCGCCGATGACTGGTTGCTCGTCCTTCATGCTGGCGATGAGCGCCGCGACCGGCTCTTCGTCGTATCCCACGACCTCCGGTATCGTCGCAACTCGAATCGTCTCGGTCGTTGGCCGAAGCTCGGCGACAACGACCGTGTCGGTCGAAGCGATCGAGAGATCGCGCAACGCCGCAATGGCACGCGCGCGGGCGCTGCTGTCAGACGCCGCCCCGATGAGATACGCCACGACGTCGCTGTCGCCCGCGACACGCCGCATGGCGGCGAACCGCTGCTGCGTGCTGGTTCCGGCGACCTCCGCGAGCTGGGTGGTGAGACGTTGCAGGCGCTCGATGCCGCGAGCCTCCGTCGCGCGCTTCACCTCCCGATACCCGGCAGCCGTGAGTCCGACCGCGAGCGCCGCGAGAAATACCGAGATGAGTAACGGAAGCTTCCGCTCGAGCGAGAGGGACGCGGGAGCAGCCATTACCCGGTCAGCAGGTGTGGCCGAGGTGTCATGAACGCGAGTGTGTTGGTCGTGTCGCAGCCTTGCAAGCGACGCACCAAGCCGACTCGTCAGGCTCGCGCCTTGCCCATCACGACGGTCACATTGTCCTGTCCTCCACGGGACAGGGCGAGGTCGATCAGCGATTGGCACACCGACTCGGATGGATCGGCGCGAATCAGGTGCTCCCGAATCTCCTCATCCGACACGTGCTTCGTGAGACCGTCGGTGCACAGCAGCATCACGTCCTGCCGCTCGAGATCGAGCGAGCGGACCTGTGGATCGACCTCTGGACTGCCGAGTGCGCTCACCAGCACATGTCGGAGGGGAGAGGCGTCGGCTATCGCACGCGTCCACTCCCCGGAATCGACCATCGCCTGGGCCATGGTCTGGTCTGTCGTGAGCTGCGTGAGCTCACCGTCGCGAAGCCGATACGCCCGGCTGTCACCGACGTGCACGACGAACAACCTCGGCCAGATGGCCACGAGCATCGTCAGCGTGGTCAACGCCGATCCCGGAATTCCGTCCTCTTCGAGCGCGAGCAGCGTCTGGTGGGTCTCCACGACGGCGTCATGGACGCGGGACACGACCTCCTGCTCTCGAGCCGGATCAGCCGAGAGCGACACCTCCGACATGTCTATCAGGTACTGGGCAACCGATCGGATCGCACGCGCGCTGCCGTTGGCCGCCTGAGCGAATGCCCCGACGCCATCGGCAACGAGGAAGACGTAGCCGCGCGAGTCGGCAGACAGCGCCGGGAAGGCCGAGCTTGGGATGCTGGAGTTGTGCACCTGCATCGCGCGATGAAAGCTGGCGATCAGGAAGTGATCGGCGTTCTCGCTGCGAACGCGCCCGCGGTGAGTGAGGCCGCAGACGTCGATCTCGGCCGGAAGGGGTTTCTGCACTCCGCGCGAATCGGTGACGCCGCCGGTCATGGAGCCTCCGCCGCTCTTGGTCGCCCCGTGAACAGCATGCCATCCGGTGGGCCATGCCGCCAGCCCCGGTCTTCCAATGCGCTGCTAAGTGCGACGCTAATGCGCGCTAATGCGCCGCCGCAAACATCGAGACGAACGTATGCAGCTCGGCGGCGTTCAGGTCGGACACTGCCCAGTACTCGATACCGCCCGAACGCCAGGCGACGAAGTGGTAGCCGTTCCGGCTGAGGTTGTTAGGCGGCGCCACCTCCGGGCTCGACGAGGGCCACGCATAGACATTGATGATGTGCTGGCGGCGCCCGTAAACGACCACCGGCACCACCCGCCCGAGCACGTAGTCGGCTCGGCCACCAATCAACGGGAAGCCGGCCTTGTCCAGGTTCGGCACCGCCGGCGACAGGTCCACTCGACCATTGAACCACGGTTTGACGGTGTGCTGCTCCGTGGACGGCACGTCCGTCAGGTGCCCGGGCATGAGCGAGCGGACGTGGGACGCCAACAGCTCGTCAGTGGCCGAGGCGCGGGCACTGGACCGGTTGGCGGCGATGAAGGTGATGCCGCTGCTCATTATCGCGATCGCAAGACCGGCGGCGACCTCACGCCACCACCGGAACGTCTTCCGCGGGCTGTCGGCAGCGGGCGGCGACGCGGTCCGCGCCACCGCGCCGCGAATCCGCGCCTTGAGCACGTCGGGTGCGGTATACCGCATGGCATTCTCCGATACGAGGCGACGGGTCTCGCCCAGGGTCGCGAACTGACGCGCGCAGGCCGGGCACGTCGCGAGATGCCGATCGATCTCGCGCGCCTCATCCGCAGGGAGCTCACCGTCGAGCCGAGCATCGAGGGCCTCCCGACATGCGTCGCACAGCATGTCAGCTCGCCTCCCGTGCGTCGATCTGCAGCAGCACGGCGAGTCGCCTGCGCGCGCGCGCGAGGCGTGACATGACCGTGCCGATCGGGACGCCCACGACGTCCCCGATCTCGCGATAGCTCAGGTCCTGGACTTCTCTCAGCACGATGACCTCCCGGAACTCGTCGGGAAGCGCCGCAATGGCTTGCTGCACCCTCGCCTGCTCGGACGCCTGCACGGCCGCAGCGTCGGGGGCGTCCGCATCATCGGTTGCAAGCACCGCGGCGTCTTCGAACGGGACGGTCCGATCATCCACACGCCGCTGCCTCCGCCAGGTGAGCGAGCAGTTGCGCACGATTGCGAGCAGCCAGGCGCGCGCATCGCCGCCGCTGTAACCGTCGAAGTACCGAAGTGCGCGGAGCGACGCCTCCTGAACGACATCCTGGGCGTCGTGCTCGTCGCGGAGGAGGTAACGCGCGAGCGTGTACGCGTCGTCCAGATGCGGCAGGACGACGCGCTCGAACCGCTGCAGGTCCCCCTCGTTCATTTCAACCCGCTGATGTGCGTGCCTCACCCACACAGGACCGCGAACGCTCGCGATTTATTCCCGACGGCGACGGGAATAAACGCAACCGGCTTCGGGTCAACGTGTGGTCCCTGTTTCGAGGCACAAATTCATGACGAAGCATTCTGATCGCGACGATCGCCGGTTCGACGACGAAGGCAACACCCGCCCAACCGGCAGCAACTACATCTCGGTTGACCATAGCGACGACGGACTCGATCGACGTGGCTTTCTCCGATGCATGGCGTGGGCCGGTACGGCGACGGTCTGGGCGCTGAGTGGCGGCATCCCGAAGTCGTTCGCCATCGGCCGTGCGGCGCAGCTCACTGACGCCGAGAAGAAGAGCATCTTCTTCGCGCAGATCAGTGACAGTCACATCGGTTTCAACAAGGAGGCGAACACCAACGTCACCGCGACCCTCCAGGAAGCGGTGGCGAAGCTCAACGCCCTCCCGCAATCCCCGGCGTTCGTGCTTCATACCGGCGACATCACGCAGCTGGCCAAGCCAGACGAATTCGACACCGCGAACGAAGTGCTGAAGGGTGTGAAGACGGGGCGCGTCTTCTACGTGCCCGGAGAACACGACGTTGCCACCGACAACGGTGTCTCCTACCTACAACGTTATGGCAAGGGTACGAAAGGCCAGGGCTGGTACAGCTTCGACCATCAGGGCGTGCATTTCGTCGGGCTGGTCAACGTCCTCGGGCTGAAAGCCGGCGGCCTTGGCTCCCTCGGCGCCGAGCAGCTGGCCTGGCTCCGCGATGACGTGACGCATCTGTCGAGCAGTACGCCGATCGTGATGTTCGCTCACGTGCCGTTGTGGACCGTGTACCCGGAGTGGGGGTGGGGCACCGACGACTCCGAGGCGGCGCTTGCGCTGGTGAAGCGATTCGGATCAGTGACGGTTCTGAACGGCCACATTCATCAGATCATGCAGAAGGTCGAGGGACACGTGTCGTTTCACACGGCGTTGTCGACGGCCTTTCCGCAGCCGGCGCCCGGCACGGCGCCGAGTCCGGGGCCGCTGAAAGTGGCGCCGGAGAAGCTCAGGAGCGTGCTTGGCATCGCGGACGTGACGTTCGTTCCTGGTCGTGGGTCGCTGGCGATCGTCGACGGGACGCTCTCGGGGGATCCGCCCGGGACGGTCGCCGGACCGGGCGGGTCGGCCGGCGGTCGCCGCAACGGGCCGACGCGGGGGCCTAACGAGATCGGGATCGACAACTTCCAGTTCACGCCGCCGACGCTCACGGTCAAGCCGGGGACGAGTGTCACGTGGGTGAACGGGGATGACGTCCCGCACCTGATCGCGAGCGCGGACGGCCGCTTTCAGTCGTCGAAGCTTCTGGACACCGGGAATCGATTCACGGTGTCGTTCGCGAAGGCGGGCACGTACTCCTACTTCTGCTCGCTGCACCCCAAAATGCAGGGGAAGGTCGTGGTGGCGGGATGAAACGTCACGGAAGGGGTCAGACTCCCAACGGATCGTTCCAACGCCAGAATGGCGTT
>DASUGD010000198.1:0-18689 GCA_036274195.1 Gemmatimonadaceae bacterium | reverse complement strand
ATCGCCGGCGCGCGAAGGACGGACTGGACGCCGAGGAGGGCGCGCACGTCGGCGCGGCGGAGGTGACGAGCCCGATCGTCGCCGCGACGGTCACGAGCCTCGCGTCGGTCGTGCCGTTCCTGCTCATCACAGGGCTCTCGGCGCTCGTGTTCCGCGAGCTCATTCTCACGGTCTCGATCTCGCACCTCGCGTCCCTGCCCGTCGCGCTGACGCTCGTGCCGATGCTGGCGGCCCAGCTCGGGAAGATCCGTTTCACCAGCGGGCTCGAACACTTCAGGCCCCTGCTGGCGTTCGATCGCGGCTTCAACGCGATGGTCCTCCGGTACCGGAAAGTCGCCGCCGGAGCCGTCAGACATCCGTACCTCGTGCTCGGGACGGCGGTGGCACTCTGCATCGGCGCGGGCTTCGTCGCGCGGACGTTCGACTCGCAGTTCCTGCCGATGGTGGACGATGGCATCGTCTCGGCAAACCTGCGCCTGCCGCCGGGCACGCCGCCTAACGTCAGCAACCAGGTGACGCTCGCCGTCGAGCAGGTGACGAAGGGAATGCCCGGTGTCCTGCACGTGTACGCGAACGCGGGCTTTGGCCGTGGCGGCAACCTCGACATCCTGCTCGAGCCGGTGCGCCAGCGCGGCATGAGCGCCGAGCAGTGGGTGCAGGAGCTGCAGCGTCGCGTCGATGACCGGGGATTTGCTTCGGCACGCGTCTTCGTCAGGCCGCCGCGCATTCGCGGGCTTCGCACCTCGAGCTCTGGCGACGCGATCACGCTCAACATCCTCGGCGATGACCTCGGCCAGCTCGAACAGCTCGGCCGCGAGCTCTCGCAGCGACTGCGCGGCATCCCGGGGCTCGCCAACTTCGACGTCCAGACCGACGAGGGAAGCCCGCAGCTGGCGGTCGTGCTCGATCGAGAGCGCGCGCGAGCGCTGAACCTCGATGTGGCAACGGTCGGCGCGACGGTGCGGACAGCGCTCGACGGCACGATCGCGACCAAGTACACACAGGGCAACTTCGAGTACGACGTCCGTGTGCTCTTCCCGCGCAACAGGTTCACGAGCGCCTCGGAGCTCGGCGAGGTGATGCTGTTCCCCGGCGGGCGAAGTACTGCGCCGGTTTTCCTGCGCGACGTGGCCGATGTGCGGCCGGCCATCGGCCCGTCGAACATCAGCCGCGAGAACCAGAACCGGGTGCTGCGCCTCTCGGGCGACGTGCTGTCCGAGGTCGCCCCGGTTGGCGAGGTCGTGGACTCCGTGCGCGCACGCCTGGCGTCGTTCCAGATGCCCGATGGGTACGGCGTCGTCATTGGTGGTGACTTCGAGGCGGTGCAGCAGAGCAACTCCCAGATGATGCTCGTCGTCGGGCTCGCGATCTTCCTCGTGTTCGTCGTGCTCGCGGTGCAGTACGAGAGCGTCATCGACCCCCTCGTGATCCTGCTGGCGATTCCGCTGGCGATGGTCGGCGTGATCGCGATCTTGTGGATCACGCACACCCCGTTCAGCGCGCCGGTGTTGTTAGGCATGATCCTGTTGGCGGGTATCGTGGTGAACAACTCCATCCTGCTGGTGGAGTTCGTGGAGCACTATCGCCGCGAGTCGGGCGTGCCCGCCGTGGCGGCCGTGGTGGAAGCCGGCGCGGTCCGCATGCGTCCGATCGTCATGACGACGGTGTGCTCGCTCGTGGCGATGATCCCGATCGCGTTAGGAATCGGCGCGGGATCGGAGCTCATGCAGCCGCTCGCGATCGCGACCGTTGGTGGCCTGGCGCTGTCATCGATCCTCACGCTGGTAGTCGTGCCGTGCGGGTATCTCGTGCTGCATGGCATCGCGGATCGCGTGAAGGTCTTTCTCGTGGGAGACAAGTCGTCCGCCACGGCGTCGGCCGAAGCCGAGGCGACCGCTGGCGACTAGCCTCGAACACCGTCGCATCGCCAGCGCTGCATCACGTTAGGCTCCCGTCAAAGAACGAAGGGATCGCAGAACGCTTGAGAACGGCGCTTCGCGCCGACGCAGAACGACACAGAAAACGGCTCGGCACCTCTGCCGCCGCGCGCAACGAGCCCTTTTTGAAGGGAACAACCCCGGGACGCGAATACTGGCGTCCCGGGGCAGTTCACAAAGAACACTGGCGCGTTGCGAGCGGAGCTTGGTTCCGCCCGCGGAGCCCTTCTGCGTCATTCTGCGATCGCCCGCGCGAGCGGGCGTTCTGCGCGTTCTGCGGTGCCTCGTTTTCAAACCCGCCCTGACGCGATGTGAGCCGCCCCAGGTTGCCGAGTCACTGGTTGCCTGACGTCGCCGGCTGCTGGCGCGCCGGCTCGGCCTTCCCGGCATCGAGGTCGTTCCAGTTCAGGATCGTGTTGAACCCGAGGAAGAACGTCCCCTGCGTCTGCCACCTCCAGAACGGCCGGATCGCGAACATCACGACGTGCCCGTTGCCCAGCTTCGTGTCCACGATCTGCGCACGACCCGAGAGCGCCTGGCCACCGACGAGCGTGCCCGAGAGCAGCATGTCGTTAGGGTTCTGCGGAAACGACATGATGACGCGCGGCCGAGCCGACGGGTCCGCATTGCCCCCACCTGCCCCGCCACGACCGCCGGCGAGGTTCTGAAAGCGCGCTGAGTCGCCGCTCGCGCCCGCGCGCTCACCGCCACCGTTCGCCGCCGACGAATCCTGCTCGTACGGCGAGAGCTTGAGCGGCGTTGCCATCGGTGTCGTGTTCTGACCCAGACCGGCGTTGATGCCGCCTTCTCCGCGAGCGCCAAATCCACCAAACCCTCCGCCACCACCAGTGCTGATCGCCAGCACCGGCGCCTGGCTGAAGTAGACCGGAAGCTGCGTGCCGTCGAACCCGTACGCGATCGGGCTCTTCGCATCGCTGATGATCCCGCGCAGGATCGATCCGCGAACGAATAGCGTGCGCGGCTCCTCGACCGTCACCCCCGAGGTGATCCCATACTCCGGGAAGATCGTCGACGTCGCCCCCTCGGTGATGAGCGTGCCACCCGCCTGCACGAACTTCGCGAGCTCGAGGAGTCCATCTACCCCCATCCCGCCACGGATGTCGTCCGACTGGTCCAGTGCGCCGAGGTTAGGTGTCGCGGCGGTCTTCTTGTACGGAAGCGGGGTGTTCCCGTTCTTCGCGATGCCGTTCACCTGCGCCGTCGCGCTGCCGCCGACGTGCGGATAGATGATCACGTCGTACTTCGCGCGCAGGTTGCCGTCGCGAAGCTTCTGGTCGGAGAAGTAGGTGTACGGAACGCCGTAGGTGTCGAGCGCGGCGCGCACCCATCCCTCGTCCTGCGTACGCTGCCACGCGTGAATGTAGCCGATGCGCGGAATGTCCAGGTCGTGCGTCTTTACACTCGGCGCCGCCGCAACCGCCCAACCGGAGAGGCCGAGCGCCTTGAGCTGCGGCTCGATCTTCGCGCGATCCGCGTTAGGGATGATGAATGCGCCCGCACGGAACTTGTGCCCGCCGAGGTCGAAGTCCTCTTCGGCCGCCTGCATCTTCACCGCGCCGTTCGCGAAGCGGAACTTCATCAGGTTGTTGTCGGTCGTGTGATCGACGACGATCACGGTCCCGCTGCCCTCGACGCCGCCCGCCGCCTTTGCTTCGCTCGTGAGAAGCGTCATGGGCTGCGTCTGGATGCTCTTGTCGCTGACGGCGATCACGCGGACGTTGCGCATGAGCTGGAACGTCCAGCCCGTGTCGTCGTATGGCGCCGGGTTCTGCGGCGAGTAGTTCTGCAGCGCGAAATACATGTCGGCCAGCGTGCGGAACGGCTGGTCGGCGCGGACGATGTAGTCGCCCGCCTTGACCTCGAGGTTTCCGACCTTGAACGGCGCGTTCGCCGTGTGGATCTCGAGCCCCTGCCGGCGCAGCTCGTTCACCGCGTCGGCCGCGTCGGCCTTGCGGCGCTGCGTGGCAGGAATGACCCACCCGTACGTCGGGCCGTTCTTCCCCTTCTCGACCGATCGTTTGTTCTTGAGCCAGTAGTTCTCCACGTACAGCTCGCGATCCTTCGCCACGCGGTTGAGCGCGAAGAGGGCAGCGGACTCCTGGATGTTGGTGTTGTTGCGTGGGCCCCACTTGATGTACGGCAGCGGCGGGTTCGGCCGGAACCACTCGCGGCTCGTCGTCGTCGCGCCGGGACGGACCTCGTAGTTGTCCGGCCCGTAGCTCTGCACTTCGTAGAAACGCCCCGTCGCGTTATGCGAGTGCGCGATGAAGAACATGTAGTTAGGCACCCAGCCGTCGTAGAAGCCGTAGGTCCACACGCCAGGGACGCCGCGCTTCGTCATCTCCATGACGTCGTTGTTGGCGAGGTTCCACCACTCGTCGATGGTGATCGGGTCGAGCGCCTCGTTGTACGGGCCTGTGCCGGTGGACGCGTAGAGATACGTCTGCGCCTCGTGCAGGTCGTGCATGATCGTGGGCGTCCACTCGTTCTGCATGCGCGTCACGGTGCGCGTGAGCGCGAGGAACTGGCCCATCCCGTCGCGATTGTTGTCGTGCGCGACGTACTTGCCCCAGTACATGAGCGGCAGCTTCTGCGCGCCCTGCGGCAGCTTCTTGTTGAAGTAATACGTGTCCACCTGCTTCTCGCGCCCATCCACCTCGATCACCGGCGTGATGAACGTGATCACGTTGTTCCGGATGTTCTGGATGAGCGGCGTCTCCTCGACGATGAGGCGATACGCCATCTCCATCAGCATCTCCGGGCCGCCGTTCTCAGGCGAGTGCATGCCGCTGATGAACCAGTAGATCGGCTTCGCCGTGCCGATGATCTGGCGCGCCTGCTCTTCGGTGGTCTTCCGCGGATCGGTCAGCGCGTTGAGGTAGCCCTTGTACTTGTCGAGATCGCGGATCGTCGCCTCGTCACCGATCGCGGCGACGATGATGTCGCGCCCCTCCTCGGTCTTTCCGATGCGCCAGACCTTTATCCTGTCCGATGCGGCATCGAGGGCATCGAAGTAGCGGTAGATGTCCTTCGCGTACGTCAGCTCGCCGGGCGTGCCGATGATGCGGCCCAGGAACTTGAGCGGCGTCGGGACGGTGCTGGACGCCGGCAGATGGTCGACGAGCTCGGTCGTGATACGCGGGTCCTGGAGATACTCCTTGATCTTCCTGGTGTACTCCTCGTCGTTCGGCTGCGACGCGGGCTTCGCCGCACCGGCGGCGTTCTGTGCACGAACTGTTGATTGCGGGGCGAGCGCCCAGAGCGCCGCGACCGCCATTGGCCACGCGAACCGTCGCACGGGTCGCATCCGAAGCGACATGTCATTCCTCCTGAGAATGGTCTAACGGCCCGATATCCAGGCCGGCGAACTCATTCTCATACGCACGACAGCCCAAAGACGCTTACCCATTCGCGTGGGTACTGGACGGATTCCTCACAGGTTATTGGTTGCTGGAAATGGTTATTGGTTGCTGGAAATGGTTATTGGTTATCAAACCCTCGGGATGCTCAGAAACGTCCCGAGGGTTCGATAACCGACAACCATTTCCATTAACCTGTAACCTGTGGCGGTTCTAGAGCGGCTTCTGATTCACCACGATCGACGGATTGGGGTTCGCACTCGCGCCCGCACTCGTCGAGCCGTTCCCAAGCTGCCCCGTATCATTGCGCCCCCAGCACCACACGGTGAGACGATCCGAGCTGATCGCGCAGCTGTGCGCCCCGCTCCCCGTCCCGATCCCGCTCGCGTCGACCTCGATCGCCTCGATGGTCCCGGCGCGCACTGGCGTCGATCCGTTCGCCACCCCCGAGCCGAGCTGGCCCGACCCGTTGAGTCCCCAGCAGTACACCTGCTTCGACGTCGTTACGCCGCACGAGTGACCGTAGCCTGACGAGATCGACTGGAACAGCAGCCCGCCCGCCACCTGCACCGGAGAGGACGAGTCGACCCCGTTCGGCCCGTTCCCGAGCTTGGAGTTGTTGCTACCCCAGCAATATCCCTGGCCAGCCGTCGTGACTGCGCACGCGAACTGATTGCCGAGTGTGACGCTCTGGAACGCCTTGCCGCCGACGACCTGCTGCGGCGTCGCGACGAACGCGTTGCCGTACGAGATCTTTCCGCCATCGCCGATCTGACCGATGCTGTTCGCGCCCCAGCAGTAGGTCGCCCCGCCCGTCGTGATTCCGCAGGTGAAGCCCGAACCGGCTGTGACCTTCGCGAAGGCGAGCGAGCCCGAAACGAGCGAGGGGGTTCCGCTGTACGCTGATCCACCGTTGCCAAGCTGACGCCAGTCGTTGTTGCCCCAGCAATACGCCTGGTTGGTGGTGCTCACGCCGCACGTGTGGTCCGATCCTGCGCTGATCGAACGGAACGCGATGTTGCCGGCAACGGGCATTGGGATTGGGCTCTGCCCCACGTTCGAGCCGCTGCCGAGCGCGCCCCAGCCATTGTAGCCCCAGCAGTATGCCTTGCCGTCGAGGGTGATGCCGCACGTGTGCCGGCCGTAGGTCGAGAGCTGCGCGAAGCGCAGGTTTCCGGGGAGCTTCGTCGGAACGCTGCTCATCGATGTCTCACCCAGTTGCGGGCTGCCGAGGCGACCTTCGGCCCCGTTCAGGCCCCAGCACCAGACGATGCCGCCGCTGGCGATGTCGCACGCGTGCATGGTGCCGGCGGAGATCGAGCGATACTTGATGACCACCACGCGCGTGACCGTGGCACTCTTGCCCTCGCTCGTCGCCGTGACCGTGACTGTGCCGCGATCGACGCCGGTGAGCATGCCGGTCGTCGGGTCGATCGCCGCGACAGCCGGATTCGATGACGTCCATTGGATCGCGCGACCGGTCAGCACATTGCCGTTCGCGTCCTTGAGGATCCGGCCGATCATCTCCGAGCTGAAGGCCTCGATGGTGTCGAGCGCGGGCGTGAGGAGGATCTGGTCGACTGCGTTCGCGGCGGCCGACACCGTGGCGGTGGTGGAGCCGGCCTTCCCTTCGCTCGTCGCGGTAATCGTGGCAGTTCCGGCGGCGACACCCGTCACGACGCCCGACACGGCGTCGACGGTGGCTATCGCCGGTGCGCTCGAGCTCCAGGCAACCGCGCGCCCGGTCAGCACGTTGCCCTGCTCGTCCTTCAGCGTCGCCGCGAGCGTCGCGGTCGCGCCAACCTTCACCGCTGGCGCGTTAGGTGTGACCGTGACCGACGCGACCGGAACGAGTGATACCGTGATGGCGGCCTGCGCGGACTTGCCTTCGCTCGACGCGCTGATGTTCGCAGTTCCGGCGGCAACGCCGGTCACGACACCGTTCGCGTCCACCGTGGCGACCGCCGCGGCCGACGTGGTCCACACGATCGTGCGGCCCGAGAGCACGGTGCCCGCCGCATCACGGGCAACAGCGCTGAGCTGCGTGGTTTTTCCGATGACGACGCTCGCCGTCCCCGGCGTCACTGATACGCTGCTGACGGGCGTGGGATTGCCGCCGCCGTTGTCGGGTGCTGCGGGTGAGTCACTGTCGCCACCACAGGCGGCGATCGCGAAAGCCAGGCAGGACGCCACGGCGGCATTGGTCAGGCGTGACATGGATGGATCTCTCCTATGACGGGCACACTCGGCGACCAGGAGTCGCGAGCGATTGGTGAGAACGGCTGGTTCGTTCGGAGCCTTCATGCGACGCGGGGACGATACACCCGGCCGTTCGCATGCTCTTGGGTCGGTCGACCTATCCTCCACGCCGCAAGCTCGGGGCGTTGCGATCATCCGCCGATTGTCGCGAGCGTGCCGAGTCCGTAGCATTCGCGCTCGACAACCGACTGCTACCCTCTTCTCGAGATTATGCCCGGACTGAACCTGGCGTTCTGGCGCAAGTGGCACCGCTGGATCGCGTGGCCGGCGACCCTCTTCCTGTTCTGGGCCGCGGCTACCGGCGTGCTCGTCGCGTTCACGGAATTCTTCGGGGCGGACGAGGCGTTGCGTGAAGCGACGCGGGACCTGATCAGCCCTGTCACGGTGTCGTCGGCATCGACGGCGTGGTCGGAGCCGATTGCCCGCGCGTTCGCGACGGCCGCGACGCGAACGAACGGCGCGCCCGTGGACAAGATCGAGGTGCAGTTCAAGGGAACGCAGCCGACGGTCACCGTGTTCACGGGCAAGCCGACCGGCGGTGAGGACCGCAAGCTGGTGTTCGACGCGCGAACGGGTGCGCTGTTGTCGGACGAGTCGTACGCTGACAAGCCCCTGCTCTACCGCCTCCACAGCGGCGAAGCGTTCGGCGACGGAGGGCTGGTCGTCGCCATGCTGTGGGGCCTAACGCTGCTCGTGCTGACCATCACCGGCTTGATCATTTACATCAAGCTCTGGCGACCGGGGCAGACCGGGCTGCGGAAAGTATTTTGGTAACCGCCAAGCCGGACCATCCCTCATCCCAGTTGGTACGGCCAGTCCGCGATGCTTGCCCGATGCGCCGTTAGGCGTTCAATCGCCACACCACCCGGCGGCAGCATGGCCAGTCCCACGTGCGTCAGTCGTCAGTGCGAGTGATCAGGCATCAGAGTCCGTTTCCTCGAGTTGTGGTACGCCATAGGGGCAAGGCCGCAGGCCGCTTGCGTCAGTCAGTTGAGGAAACGGAAACTGACAACCGATGACCGAATACTACTGAGTGACCCACTTGGGACTGGCCCTGCTGCCGCCGGATGGCTCGATCAAAGATAGAGACTCAACCCGCTTTGATTCTATCGGAAGGTGGCACCGCCCTTCCGATCGTCCAGCACGAACTTTTCCCGTGCCGGCATCCTCACCGCCACCAGCGTCGCGCTGTCCAGTGCAACGCTCCTGTCGATGATCTCGTTCTGCGCGAGCAGGAACGCGACGATCGCGTAGACCTCGTCGTTCGTCAACGTGCCCGGTGCGGTCAACGGCATGGCGCGCCTAACGTAGTCGAAGACCGTCGTGGCGTACGGCCAGTAGTTGCCCACGGTCTTGACGAGCTCGGGATCCTGACCGAACGGGAAGCCATCGCGCGGGTCGCGCCCGACGAGCTTGGGCGCCGGTGGAACGCCTGCTGGCGGTGGGCCCGCTTGCCCCTCCCCAGCCGCGCCGTGACAGGCCGCGCACTTCGCGGCGAACACCGCGGCGCCCTGGGTCGGCGTCCCGCTCCCAGGCGGCAAGCCGTGGCCATCCGGTGTGACGTCTACGTCCAACGCCACGATTTCCGCCGGCGTCGCCGCGCGCCCGACGCCAAAGCGGACCGGCAGCCCGGGCGCGGCGTGAACGTTCGACGGCAGGCGAACGGCGCCGAACGCGCGTTTCGTCCGCGTCGCGCGATCGGCGAGCGGCCCTCGATCGCAGCCCGCCAGCACCGCCCCGCCAACCAGGGCAGCGAGCCACCCGAGCCTCCGCGCCCTCATACGTCCACCGCGAAGAACACCTGTCCGTCCGGCTCGACCACCCAGGAGCGGATGTAGCTGAAATGGTAGTCCGTACCCGCGCCACGTTTCGCCCGAAATTCGGCGAGCGTCGGCTGAATGGCACCCGTTTCGTCGACGGCTCGACTCATGAGCACTGTCCGCTTGCCATCCCACTTCCACGGCAGGCGGAACCGGGTGTGCGCGAGTGACATCACTGGCGCCTGCAGGTCCGCGACCACCCAGCTCGCTCCGCCATCCGTCGAGACATCCACCCGCACGATCTTGCCTCGCCCGGTCCAGGCAATTCCGGTGATCTGCGTCCAGGCGTTAGGCGTGAGGCGTGCCGGATGCGCCGGCGCCGTGATGATCGACTTCGCATCCATCACCAGACTGAACTGCCGGGCCGTCCCGTTCGCGAGCGGATCGGTGTACTTGGACGTCTCATCGCGGAACATGCCAGGGCTGTCGGCCAGCTCGATGCGGCGGACCCACTTGATGTTCGCGTTGCCCTCGTAGCCCGGAAGCAGGAGTCTCGCGGGGTAGCCATTCGCCGGTCGCAACGGTTCCCCGTTGAACGCGAACGCGATCATTGCGTCCGCGAGGCCCTTTTCCACCGGCACGCTTCGCGACAGCCGTGACGCATCACCGCCCTCGGCCCTGATCCACGACGCACCGCGACGCACGCCGACTTCGCGAAACAATACGGCCAGCGGGACACCAGTCCATTCACCGCTGCTCGTCAGGCCGTCCACAGCCTGAGGGCTCATCTCTCGTTTTGGCGTCTTGAACGCACCGCGCCCGTTGCCCGAACACTCGAGAAAGCACGTGCGCGACTCGGACGGCAGGCGTCGCAGATCGTCCAGCGTGAAGACCGTCGGGCGCTCGACGAGGCCGTGAATCAGCAGCTCGTACTTGGCCGGATCGATCAGCGCGACGCCCGCGTGGTGTCGCTCGAACACCAGATCGCTTGGTGTCACCGTGCCGGTGAGCTCATGCAGCGGGGTGTACGACGAGCCGCTGAGTACCCCGGCCGGCGAACGTGCCGGCGTCTCGAACGGCGAACGTGCGCCTAACGCCGACGTGGGCGGCCCGGGCGCGCGTGTCGGATCGGCGGGAACGTCGGCGAGCTCGAACGCGCCACTGACGGGAGCCGGACTGGGAGCTTGCACGGATGGGCCGGCTGGTGCCGCTCGAGTCGCCGGCGCCTGCGCCTCCGCGGGCAGCCGCGCCAGAATCGCCCCGCCGGCCGACGCGGCCGCCGCGGCGATCAGCCCGCGCCGCGTGACGAGGCCATTTCGTTCTTCGGCCGGATGGTCACTCCTTGTGCCGTTGGCCGTGTCGCCCTTTCCCTGCCCCGCCGTCTCGTCTTCGTGCATCACTCGCCTCGTGTTCGCCGCGGCGAATATAGACCGAGGCTTCGCCCGCGCAATCGACGCGCACTTTCCGTCGCCCGTCGCCCGTCCCCCGTCCCCCGTCCCCGGCAGTCGCCCGTCGCCCGTCGCCCGTCGCTCGTCGCCCGTCAAATGATTCGCAAGCCGAACGCGCTCAACACCAATTGGACCGCGAGCTCGGCCGTCCGGTTCTGCGTGTCGAGCACCGGGTTCACCTCCACCACGTCGAGCGACGTTAGGCGCCCACTGTCCGCGACGATCTCCATCGCCAGGTGCCCCTCGCGATACGTCGCGCCACCTGACACCGGTGTTCCTACGCCCGGCGCGTGCACGGGGTCGAGCCAGTCGAGGTCCATCGAGACGTGCACGCCACCGGTGTCGGTCCCGGCGATCGCCAGCGCATCCTGCATGACGGCTCGCAAGCCGCGCTCATCGATCGCGCGCATGGTGAAGGTCGTCACCCCCCATTCGCGAAGGTGCCGCCGCTCCGGCTCGTCGAGATCGCGCACGCCAACCAGCGCGACGTGCGCCGGAAGCACCGCCGGCGAAGGACCGCCAAGCGCGGCCGAGATCCCCGCGAACATCGCGTCGCCGTGTCCCAGGAGATGCGCCAGCGGCATCCCGTGGATGTTGCCGCTCGCCGAAGACTCGGGCGTGTTCGCGTCACCGTGCGCGTCGAGCCAGATGACCCCCAGCCGCTGTCCTCGCTGAGCGAGCGCCACCGCCGCACCCGCGATCGACCCCGCGGCGATCGAATGGTCGCCGCCCACCGTGACGGGAACGGCGCCCGCCATCACCGCGTCCGCCGTCACGCGCGCCAGCTCGATGCACGTCGCGGTGATCGAGGGCAGAAAGGCGCCCACCGGACCCGGTTGCGCCGTGCTTCGGTTCAACAGCACTTCGGGCAGCGGTGCAGAAACGTCGTCATCCGCCTCGACCTCGTGGCCGAGCGCCTCGAGCCGCCTCGCGAGATCGGCCACGCGCAGGGCAGACGGCCCCATGTCGACCCCACGCCGGCTCGCGCCGAGGTCCATGGGCACACCGGTGATTCGAATGCGAGTCAGAAGGCCTCCCGTGAGCTGGCGTGGCGTTGAGGTCACACCTCGTCTCCATGACGGGGCGCGGGTTGAACGCATTGAGTCGACGACCCCGGACAGGTCGACGGGTAGGCCGAATCTAGCTCGGTTGCGCCGGCCGCGGCGCCCCGCCAGGAGGGCGAGAGCGGGTTTTTCGTTGCGGCGGGCGGATCGATCCCACTGGGGTCCTCAGGCGTCCCAGCGTTGCCAACGTCCACCGCACCGGTCGCAGACGAGGTAGAGATGATCCGGGCCGTAGGCCCGGTCGCCCGCGAGCGTCGGCGCTGCTTCCGGGTCGCGGCAGAGGGCGCAGACCGGCACGCCTAACGCGACAGGCGCCAGGTCGAGCGCGCCGGCAGCAGCGTCGCCAACCGTGCGATGGTTGGGATGCGCAGCGAAGATGGCGTCGGCTGGCCGCATCCGATCGTGCTCCGCACGGAGGTGTCAGGGCTCCAAGGCAAGCGCGTCGATCGGCGGCGACCAGCGCCTCGTGGAATGATTGCAATGGCCGCGCCGCCTCCACCGCTCGCTGCCAATTCGTCGAGGAATGCAGCGCCAGTCGGGTCGGCGCGCCGAATGGACCTAACGCCCGGAGACATGGCCGGCCTCGGCCCGGCACAGGAATCGCAACGCCGAGGCCGACTCAACCGAAGAGAGCTCCATGTGGACGAGATCGACGCTCGCGGCATTTGTTACCGTGACCGCGAGTTGTTCCTCCGAGCCCCAGCGGTCAGCCCCCAACACCGCGTGGATCGCGACACCCGATGGGATCGGCGCGATCCGCGTCGGCATGACCGTCGACGAGCTGCGACGCGCCATCGGCAATGTTCCGGGAGCAAACCCCACCGCCGACTGTAGTTACGTTCGACCCGCCAGCGCTCCGCCCGGCGTCGCGGTCATGCTCTCGCACGGACAGGTCGCGCGTATTGACGTCGACAGCGCAGGCGTCCGGACCGACGCCGGGGTCGCGGTAGGCGACAGCGCTGCCAAGGTCGCCGCCGCGTACGGCGCGCGCATGACGGCGACGCCGCACAAGTACGTTAGCGGCGGCCAATACCTGACGGTGCGATCCACCTCGCCGGCCGATTCGCTCCGGCGTATGGTATTCGAGACGGAGAACGGGCGGGTTACTCGGTTCCGCGCGGGCCGTGTGCCCGAGGTCGAATGGATCGAGCGATGCGGGTAGACACTCCGCCGGTACTCGACGCTGTCTCGAGAGGGTTCATGGTTCGCACGTTCGGCCTCACGCACCTCGCGCTCACCGTCAGGGACGTCGACCGCGCGTTTGGGTTCTACGAGTCGGTGTTCGGCATGGTCGCGGTGTTCAGGCGCGCCGATTTCCTGCAGGCGCAAACCCCCGGGGCGCGCGACGTGCTCGTGTTCGAGCAAGGCGAGATGCCGGCGCGGGAAACCGGTTCGATCACGCATTTCGGTTTCCGGCTGACCGACCCTCGCGACATCGACGCGGCCGCGAAGGCGGTCATCGACGCCGGCGGTTCGGTCGAAGAACAGGGCGAGTTTGTTCCCGGAGAGCCCTATCTCTTCGCCCGAGACCGCGACGGGCACCTGGTCGAGATCTGGTACGAGCTCCCGACCTCCGTGGACCCGCACTGACCGCGGTGGCAGGGTCGACCATCATGCGAAGGCCTAACGATTCCATCCGCGAACCCGATTCCAGGCCGGGTCGCCATTGTGTCCTGCTCGTCGAGGACGACAACGCCGTACGCCGGTTGGCCCGCCGTTTGTTACAGGACGAGGGCCACACGGTGATCGACGCGCCCACCGGGCAGCAGGGGCTCGCGCGATGGCAGGAAGCGATGTCGAACGGCCAGACCATCGACGTCGTCGTCACCGACATCGTGATGCCCGACATGGGAGGACGCGAGCTCGTCACGCGCCTTCGCGCGTCGAATCCGCGGTTGCCGGTGGTGTACGTGTCGAGCTACTTCGCCGACGCCGTCGCGGGACTCGACATGTCGGAGCCCGTCGAGCTGCTCGAGAAGCCGTTCACCCCCGCGTCGCTGGTCGCCGCGGTGGACACCGTGTTGGGGCTCGGCGGCGAGCCTCGCTGATCGCGCGAGTTGGTCCGTGGCTCGGTCGCGAGCGGGAGCGAGACGACGATCGTAGCGCCGCGATCGGGATTGTTCGACGCCCACATGTTCCCGCCGTGCGACCGCACGATGGAGCGACAGATCGCGAGGCCGAGACCGAGCCCGTTCTTCTTCGACGTCACGAAAGGCTCGAACACCGTATCGAGTGAATCGGCGGCGATGCCGGTCCCGCTGTCGTGGACGGCGATTCGGACGATGCTGTCCTGCGCTGAGGTGGCGATCACCAGAACCCGCTCACCCGCGGGCACGTTGCTCATCGCGTCACACGCATTCATGATGAGGTTCAACAGAACCTGCTGCAGCTGCACGCGGTCCGCGAAGACGGCCGGCGCCGAAGGCAGCAGCCGCGTGGTGACGGCCACACCGCGGTGGACCAGGTCGCTGTGTGCGAGCTCGAGCACCTCACCGACGACGTCGTTCGCGAGCACGAGCTGCATTTCGCCCTCATCCTTCTTGACGAGGCCACGAACACGCTGGATCACCGCCCCCGCGCGACGATCGTCCGACTCGATGTCGTCGAGGATGGCGTGCAGTTCAGCCGTGTCGATTTCGTGGCCCTCCAGCAGGCGCTGCGCGGCGACGGCGTTCGCGAGGATCGCCGCCAGCGGCTGGTTGATTTCGTGCGCCAGCGCGCCCGACAACTCGCCGACGATCGCAACTCGCCCCAGGTGCGAGAGCTCTCGGCGTTGCTCTTCGACGAGCCGTTCGGCGGAGCGTCGCTCGGTCACGTCGACGAGCGCGCCCGTCACCCGTCGTCTTCCATGAGCGTCCGCGCTGGTGCGAATCGCGCCGGCGATCCACCGCGTGCCGCCTGCGGGTGTCGCGACTGCCCACTCGCCATCGAATGGTGTACCGCCACGCAGCGCCTGCTCGAATCCATCGCTCAGCGATCCGCCGGTGTGCGGCCGCACGGTATCCAGGAAGCGGACGAGCGGCGGGTACGACCGTCGATCGAATCCCAACAGGCGGGCGCACTGTTCCGAGAGCCACACGCGGTCGCGATCGGGATCCCAGCTCCAGAACCCGACGCCTAACGACATCCCCGCGATCTCCGCGCGCGCTTGACTTTCCAGCAGCGCGGCCTGCGCGCGACGTCGCACGCGCCGCTCGAGCAACAGCGCGACGATCAGCACAGACTGCAGGACGAGCACACCAGCAGTCACGATGATCGTCGTCCGGTAGCGCTCCCACGGCGACATCTCGCGAAACCGTACGACGCTCCCGGAAGGTAGACGGGCTTCGTCTATTCCCCATCGCGTCAGCTCGCGCCAGTCGAACATGTCGATACTCGAGGCTCGTTCGACCGGCGGAATATCCGACGGCCGCGCCCCACGAAGGATTCTGAGGGCCAGACTTGCGGCTTCCTCGCCGTGAGCATCGACGCTGTACAGATGGCCGCCTACGATACCGCGACCGAGGTATTGGTCCATGAATGCGTAGACCGGCGCCCTTGCCGTCGCCGCGATTCGTTCCGCCACCTGGTGCGGTACGTATGCCTGATCTCGGTCATCCGCGAACATGGTCGAGTACAGCACCACCGTACGGGAAGGGAGCTTCGCCAGCGTATCGAGGAGCTCGGCTAGCGGCAATCCGATCAAGTAATGGATGGGCGGATGGTTCGCTTGCGCCGCAAACTCCGCCCGCGCCGCGTCCGTCAGGCGCTGGTCGAACTCCGAGCTTCCGGCAACGAACTCCACGCGCCTCGTACGCGGGTGCAGGGCGAGAGCCAACGCGAGCGTCGGGGCGAATTCTCGCTTCAGCAGTACACCTGTCACGTTGGACGGCAGCTTCCGATCGCCGAGCTCTCGTCGATCGATCCCACAGAACACAATCGGGGAGCCGGGGAACACCTCGCTGCCATGAGCCAGCATGAAGTCCAGCGCCGGGCCCATCGCCGCAATCACGACATCGATATGCTTGCCTGCGTATTTCGCTCGCAGGAAATCCTTCAGCTGCGTCGGGTATGTGTCCGATTGGAAGCGGGAGAGGTCCATCGCTTCCCGATATACCTCCAGGTCTGGCAGACCCGAGGTCAGGACCTGAGTAAGGCGCGCGTCGAGCGCGGCAAGCCCGGGAAGCTGGGTGCGCTCGTCGTACAGCAGCACAACGCGACGCGGCTGGCCGAGTGCCGGCGCCGCGAGGCTGAGCACGAACGAGAACACTTCGATGGCGCGGCGTACCGAACCAGACCGCATTCCGTCCTGAGGCACAGGGTACCGCTAGCCAAGGCACGACGTCGTGACCCATTGGCAAGTCGGCTCGCCGTGGACGCGCCCTCAAAATATGAGAGGCATCCAAGACGATGCCAAGTTCAGGAGGATGCGGGCTACGCGTTGCGTCACGGTTCGATCGCGCCCCAGCCAGAACACGGTGGCGTGGTGGCAGGGCTCGATCGAAGGACGCGCGAGAGAGAAGACAAGCGAAAGGCGAGGGGTCTCCCCTCGCCACGTTCAGTCTATAGCCCAGCCGGGGACTTGCGGCAAGCCCCGGGTCGCTCGGTAGTGTCGCAGGCCCAGTTTCAGCCTCTCGCGCGAGGGGCCACGACGTTCCCGAGCGAGCGTACAAGGAGTGAGTAGATGGGCCGCTACGTGTTGAGCTTTCCGGAGATCGACCAGACGCAGGTCGCCGTCGTTGGCGGCAAGGGCGCGCACCTCGGAGAGCTTTCCCGCATCGAGGGGCTCGACGTGCCGGCGGGCTTCTGCATAACGACGGACGCCTTCCAGCGGATGATGGCGCGAGCGCCCTCGGTCAGCGATCGGCTCGAGCGACTCGCTCGCCTGGAACCCGACGACCACGCCCGCATTCGTGAAGCCAGTGCGGAGATCCGCCGCACGATCGAGGGGGTCGCCATCCCCGACGACGTCGCTCAGGCGATAGCCAACGCGCTCTCCGCGCTCGGCGAGCAAGCCGCCTACGCCGTTCGATCCAGCGCGACGGCCGAGGACCTACCGACTTCCTCGTTCGCGGGGCAGCAGGATACCTACCTCAACGTCGTCGGGACGGCGGCGGTCCTTCAGCACGTGAGTCGTTGCTGGGCGTCCCTGTTCACCGAGCGAGCGGTGACCTATCGTCTGCGGAACGGCATCGACCACCGAGCGGTTTTCATGGCGGTGGTCGTGCAGCGCATGCTGTTCCCGCGGGTGTCCGGCATCCTGTTCACCGCCGATCCGGTCACCGGCAACCGCAACGTCGCCTCCATCGACGCCAGCTTCGGCCTCGGCGAGGCCCTCGTGTCGGGCCTCGTGAACGCCGACGTGTACAAGGTGCGCGACGGCCAGGTGATCGCCCGGACGATCGGCAGCAAGCAACTGGCCGTGCAGGCATCCGCGTTAGGCGGCACGCGACAGGAGGAGATCGAGCCGGAGCGGCGCCAGCAGCCATCGCTGACCGACCGGCAGATGATCCGGCTGGTGCAGTTGGGCCGGCGCATCGAAGCGCACTTCGGTCGGCCGCAGGACATCGAATGGTGCCTGACCGACGATGACTTCCAGTTTGTCCAGAGCCGACCGATCACCACGCTGTTTCCAATTCCGGCCCTGAGCGACGGCGAGAACCATGTCTTCGTCTCGACCGGGCATCAGCAGATGATGACCGACGCGATGAAGCCGCTCGGCATCTCGGTGTGGCAGCTGACCGCGGCGGCGCCCATGCACGAAGCCGGTGGGCGAATCTTCGTCGACATCTCGCGAGCGTTGGCGTCGTCGGCGGGACGCGCGAGTCTGTTTGCCACGCTGGGCAAGTCCGATCCGCTGATCAGGGGCGCGCTCCAGACCATCATCGACCGTGACTTCATCCCGCTCGTGCCGGGCGCCCCGAACGCCGGTCCGCCGGTGGCCGAATGGTCCTCCCCGATCGAGACTGACCCCGCGATCGTCGATGAGCTGATCGCGCACGGTCGCGCGTCGATCGAGCAGCTCACGCGCGAGATCGGCGAGAGATCCGGCACCGAGGTCTTCGACTTCATCGTGGCGGATATGCAAGCGCGGAAAAGCGTCTCGTTCGATCCGCGAAGCATGCAGGTCATCTGGGCGGGTATTGAGTCCGCGGCCTGGCTCAACGACCACCTGGAAGAATGGCTCGGCGAAAAGAACGCCGCCGATACCCTCACCCAGTCCGTGCCTAACAACGTCACGTCGGCGATGGGACTCGAGCTCCTGGACGTGGCCGACGTCATTCGTCCGCAGGGGGAAGTCGTGGCGTTTCTTCGGAAGGTCCAGGACGAGGATTTTCTCGACGAGCTTCCCGCACTTCCCGGCGGACAGAAGTCACGAGACGCGATTCTCGGTTGGCTCGGCAAGTACGGCATGCGTGCTGTAGGCGAGATCGACATCACGCGACCGCGGTGGAGTGAGCGCCCGACCACGCTCGTCCCCCTGATCCTCGGCAACATCAGGAACTTCGAGCCCGGCGAGGCTCAGCGGCGATTCGAGCACGGGCTCGAGGCGGCGCGAAAGAAGGAAGCCGAGCTGCTTCAACGTGTGCGATTGTTGCCGGACGGGGACGAGAAGGCGCTGGAGGTCAAACGGATGATCGATCGCGTCCGCACATTCGTCGGGTTCCGCGAATATCCGAAATACTTTCTCGTCAACCGCTATTTCGCGTACAAGCGTGCGCTGATGAGGGAAGCCGATCGTCTCGTGGAGTCGAACGTGCTGCGCGACCGGGAAGACGCCTTCTTCCTGACGTTTCATGAATTGCGCAACGCTGTTCGAACGAAGGTCGTGGACTACGACGTCATTCGCGAGCGCAAGGAG
>DASUGD010000197.1:0-4077 GCA_036274195.1 Gemmatimonadaceae bacterium | reverse complement strand
GGGATGACGGGCCCTCCCGACGCAGGGACTGGCCCCTCGCTCGGGACGACGGCGATTCCTCGCCTCCGCGCCTGCGGCGCTCCGCTCGGAATGACCCGCCGTTTCGCCGTCGCCCGGCGTCCGTCCCCCGTCCCCGTAGTTCGTGGACTGCCGCCATAGTAGTCTACGGTACGCCTCACCCTCGGAATCACTCCATGATCGGAATCTTCTGGCGACGCCTGGCCATCCAGGCCGCCTTGCTTTCTGCCTCGATCGTTTCGTTCAACGGGCTCGCCGTTGCCCAGGCTGTCTCCGGACCCTCGGCAGCCACGATCGACACGTCGAGTGCCGCACTGCTGCCGCGCGACCCGCACGTCATCGTCGGCACGCTGCCTAACGGCCTCCGCTACTACATCCGCAAGAACGCCAAACCCGAGAAGCGCGCCGAGCTCCGGCTCGTCGTGAACGCGGGCTCGATTCTCGAGGACGACGACCAGCGCGGGCTCGCCCATTTCCTCGAGCATATGGCATTCAACGGGACCGCGCGCTTTCCGAAGAACCAGCTCGTCAGCTACCTCGAGTCGGTCGGCATGCGCTTCGGGCCCGACATCAACGCGTCGACCAGCTTCGACGAGACCATCTACGAGCTGCAGATCCCGACCGATTCCACGAGCATCGAGGGCAAGGCGTTCGACATCCTCGAGGACTGGGCGCGCAGCATGACGCTCGACACCGCCGAGATCAGGAAGGAGCGTGGGGTCGTCATCGAGGAGTGGCGCCTCGGGCGCGGGGCGGATGCGCGCATGGCGGACAAGCAGTTCCCCATCCTGCTCAAGGGCTCCCGGTACGCCGAGCGCCTTCCCATTGGCGACAAGAAGACGCTCGAAACGTTCGACCCGGCGGCTCTCTCGCGCTTCTACGCGGACTGGTATCGGCCCGACCTCATGGCGGTCGTTGCCGTCGGGGACTTCGACCCGGCAGCGATCGAGCAGCTCATCAAGTCGCACCTGAGCGACGTGCCTGCCAAGCCTAACGCGCGAGCGCGAACGAAGTATGGCGTCCCCGACCAGGACTCCACGTTGGTCGCGATCGCGACGGACAAGGAAGCGGAGTACACCACCACGTCGGTGTACTTCAAGATGCCGCACCGGAACTCCACCACGGTCGGTGGCTACAGGCAGGACCTCACCGAGGCGCTGTTCAGCCAGATGCTGAACGATCGGCTCGACGAGATTCGCCAGAAGCCCGACGCGCCGTTCATCGCCGCCGGTGGCGGGAAGAGCGCCTTCATTGGCGACCGGGATGCCTTCACGCTGACCGCGTACGTCCCGGACGGTGGCGTGCTGCGCGGACTGGACGCCGTGCTCGCCGAAGCGGTGCGTGTCCAGAAGCACGGCTTCACGGCATCCGAACTGGCGCGCGCGAAGCAGAACCTCCTCCGCTCCTACGAGCGGACGTACGCCGAGCGTGACAAGCGACAATCGGCGGCGCTCGTGGGAGAGCTCGTTCGCAACTTCCTCGAGCAGGAAGCGATCCCCGGTATCGAGTACGAGTATCCGCTCGCGCAGCGGCTCGTCCCGGCCATAGCGCTGGCCGACGTGAATCGCCTCGCGAGCGACTGGCTCGCGACCAGGAATCGTGTGATCACGGTGAACGCGCCGGAGAAGGAGGGGGTCACCGTGCCGACTCCGACTCAACTGCTCGCCGTGTTCGACTCCGTCGCAAACCGCCAGCTCGCGGCGTACGACGACGGCAACGCGTCGCGCCCGCTCGTTTCGCGCGCGCCAAAGCCGGCCTCGATCGTCTCGACGTCGAAGATCGCCGAGCTCGGGGTGACGAACTGGATGCTCTCGAACGGCGTTCGCGTCATCCTCAAGCCCACCGACTTCAAGGCCGACGAAGTCATCATCCTCGGCACGAGCCCGGGCGGCGCGTCACTGCTGACGCCTGCCGAATTCCCGCGTGCCCGTGAGGCGACGACGCTCGTCACGGAAGGCGGCGTGGGGGACTTCAATCAGGTCGACCTCCAGAAGGCGCTGGCGGGCAAGGCGGCGAGCGCGTTCCCCAGCATTGGTGAGCTCAGCGAGCAGATGTACGGTCGAGGATCTCCGAAGGATCTGCAGACCGTTTTCCAGCTCATGTACCTCTATTTCACGGCGCCGAGGGCCGACAGCACCGCGGTGGTTGCGCTCAAGCAGCGGTTTCGCGCGGCGATCGCCAATCGCGGAGCCTCGCCGGAGCAGGTGTTCGACGACACGCTCTCCGTCACACTCGCGAGCCATCACCCGCGATCCGCCCCGGTGTCTGTTGCGACGATCGACTCGCTCGACCTCGGCGCGTCGATGCGGTTCTATCGCGACCGGTTCTCCGACGCGAGCGATTTCACGTTCGTGATCGTCGGGAACTTCACGCTCGACTCGATCAAGCCACTCGTGCTCACGTGGCTGGGGGGGCTGCCAGCGACCCGCCGCAAGGAGACCTGGAAGGACATCGGCGTGCAACTGCCGACAGGCATCGTCACGCGCGACGTGAAACGGGGAACGGAGCCGAAGTCACGCACCGTCATCGTGTTCGACGGCCCGTTCGAGTGGACCCGCCCGAATCGTTATGCACTGGCATCGCTGGTGGAGGTGCTCCGCATGCGCTTCCGCGATGTGCTGCGCGAGGACCTGGGCGGGACCTACGATGTGTCCGTGAGCCAATCGAGCGAACGCGACCCGCGACAGCAGTATACGGTAACCGTGGATTTCGGCTCGTCGCCCGAGCGCGCGGACACGTTGCGAGCGGCCGTGTTCCGGGAGATCGAGCGGATCAAGCGCGACGGCCCGACGGCCGAGGAGGTCGAGAAGGTGCGCGAGATCCAGCGACGCGGTGAGGAGACGGAAGTGAGACAGAACGCGTTCTGGGTGAACACGCTCGCGGCGGCGGCGCGCTACGGTCTGGACCCCCGGCTGACGCTCAAGCGGGACGAGCTGCGGGCGATGCTCACCCCCACGTTCCTGCGCGACGCGGCGCGCAAGTACCTCGACGAGTCCCGCTACGTGCAGGTGCGGCTGCTGCCCGAGTCGTAATTTTCGCAGCGAGTCAACTGCCAGTACCAAGCGCGCCAGTTGACAGTTGTTAGGCATCAGGCATCAGATCCCACCGGGCAAAGTTGTGGGGCCTCGCGCGAGAGATCAAAGGCAACGGGACCTGATGCCTGACAGCCAACGACTGATGACTGGCCCACTTGGGACTGCTGTTTCCTCTCGTCCGTCCCACCGCTGAAACCATCGCGACGCGAGAGGCCGTAGAGGCTGTACCCTCCCGAGAAACCGCTCTATGGATACGTTCCTGCAGGACGTGCGGTACGCCTTCCGGACGCTGTCGCGCAGCCCGATGTTCGCCCTCATTGCCGTCGCGTGTCTGGCGATCGGCATTGGTGTCAACACCACGATCTTCAGCGTCGTGAACGCCATTCTGCTCCGGCCGTTCGCGTTCACGGATCCGGAGCGCCTCGTCGTTCTCGAGGAGCTGAACACCAGGAATGACGGCCGGGCGGGCGTCGCCTGGCCGAATCTCGTGGATTGGCGCAGCGAATCGAACGTCTTCACGGATATCGGCGCGGTGCAGGGGCGGTCGCTCACGCTGGCGAACGTCAACGAGCCGGAGCGCCTCGAGGGCAGCGCGATCACGTGGAACCTCTTCCCGATGCTCGGGGTCAAGCCGGCCCTCGGCCGCCTGATCCGCGCCGATGAAGACAAGCCGGGCGCGGACCGTGTCGTCCTCCTGAGCGATGGCCTCTGGCAGCGCCGGTTTGGCCGCGACCCGACGATCGTCGGGAAGACGCTCATGCTCAACGAGATCGCGCACACGGTGATCGGCGTGATGCCCCCGGCGTTCAAGTTCCCCCAGCAGAGTGAGCTCTGGATCCCGCTGCGTGAGCTCGACGGCACGAGCCGGCGGAGCGAGAAGGGGCTCTTCACGTTCGCTCGGCTCGCTCCCGGGGTGACCATCGATCAGGCGCGCACGGCGCTCTCGCAGGTCTCCGCGCGCCTGGCCGGGGAATACCGTGAGAACGCCGACTGGACTGCGAAGGTCACCCCGCTGCGAGACACG
>DASUGD010000196.1:0-50639 GCA_036274195.1 Gemmatimonadaceae bacterium | reverse complement strand
GCACTCTCTGGGTCGAGCCGGGTGCCGTCGGGCGCGGGCGCTCGGCGCAGGCGGCGTCGAGCGAGCAGTGAGAGACAACGGGGCCGAGCCACTCGCCGTGAGAGGGCCCGCGTGCCCGTTGGCTCGAACGTCGCGAGCGGTGGCCGCCGGAGCCGAGTGCCCGCGCCTGCGCCACGATGATCTCGAACTGCCCCGTGGCGAGATGACCTCGACGAGCCCCGCGATGCGGATAATGTTCAACCCACCCGCTTCCCAAGGCTGACATGAGCCAACTCACCGCCACCGACTGGATCTGGCGCGACGGAACGTTCGTCCGCTGGGACGACGCCAACGTGCACGTCCTCTCCCACTCCATGCAGTACGGCTCCGCCGTGTTCGAAGGCATCCGGTGCTACGACACGCCGCGCGGGCCCGCCATCTTCCGACTCGACGCACACCTCCGGCGCCTGATGGTATCGTGCCGCATCTACCGCATGGACGTCACGTACTCCACCGACGACCTCATCACCGCCTGCTGCCAGCTCGTCGAGAAGAACGGGCTCGAGGCGTGCTACATTCGCCCGATGGTGCTGCGCGGCTACGGGGCGTCGAGCATGGTGCCGTTCGCGAGCCCCATCCACGTCTACCTCCCGTGCTGGCCGTGGGGGGCGTACCTCGGCGAAGGCGCCCTCGAGAACGGCATCGATGCCTGCGTCTCCTCCTGGCAGCGGGTAGCGCCGAACACCATACCCGCCATTGCCAAGATCGCTGGCAACTACCTGAGCGGCCAGCTGATCAAGATCGAGGCGCTGGCGAACGGTTTCCAGGAGGCGATCGCGTTAGGCACCGACGGCCTGCTGAGCGAAGGCTCCGGCCAGAACGTGTTCGTCGTCTCCGGCGGCACCGTCATCACGCCGCCCGTGAACGGAACCCTCCTCGCCGGCATCACCCGCGACGCCATCCTGAATCTCGCGAGCGACCTCGAGATCCCGGTGCGAGAGCAGCCCATCCCGCGCGAGATGCTGTACGGCGCCGACGAAGTCTTCCTCACCGGCACCGCCTCGGAGGTGACGCCGGTGCGAAGCGTCGACCGGATCACCATCGGCCGCGGCCGACGCGGGCCCGTCACCGAACGGATCCAGCGTCACTTCCTCGACGTCGTCCACGGACGCGTCGCGGACCGCCACGATTGGCTCACGTTCGTCCGCGACCACGTCGGCGACAACGGGCGCGCGCCGGCAGCCGCCGCGGCGGGGCGCGCCTAACGCGATCACGGTGATCGCGGACAGCCCGGGCGCCGCATGACCCTCACGGCGTCGCCCCACGCCTCGATTCCGGGCCCGGTCGACCGGGTCCACTTCGAGGACGAGCAGCGTCGGTATCGGCGGAAAAGCTGGCGCTTCTCCGCCTTTGCCGCGTTCGCGGCCATCCTCACCGGGATCCCGGCCTGTATCGTCGTCACGCCGCTCGTCTACTCGTTCGCGCTCCTCGTCGCCTACATCGTCAACGCCTTCGTCCCGCTCCATCCCACCACCTGGACCGGGCTGCGGACGCTCGCCGAAGCGATTCCGCGCGCCGTCGACGCGATCGACAAGGGTGGCGCCGCCCGCGACGTGCTCCGCATCGTCCTCGGCATCTCGGTCCTCGTCGTCCCCGGAGCCGTCGCGACCCTCGCCACCTGGATCGCGGTCCGCGGCCTTCTCGGGCGAGTCGGCGTCGGCTGGTCGCTCGACCGCATCGGTGCGCGACCCCTGAAGACGCGCGACCTGGAGGAGCAGCAGCTCGGGAACCTCGTCGAGGAGATGGCCGTGGCCGCGGGCGTGAAGCCGCCCAGAGTCCTCCTCATCGACACCCCCGAGACGAACGCCGCGATCACCGGCCTCCACGTCGATGATTCGACCATCCTGGTCACGCGCGGGCTCCTCGATACTCTAGACCGAGATGAGACGCAGGCTGTCATCGCCCACCTCATCGGGTCGGTGGGAAACGGCGACCTCAGGATCGCGTCGATCATCTACTCGATCTACCAGACATGGGGCGCGCTCGCCCTCGCGCTCGACGCGCCGGTGCAACGCCACGCGCGGAAGGCTATCTGGCGCGCGTTCAAGGTCGCCTTCCGGCCGCAGCGGCGCGAAGTGGATGTCTGGGAGGCGGAGTTCGCGAGCGAAGCACTGCTCCGCGGCTCGCAGAACGAAGACGCCGACCCCACCGACATTGGCGAGCGCGTGATGTCGGCGTCCTCCGGCTCGCGCGGGCGTGGCCAACGCCAGCCGAACATCTTCGAGAAGGCCTACGTGATGGCCATGCTGCCCCTCATGCTCGGCGCGCAGGTCGTTCGGTTTGCCATCTTCATCTCCTCCGTCGTGCTGATCGGACCCATCGTGTCCTTTATGTGGCGCGCGCGGCGACACCTGGCCGACGCCATGGCCGTGCAGCTCACGCGCTACCCGAATGGGCTCGCGGGCGCGCTCCACAAGCTCAGCATCTCGCGCACGGCACTGGTGAAGGGCGCGGGCGGCCTCGAGTTCCTGTTCATCGTGTGGCCGGGCAGCACCAGCGGCGACGACGCCGTCATCGGGCAGTTCGGCCGCATGCACCCCAAGCTCCACAAGCGACTGCGCCGGCTTCGCGCGCTCGGTGCCACGAACGTGTCGGACGCGCAGACCCGGAGCGACTTCTGGAACAAGGGGACCGTGATCGCGAGTCTGGTCCTCGGTCTCCTCATCGGGCCGCTGCTCGCGCTGGCGTTCGGTCTCTCGCTCGTCGCGCTCGTGATGCTGACGATGCTGAGCCTCATGATGATGGAGATCCTGATGTTCGCCGTCTGGTTCGGGCTCAAGCTGGTGTTCATCACGATCCCCGCCTGGGTCGCAAAGCGCTGAGGTCGCAGGTCAGACCAGACCACCTCCATCACTTCACCCCAAAGTCCGACCAGGTCGCCCCTGCTCGCACGCATCGCGCTCCTCACCCACTTGTCGTTCGGCCACCCAGACGCGAGTCATACGCCGATTCGCCACCATGGAGAAGCCGACCGATGATCGCAGGGACCCTCGTAGCTCACCGCCGTCGCGCGCTCGCGCTCGGCGTCGTCGTTTTCCTGTCCGCCTGGTCGCGATCAACCGCCGCCCAGGCTCCGTCGGGCATGGCGATGTTCCGAGGCAACGCTGCGCACAGCGGGGTGTACGTCGCCTCGCCCGGACAATCGCTCGCGGGATTGCAGTGGCGGTTCATGACGGAAGGCGACGTGGTGTCGTCGCCCACCGTGGTCGGCCAGACCGTGTACGTGGGGAGTGGTGACGGGCACCTCTATGCGCTCGATGGGGCCACCGGAACGCGAAAGTGGGCGTTCGACGCGCACAACCCGATTTTCTCGTCACCTGCGGTGGGCGGTGGCGCAGTGTACTTCGGCACGCGGGACGGCGAGTTCTTCGCCGTCGACGCCGCGACCGGGCGGCAGCGCTGGACGTTCACGACGGGTCGCCTCATGGCGTGGCCGTGGGGTCACGAGAGTGGCGACGTCTACACGTCATCGCCCGCATTCGATCGGGGCACGGTGTTCTTTGGCGCGGGCGACGGGCGGGTATACGCGGTAAACGCCGCCACGGGCAAAGTGAAATGGCACGCGCAGACCGATGGTCGCGTCCGCGCGTCGCCCGCCGTCGACGCGTCGCGCGTATACGTCGGTTCGGCGGACGGGCGCGTCTATGCGTTCGACCGCCAGAGTGGCGCCGTGAAATGGAAGTTCGAGACCGAGGGCGTGAAGCTGAACTCGGGAGATTTCGGGTTCGACCGCCGAACCGTGCAGGCGTCACCGGCGGTGGCGAATGGAACCGTGTTCGTCGGCGCGCGCGACGGATGGATCTACGCGATCGACGCCGAGAAGGGCACGGAGCGGTGGCGGTTCGACCACAAGGTCTCGTGGATCAACACGTCGCCCGCGGTGGTGGACGGCGTAGTGTACGCAGGCAGCTCCGACGCGCAGTTCGTCCAGGCGCTCGACGCTGGCTCGGGCAAGGAGCTCTGGCGGACGAAGACGGGCGTGACGTGGTCGTCGCCCGCCGTCGCGGGAACCATGATTTACTCCGGCGATGGCGCTGGCCGTGTCAACGCGTTCGACCGAAAGTCGGGCCAGCTGCTGTGGAGCTTCCGAACGGCAAGTACGGTCTACTCGTCGCCTGCGCTGTCCGGCGACCTGGTGTTCGTGGGAAGCACGGACGGCGGTGTGTACGCACTCCGCGTGTCCCCGACAGCGGTCCATCGCGCGGTCTTCTTCGACTCCACGTACATCAAGTCCGCATCGGTGCCCGATCCCGTGTTGCTGTCGCGATACTTCAACAATCGCGGCTATCAGGTCCTGGACGAGAAGGCGTTAGGCGATTTCCTCCAGGCACGAATCTCCGACCGCGAGCCGAGCGTGCTGGTGTTCGCGGTGGATCATCTGCCGCCGCCGGCCGTGGACACGATAGCCTTCGAGCGCTCGCCGCTGCGGCGCTACTTGGATGCGGGTGGCAAGGTCGTGTGGCCGGGGATTCCGCCGGTCCTCTTTCCTCGAGACCCCAAAACTGGAAGCCCTGGCGGACTCGCTGCGCTCAAATGGGGCAACGCATCGAAGCTGTTGGGCGTTCCGCACGAGGCAGCGATGTTCGACCAGCGCGGTGTGCGCGCCACAGACGCGGGCAGGCAGTGGGGGCTTCAACCGCGCTGGCGCTCGGGCTGGGGTATCGAGCCCGATAAGTCGATCACCGTGCTGGGCCTCGATGAGTTCGGCCTGGCGTCGGCGTGGGTGAAACGGTACGGCGGACCGGAGGGCACCGGTTTCGTTCGAGTGCCCGCCGACGATCCCATGACCGTGTTCCTGGCTGCGGAATACCGGCCCGGCCGATAGGGCTTTCGGGACTGGGGACTGGCGACTGGCGACTGGCGACTCGGCCGGGATGCTATTAGCGCCGAGGAGGCTTCCTCTCGAGTAATGGCCTCCCGGCCGAGTCCCCAGTCCCCAGTCCCCAGTCCCGAGCCCTACAGCTCGACGCCTAACGCCAGCTCGAGTGCCTGCCGTCGACTCCGCGCCACGCGAAGTACCTTGCCGTCCCGGAGGATCACCGCGTGGTCACCGTGCGTGAGGGGCTGGACCTCGCGGATCTTCGCCACGTGGACGATCGTCGACCGGTGGATGCGCACGAATCGCCGAGCGTCGAGCTGCGACGCGACGTCGCTGATGCGGTCACGGGCCCTGTAAGCCCGCGCCGCGGCGTGCACCACGACGTAGTTGTCCTCGGCCTCGACGAAGTCGATGTCTTCGACGCGTACGAAGTGAACGCGATTCCACTGCCGGACCGCGATGTGGCCATCCATCGCCACCTCCGGCGTCGTGGCCGACGACGGAGCGTCCGGAAGAACCGTCGTGTTCGTCGCCGGCGCATCGCCTACCGGCGGGCGGAACACGAAGTGCCCGGTCGCCACGATCACACCGTACACGACGAATGCCGCCGGGAAGTACTCCGCCAGACCTTGCATCGTCGAACGCACGAGCGCGTCGAGTCCCCCGGTCCCCGAAAACACGATGGGAACCCTGATCGCGAGGTTCGCAGCGATGATGAAAGCCGATCCGAGCGCCAGGTGCGCGGCGGCGGAGGCGAGGTCGACGCGATTTCGCGCGACGACCGGGAATCGGCCAGCGGACCGCAGAATGAACGGCGTCGCGATCGCCCAGAGCGGAATGATCGACAGTCGCCCGAGCACCGCGCCGACCACGTCGGTGCGGCCAGCGAGTCGCACGAGGGCAACCGCCTGCAGCGTCGCCGCCATGGCGACGACGGTCCAGACACCTACGATCGCTGCGGGGCCGAGTCGGCGGCGGTCAGCCGAAAGAATCCCCAATGGGTCTCGGTTGTCGGTCACGCTTCAGGCTAAGACCATTGATCGAGCCGGAAAGCGGAATTGGGACACGCCGCACGAGCGAGGGACGACCCGCGTGGGAATCGCTGTCGGCGAGGTTAACGGCCGTACCTAACGCGGTTCTCGAACTTCGATTCCGCCGATGTTCCCGAATTGGCTCCGCACGCCATGCCGGCTGCCGTCACTGACCCACTCGGAGCGCGACCACTGGATCCACTCGGCTGGCACGGCGAGCCGGCACCATACCCGCCACGATCGCCACCGCCGCGAGCAGCACCGCCACACCGGTGAACGTCGCGGGGTCGTTCGGCGTGATCTCGAACAGGAGCGACGACAGCACTCGCGTCGTGGCGAGAGCACCGAGCACCCCGAGCGCGACTCCCGGCACCAGCACCACGAGCAGACGACGGAGCACCATGCCGATCACGTTCGCGCGAGCGGCACCGAGCGCGACGCGAATGCCGATTTCGTGCGTGCGCTCGGCCACCGAGTACGCAACGACGCCGTAGATGCCGATGGCCGCGAGCACCAGCGCCACCACCGAGAACGCGCCGATGAGCCGCGCCTGGAACAGCGGCTCGGCGACTGTCGCGGAGATCGCCGACTCCATGGTACCGATCGATCCAATCGGCTGGTCCGGAGCGACGTCGCGCAGCGCGCGCCGCATCGCCGGCAGCAGCAGCTCGGGGTCGCCAACGGCGCGAACCACGAACGACATGTGCCCAAGAAAGAATGTCTGCGTGACCTGTTGAATGGGTTGGTAGATCGCCGGCTCGCGGCGCGTGTCGATGGAGGTCTGTCCGACGTCGTCCACGACGCCGATCACCGTGAGCCAGTCGTCCGGTCCCGGATTGTCCTTGTTCGAGATACGTTGTCCGATCGGGCTCATGCCGGGCCAGATCTGCCTCGCCACCGACTGGCTCACGATGACCACGCGTGGTGCCGATGCCGCGTCCTGAGCGCTGAATTCGCGCCCGACGCGCACGGGAATCCCCATCGTTCGGAAATATCCGGGCGTGACGAATGGTTTGGCCACGACGTAGCCCGGCGGAATGGTCCGGCCATCGACCTTGATGTCTCCGCGGATCATCGCGCCGCCTAACGGGACGAAGTTGATGGCCGAGGCGGACGCCACTCCCCGGATCCTGCCGAGGCGATCCAGCACGGCCGCGTGCGCGGCCTGCATGGCCGCGGCGGACGAGTAGGTGGCGTCCGGGAGATCGACGGTCAGGAGGGCGAGGCCGGCGGACCGGAACCCCATCTCTACCCGGCGCAACCGGATGAAGCTCTCGATCATGAGCGCCGCCCCGGTCAGCAGCACGAGTGCGAGCGCGATCTCCGCCATCACGAGCGCGCCCCGGAGACGCCCATCGCGCCCGGTGATTGTCCGGGCGCTGGCGGCGAGCGTGTCACGAACGCTGGTCCCGGTCGCGCGGATTGCGGGAATGAGCCCGAAGATGAGGCCCGTGCCGAGCGAGACGGCGAGCGCGAACGCGAGCGCCACGGCGTCCACCCCGATCTCCCCGTGCCTCGGAATGCGACCGGCAGGAGCAAGCGTGAGCAGCGCGCGGACGCCCGCCACCGCGACCCCTGCGCCGGCGACGCCCGCACCGACCCAGAGCAATGCGCTCTCGGTGACGAGCTGGCGCACGAGCCGCCGACGACCGGCACCTAACGCGGCGCGCACGGCCATCTCGCGTCGGCGCGTCGTGGCTCGCATGAGCAGCAGGTTCGCCACGTTCGCGCACGCAATGAGCAGGACGAGTCCCACCGCGCCCGCGAACACGAACAGCGACTGCGTGACATCGCCCACCACCGTGTCCTTGAGCGGCGTGACCCGGGTGATCATGGAGTCCCGCGCGCGATCCGCGGCCGCGAGCGCGTCGAGCTCAGCGACCGCTTGCTGGCGAGTCGCGCCATCGCGGAGGCGTCCGATGACGGACAGGATCTGGAGCCGGTTGGGTGCCAACTCGATCCGCAGCGGCCGCCAGAGCCGGGCGTCGAGCGGGTAGGCGAATCGCGGCGGCATGACACCGACCACCGTGTGACGAACGCCGTCGAGCGTGATCACCCGACCCACCACCGTCGAGTCGGCGCCGAACCGCTCTCGCCACAGGGCATCGCTGAGGATCACCACCCACTCGCCACCGACCTGCTCGTCGTGGGGCCCGAAGCTGCGACCGAGCGCCGGCGTGACGCCTAACGTTTCGAACAGCCCGGCGGCGACCGAGGCTTCCTGCAGGCGGACGGGATCGCCCGCGTTGGTGAGCGTGACGAGTCCCGATGTCACCGCGGCCACGCGGGTGAACGCCCGGTATCGCGAACGCGTCTCGACCCACTGGCGGTCGGTTATCCCGCCTTCGGTGATGAAGGGGCTCTGCGGGTACTCGTATGCGAGGCGCATGAGACGGTCCGACCGCGGGTATGGGAGCGGCCGAAGCAGCACCGCATGGACCACGGTGAACATCGCCGTCGTCGCGCCGATGCCGAGTGCGAGCGTGGACAGCGCAACGATCGTGAACGCGGGTGAGCGCCGCAGCGTGCGCACGCCGTAGCGAACATCCTGCCAGAGCCGCTCGAGCCATCCGCCGCCCCACATCTCGCGGGTCACCTCCTTCACGACGCCGAGGTTCCCGAACTCCCGGCGTGCGGTGCGTTCGGCGTCTTCACGCCGCTCGCCACGGGCGACACGTTCCTCGATGGCCATGCGCAGGTGGCCTGCGAGCTCCTCGTCGAGGTCGAGGTCTCGGCGCTGACGACGCCAGGGCGCGATCATGTCTCGGCCTCCGATGCTGGCGGCGCGAAAATTCCCGCCATTGCCCTGGACAGCTGCTCCCACCGTGAGCGCTCGGCATCGAGCTGCTTACGCCCGGCTGCCGTGAGGCGGTAGACGCGCACGCGCTGGCGGTTCTCGGATGTCTCCCATTCGGCCGCAATCGCCCCACTCTTCTCGAGGCGATGCAGGGCGGGATAGAGCGACCCGGTGTCCACCTGCAGGACCTCGCGCGAGCTCGCGCGGATCATCTGGGCGATGCCGTACCCGTGGCGCGGCCCCCAGCGCAGTGTCTGGAGCACGATGAGATCGAGCGTTCCCTGAAGAAGCTCGATGCGGCTGAGGCCTCGTTCCTGCTTGCCCATGCGGAATGCCTCATGGCTGTAGAATGCCTACACCCAAGGCTGTAGGATGTCTACATGCCGGTGGCAGGTCAAGCCTCAACGAGTTTCGGAGCCGCCTGCCGCCTGCCGCCTGCCGACGTTGCCCCACTGCGGATCGCCGCGTCCTTGCAGCGTGCATCGTCGCACGTTTCTCAGAGGCGCAGGCGCAAGCCTGGGAGGAGTACTCGTCGGCTGCGGGCGGCGGGTGGCATTGAACGCTCCCGCCGTTCGATCGCCGGGCCCCGTCCATCCCGAGTTCCTGTTCGCGACCGGCATCGAGAACAGCTACCCGCTGCTTTCCAACGGCACGCGTCACGACCAGTTGGAGCAGTGCGGGCATTACCGCCACTGGCGTGAAGACTTCGGCCTGGCCAAGTCGCTCGGCGTCGATGCGCTGCGGTATGGGCCGGCCTGGTATCGCACCAACCCAGCGCCCGGCCGCTACGACTGGTCGAGCGTCGACGACCAGATGGCGTGGCTCCGCGAGGCAGGCCTGCTCGTGATCGCCGACCTCTGTCACTTCGGCGTCCCGGACTGGATCGACGGGTTTCGCGACCCCGCCCTGCCCATTCACCTCGCCGCCTATGCGAGGGAGTTCGCCCGGCGGTATCCGTGGGTACGGTACTTCACGCCCGTGAACGAGATGTTCGTCGCGGCGAATTTCTCGTCGATGCTGGGGTGGTGGAACGAGCGCGCGACCGGGGTCGACTCGCTCGTGTGCACGTTAGGCAACCTGAGCATGGCCCACGAGCTCGCCGTCGAGGCCATTCTCGCGGAGTGTCCGTCGGCGACCATCGTGCAGACGGAGTCGTTCGAGTGGTTCACGCCCGCCGACTCGAGCCCGGCGGCACTGGCGCAGGCGCAATTCTGGAACGAAGCCCGCTGGGCCGCGCTCGACCTGACCCTCGGCCGCGCGCCGTCCCCCGCGATGAGCGAGTTGCTCGTCCGCACCGGGATGACGACGACCGACTTCGCGTTCCTGCGCGAGAAGCGCGCGCGCGCTCAGCGATGGATCGGCGTGGATTACTATGCCACCTCCGAGCAGCTCGTGGATGCGAATGGGCGGAAGACGCGGTCGCCTCAGCGCATCGGGCTCGCGGCGCTGGCCTGGCAGTATCACGCCCGGTATCGGCTGCCGCTGTTCGTCTCCGAGACGAGCCGCGCGGCGTGGCGCGCGACGGGATGGCTTTCGGAGCAGTGGGACGAGGCCAGCCAGCTTGCGGCCAGGGGGGTGCCGGTGCGCGGGTTCACCTGGTTCCCGTTAGGCGACGTGATCGACTGGCGGCACGCCCTCCGCGAGAAGCGCGGCGATGTCGACCCGATCGGGCTATACGACATGGGGCGCGAACCCCATGCCGTCGCGGCCGCTTACGCGGGCCTGATCGCCGACACGCGCGCCCGATCGGGCGTCCGCGGGGTCCGGGTGGCCGGGTAGCTTCGCCCGCGGCAGCACGAGCGTGAACGTCGAACCGACCCCGAGCTCGGTCGTCACCGCCACGTCGCCTGCCATGCCGCGGGCGAGGTCGCGGCTGATCGCGAGGCCGAGGCCGACCCCCTCGTTAGGCCGGTTCAATGCTCGGTCACCCTGCACGAAGGGCTCGAAGATCACGGGGAGCTGGTCCGCGTCGATACCCGGCCCGGTGTCCGTCACGTGGACGCGAACCGTCGTCTCGTCGGCATCGCAGGCCAGTCGGACCGTGCCACCCGCCGGCGTGTACTTCACCGCGTTCGACAGAAGGTTCACCACGACCTGGCGCACCTTGTCACCGTCGGCCGCGGCCACGATGTCCGGCCCGCAGGCGTCGTACGCATAGGTGAGGCGCCGGGCGGCAATCTGCGGCGCTACCAGCGGCTCGAGCCCCGCGAGCGTGTCGTGCATGGGCACATCCTGCACGACGTACCGGATCTGCCCCGCATCGATCCGCGCGAAGTTGAGGACATCGTTGATCAGCGTGAGCAGGTGGGCCTGACTCCGCGCAATCCGGTTGAGCGCGTCACGCTGCTGGTCCGTCACCGGACCATGGATCCCCATCTCGAGAAGCTGCGCATACCCCGCGATCGCGTTGAGTGGCGTGCGGAGCTCGTGGCTCATCATCGCCAGAAAATCGCTCTTCGCGCGATTGGCCGCCTCGGATTCACCCCGCGCCCGTTCCGCCTCCGCCCGGGCCGACTCGGCCTCCGTCATCGCCTGCTGCAACCGACGATTCGCTCCGGCCAGCTCGTCCGCGACGCGCTGGGCATCCGATGCCCGCCGCTCGAGCTCGCGCCGTGCTTCGCTCACCTGCGCAGCCATCTCGTGAAAGCGTACCGTCAGTCGGCCGACCTCATCATTCCTCGCCACCGGTAACAGCCGTTCATACGTTCCCGTCGCGACCTGATCCGCCGCCGTCGTCAGGGCAATGATGGGTGTCGTGATGCGACGGCCGATGGCCCATGAGACCGCGGCGCCGGCCGCGAGCAGCAGCAGCGACCACCAGGCGAGTCGTTCCACCGTGGCTCTGAGCCGCGCGAGCAGCGTTTGCACCGGCGAGTCGATCACGATGAGCCACGGGGTACCGGCGACGGGCGTCTCTTCGACAATGAGGCGTCCGAAGCCAGGCCGCTCGTGCGTCACGCCGAGTCGCGTCACCTCGCGATGCGACGGCGGAGCGATCGCTACCCCCGGCGCGTAGTTCCATCCGGTCCCGTCGATGTTGCGCGAGAGCAGCATGAGATCTTCCCGCGTCATTTCCCGGAGGTCTCGCAAGCCGTTAGGCGACCCGAGCAGCCAGCGCGGCTCGAGCACGTAGCCGAGTCGTCGGTTCTGGACGACGACCGGCGCCACGATCCAGAACAGCGTGCGATCGCCGACGTTCACGAGATTACTGACGCGAACCGCGCCGAGATCGTCGTCGGAGCTCTGCGGTGCGACGGTCTCCGGGTCGATCACGCGGATCTCGGGTGGAATCGGCTTCCCCGCAGAAGCGACAACGCGTCTGGCCGTGTCCACCAGCAGCACCGCGAGTGAGTCACGCCCGCCCACGACGCGCGCGAGGACTGCCGCGACGGCGGCGCTGTCGGCCTTCGATCGCGTTCGGGTCGCCCCGGCGGACTTCAGGAATCCGACGATGGTCGGGCTGCGTGCCACTGAATCGAACGCCGCCTTCCGCCGGGCAATCGCGCTGTCCATTCCCGCCGCAACGAGACGGGACGCATGAACGAACCGATCGCGCACGATCGTCTCCGATCGCCGAGCCAGCGTGAAATAGGTGAACGCCAGAAACGCGGCGAGTCCCGCGGCCAGAACGGCGGTGGTAAACAGCGGCAGCTTCCACTCGATGGAGAGTGTGCGCCGAACGCTCTTCGGCCCTCGAGACCCGGACCCGGTTGCTGCGTCGCTCGCGCTCATCGACCCTCGGCAAACTGTCCTTCCCTTCGATCCACACGGCCGATTCCGAAGCGTCGTCCGTATCGGAACCCGGCCCCGCACACATATTGAACCAGACCACCGCAGACCGCACGTGGATTCACGGATTCACTCGAGGGTCGGACGATGCACCCCGCGATCAGCCGCTCGCTCGCCGCGATCATACTCTCCATGACGCCGGCCGTGATTGTGGCACAGTCGGCCGCAAAGCCGCCCGACACGCAAGGCCCAATCCCGCGCGAGCTCGCACTCGCGTTGCTGAACCTCGGTCCCGGAATGGGCGCCGCGGACATTCACGTGGGAAAAGCGCCTGACGACATCCCACGAGACCTGTTGCCGACTGGCCTCGAGATACTGGGCAGCACAACACAGTTCGAAAACTCCGTCATCGTGCTCGCCACGCGAGATCAGCCGGATTCCGCCGTTTCGCGATACGAGGCGCACCTGCTCGGCGCCGGGTGGACCAAACCGCCAGTGCCTCAGGCACCGCCCATGCGCGGATTCGTCTCGGCCGACGTCGGGCACGTGACGTACGACCGACCGGACATGGTCTGCCGGGACGAGGAGTTCGTGACATACGCCGGAACGTATCGCCGAAATGGCGGAAGCGTGCTGAAAGTCACGTACTCGCGCGGCAATGGATATTCGATGTGCAAAGCTCGACAGGACGTAACGACTTACAGGTCGCCGTACGATGAAGCGCCGGTCCCGTTGCTGCGAGCGCCTTTCGGCTCGATCACCACCGGCGGTGGCGAGATGATCGCGTCGAGTGACGACTCGTTCTCGCTGTCCACGCGACTCACCACACGCCTCATTCCTCGCGAGCTCGTCGACCACTATGACAAGCAGATGCGCGAGCAGGGCTGGGTGTCGGTCGAGGATGGATCGCTCAGGATCATGGCGGTTCGTACCTACCGGAGGAACGATGATCGGGGCCGGCCGTGGGTCGGGGCGCTTTTCTCGATTGCGATTCCGGACAGCGCCCAGGAAGTCACGCTCAGGATGCTCCGGTCGCAAACGTCGGGGGTGAAATGAGTTGAGTGTCATGGTCTGACCTTTCGCCGCTGAAACGGGTATAGTCAGACCGACGTACGGCTGAACACCCATCGCATCTGTAGCCTGCGCTTGGAACGCAGCGCGCTCATCTACGAGGCTCATCTCGATGCAGCAAGGCACTCCAGCTCCAGACGTTGCTCCCGCCATTGCACAAGGACCGCCTGGCCAGGTGATAGTCCAGATTCCTGGCGCTCCGGGCGCAAGCGCGTCCGCCACGTACGAGGCCCTCAAGGCACAGCGGTCCGAGCTCGGAAACCAGCTCGAGAACCTCGAGGACAAGCGTCGAGACCTGTCGCAGCGCCTTCAGGAGCCGATGGTCGGGGGCGCAGATCGGAAGGGGCTGGAACAGCGCATCACGGAGATCGATGGGAGAATCTCGGCGATCGACAAGGCGATCGCGGAAAGTGAAGCCCAGATCGCACGTGCCGCAGGGGTGCCTGGCGCTGTCGTGCCGCCCAAGCCGGAGCCACGGCAAGGCCCGCCTGAAGAAGTGTTCATTCTCTCTGGAATGTTCATCGTCATCGTGCTTTTGCCGTTGAGCATCGCGTGGGCACGTCGGATCTGGCGACGGGGCGTCGCCACGATCACGAGCCTTCCGGCTGAGCTTACGGAACGGCTCACGCGGCTCGAGCAGGGTATGGACGCGGTCGCCGTGGAGGTCGAGCGGATTGGCGAAGGCCAGCGCTACATGTCGCGCCTGTTCGGCGAAGACGGATCGCTCCGCGCGATCGGAGCCGGTGCCGCCGAGCCCGTCGAGGTGAAGGCGCGGGACGCAGAAGGTCACTATCGACGTTAGGGGTCATTCCGACCGTCCGGCCTGATTGCTGCCCTTTCAAACTCGGCAGCAATCAACCGGAGGCGGACGTGGCGACGCGCACATCGAAAGGAGGACCCCCCTGGCGACCGGTGAGTAGTGGTCGCCGATCGATACGACCGAAGTCGGCGCTGCCCGCGTCCGCGCTCCGGTGCCGTCGCAAATTCCTCAGGTTTTTCCCCGGCGGATTCGCCGACGAGACCTACATCGACTGGGAGCGCGGGTACAAGTGGGATGCCCACGAGCGCTGGATGGCGGTGCTGGCACCGGCCAGCTTCCGCGCGCTCCTTCGCCAGCGCCAGTTCGCGCAGATCGCCTCGCACGCGGTGAGCATCGAGTCGCGCACGAACCTGCTGTTCTCGTTCGAGAAGATGGCGCTGCGCGATGCCGTGAAGCGGCCCGACGGTGCGCAGGGATTCGCCGAGGGGCTGTACGAGTTTCTGCATGGGCGCGCGGCCGAGGAGCGGCGCTTCGAACGGTGGTGCGAGACCGTCGCCCAGCTGCCCCGGCGTCAGACGCGCGTGCTGACCTGGCCCATCGTCACGGTGTTCGGCTTCGTGGCGCATCCGGACCGCCACATCTTCCTCAAGCCTAACGTCACGCGAGTCGCGGCGCGCGAGTACGACTTCGACTTTCAGTACGCCGCGCGGCCGAACTGGTCGACGTACGCGAGCCTGCTGGACTTCGCGGCCCGCGTGCTCCGAGATCAGCGCGACCTGGGGCCGCGGGACATGATCGACGCGCAGTCGTTCATCTGGGTGCAGGGCTCGGACGAATACGAGGAGTAGCCGGGGACGGGGTATGGGGGACGGGCGTGAGGCGGCAGGCGGCAGATGAAACGGCGTGTTCTGCCTTCTGCCGCCTGCTGTCTGCCGTCTTCAGTGCGCTGGGTCTGCCCTCTGTCAGGGCTCGTGGCACTCGGAGCCGACCTCTCATATTTGACATGGGGCCGGACGACGTAGATTCGATTCCCCATGCCCATCGAACACGTCTCAGACACCGCACGATGGGTCGCCTACTACCGCGCGATGGAAACCGACCGTCGCGACGCAGTCTTTCGCGACCCATACGCTCGCCGGCTCGCCGGCCCCGAGGGAAAGCGCATTGTCGACGAGATGCCGCGTGGCAAGGCGACCGCGTGGGCGATGATCACCCGCACCGCGGTGTTCGACGAGATCATCCTCGACGTCGTTCGCGGCCGAAACGCCGACCTCGTACTCAACCTCGCCGCGGGGCTCGACGCGCGGCCGTGGAGACTTCCCTTCCCGCCTACGCTGCGATGGGTGGACGTCGATCTCCCACCAATGCTGGAGTACAAGGCCAGTGTCATGCGAGACGTGGAGCCCACGTGCCGCTACGAGGCCCTCCCCGCCGACCTCGTGGACGCGAAGACGCGCGAAGCCCTGTTTTCCCAGCTTGGCCGTGAGGCGTCCAGCGGCCTCGTGGTCACCGAGGGGCTGCTGATCTACCTGAGCGACGAACAGGTCACCGGCCTGGCCACCGAGCTTCATCGCCAACCGGGATTTCGGTGGTGGCTCATCGACCTCGCGAGCCCGCGCCTCCTGCAGATCCTGGCGAAGGACTGGGGGCGCGCGCTGGCGCAGGGCAACGCACCGTTCCGCTTCGCGCCGCCTAACGGGACAGAATTCTTTCGCCAGCTCGGATGGCGCGAAGTGTCGTACCGTTCGGCCCTCGAGGAGGCGCACCGGATCGGCCGGGAGATGCCGATGATGTGGCTCTGGCGGCTCCTCAGCCGGCTCTCGCCGAAGGAGAAGCAAGAGGAAGTACGGCGCATCTCGGGCTACGTGCTCCTCGAGCGCGTGGACTGACCGGAGCGCGGGTGAGGGTCAAATCCTAACGAGCGCGCGCGCTTGCCGATCGTAACGCCAGTCGACGTCGCCACCCGGCATCGCGAAAAGATGAAGGCCCCCGAGCCAGCGATCGAACCCGTCGAGTCGCACCCAGTCGGTGGCCCCGACCAGGGCGGCGCGCCCTGCGTCCGTGATCGCCACCATCCCGAGAGGAAGCGCAGCGTCTCCCGCCGGTTCCACTTCGACGGTGACGAGCGGGGTGGCCCCGACGGCAAGATCCATCACGCGTCGCCAGAACGTCGTGTCTCCCATGAACACGCGCTCCTCCAACCGCTGTTCCAGTACGAAAAGGCGCTCAGGCGTCAGCGGCTCGGCCGCGAGCAACTCGAGGATATGGCGCTCGGTTCGTGGCAATCCGGTCTCCACCGCCGGGTACTCCTCGAGGAATCGCTGTAGCGCACCGGCCAGGTACGGAAGCGCGCGGGTATCGCCCGAGCGGACGAGCACATCGAGGTCCGTCGGATCGCTGGCGGCGAACGCCCGCCAGGCGCGCGTGCCTAACGTGACCTGCTCCGGCGATACCGGCTCGCGCGTCCCGAGGAGCGACGTGAGCTGCTCGGCGTTCAGTTGTCCGAGCCCGTGAAATGGCTGGAATCCGGGGAACTCGCCGATGCAGATGAGACGGAGCGCAGTCCGGCCGAGGTTGCGACGAGCGAACCAGTCGAGATGCCTGATGAGCAGGAGCTGATCGAACAGGTCGTGCTCGAACCAGAGGACGACTTCGTCGTAGTCGGCAAACGCCTCGAGCTTCGCGTCCCACGCCTCGAGATTGCGCATGGCGTCGGCATACGCCAGGTAACCGCGCGCCGAGAGGTATCGCGAACGCGTTTCGCGCCACGCGCGCGTGCCGCTGTCCGCAGGTACCGGGCCCTCGTGCAGAATCTCCGGGTATACGGCCAATGCCCCCGGGACATCTGACTGCTCGAGCGTGACGCGCACACTGTCGCCATTCAACACGTGGAGGAACCGCGGCGCGGCCTTCGCCGTGTCATCGAGCACGTCGGCCGGGCTGCCAAGTGGTGAGGATCTGTCCGTCATGTCTCGCGCCTCGGGCGCACCGGCAAGGAGATGGGCGAGCTTTCGGCGCGCGCGGGCAACGAGCGAGCGTACCGTCGTTTCCGGTACGCCGAGGGTGCGGGCGACCTTCGCGTGCGTGAGCCCGTCGATATGATAGAGGGTGAGTGGAACCCGGTAGCGCGCCGGCAGCCGCTCGAGCGCGGCGAGCACGCGACTCACGACCTCCCGGTGCTCCAACCGCTGCAGTGGCGTTGGACCGGGGTCCACCAGCCCGCCGACAGGATCCGGCGAATGCTCGGCATCGTCCAACGGCACGATGAACGCAGTGTTCGACCGATCGGCGCGGACGTGATCGATCGCGACGCCGAAGGTGATGCGCCTCAACCAGACGCCGAAGCGCGCGGGATCGGCGAGCAGGTCGAGGTTTCGGAACGCGCGAAGAAAGGCCTCCTGTGCTACGTCGTCGGCGTCCGCGGCGCGAACGAGCGACAGGGCGAGCGCATACACCATTCGCTGGTATCGACGGACGAGCTCCCCGAAGGCGTCGTTTGACGACGTCGCGCCCGTCCGCGCTCGGGCTACGAGCTCGGCGTCGGTCTGGCGTTCGGCGCTCGTTTGCGTGAGAGTCAAGGGACGGCCAGGCTGGTCGGTGGCTGCTCGAAGGCGGTATTGGTCGGTAGCTATCGAGAGCGGATGCCGTTGAGCGCTACCTTCTATTGTCGAATGTTCGTCGATTTTCGTTGCACGGAGGACTAATGCCCCCCTTTCGGCTGCAGCGCCCGGATCCGAGCGAGTACCATCCTCGCTTTCACGACGAGATCGCGAGCGTTCCGGACGTCGATGACTTCGCGAGCCTCCTTCGCGACCAGGCGCGCGTGACCGTCGACTTCATGAACAGGGAGTTCGGCGAGCAGCACGCGGCCGTGCGATACGCCCCGGACAAGTGGACCGCTCGCGAGGTCATTGGTCACCTGAGCGACTGCGAGCGCGTATTCGGCTACCGGGCGATGCGGATCGCGCGTGGGGACATGACGGTGTTGCCGGGCTTCGATGAGAACGCGTACGTCCCGGCCGCTGAGTTCGAGCGTCGGACGCTGGCGTCGGTACTCGACGAGTTTCTCGGCGTCCGGGCCGCGACGATCGGGCTCGTGGGCGGCCTGACCGACGAATTCGCGGCGCGGATCGGGAATCTGGGGAGCGGCCCGATGTCCGTGCGGGCGATTCTGTACCTCACCGCCGGGCACGAGCTGCATCACCTCCGGCTGTTCCGCGAACGATACTTACCCGCCATCGGCGCCAGCTTCATCGCTCGTTAGGCGGTTCGCTGGGGAACGGCGCCAGCCGAAAGTCCCTGAATTCCGAAGGGCGCCAAGTCCCGAAGGGCGCCAAATTCCACAAGGCGCGAAATCCCAAGGGGCGGAACAGCCAACGTCGAAACCGGCGCGCGCTCTTTTCGCCCTCGGGTGTTCCGCCCTTCGGGATCTGGCGCAGTTCGGGATTTCGCGCCCTTCGGGATTCCGCGCTCTTCGGAATTCAGCGCCTTTCGGCTGGCGCCTTTCTGTCTTGCGCTCTTGAGAGAAGCAGCTTGACAACTCGGCCGTGGGATCACACCCTAAATAGATTAGGGTAAACCGTCTAGGGGTGTCTCATGCTCGACGTTCTTCAGGGTACGCTGGAGTTCCTGATCCTCCGGACCCTCGCGTGGGGGCCGCAGCACGGCTTCGGCATCGCGAAGTGGATCAAGACCGTCACCGACGGACGGCTGCAGATCGAGGACGGCGCGCTGTACCCCGCCCTCCACCGCATGGCACAGAAAAAACTCGTCGCGGCCGAGTGGGACGTGACCGAGAGCGGGCGCCGCGCGCGCTACTACGAGCTCACCCCGCTCGGGCGCGAAGCGCTCGGGGCGCAGACCACGGCCTGGAACGACTACGTCGGCGCCGTGCAGCAGATCATCACCGCGTCCAGTCGCAAGCCCGCCCGCAGCCGTGCATAGCATCCCACGCACGCCGCCGACGTGGCGCCGCTATCTCCGCTTCTGGCGACCCGACCCCGTGGCCGACGTCGACGCCGAGCTGGAATTCCATCTCGACTCGCGTATCGAAGAGCTGGTGCAGCAGGGTTTGAGTGAGCCCGACGCCCGTCGCGCGGCGCTCCGTGAGTTCGGTGACTACGGGTCCGTCCGTCGGGAGGTCCAGATGCTCGAGCAGTCCTTCGAACGACGCCGCGCGATGACCGAGCGACTCGGGGACCTCGCGCGCGACACTCGTTATGCACTGCGCTCGCTCGGTCGCTCGCCGGGACTGGCCATCGTCATTGTGCTGACCCTGTCGATGGGGATTGGGCTCAACAGCACCATGTTCAGCGTGGTGAACGCCTACCTCTTCCGGCCAGTGAAGGTCCCGGGCGCCGACCGGTTGGTCGTCATGGGCAACACCAGCCCGCTCATGCAGCAGCCGCACGAGATACCCTACCGCGACCTGCAGGCGTATCGCGAGCTCCGTAACGTCTTCGAGAACCTGACGGGGACCGTGTCATACACCGAGAGCCTCGACAAGGGCGATCGTACCGAACGCGTCTGGGTCGAGCACACGCTCGGGAACTACTTCACGTCACTTCGTCCCCCGATGGCGCTCGGACGCGTCTACACCGACGAGTCGAGCGCTCGCTCCGAGCGAGTCATGGTCGTGAGCTACGACTTCTGGTCGCGGCGCCTGGGCGGCGACTCGTCGATCATCGGCCGTACGCTCCGTATCAGTGGCGGTCCGCGGACCGTGATCGGCGTAACGGCGCGCGGGTTCCACGGGTTCGCCCCGATGCTTCGCTCCGATGGCTGGTCGCCCATGGACGAATCGCCGGCCGCTCGCCGCGAGCTCATGAGCTCCACCGACGGTGATTGGTTCACCACGTACGGTATGTTACGGCCAGGCGTGTCCCTCGCGCAGGCGCGCGCGGCCGTCCACGAACGTGCGCGCCAGCTCCAGCAGCAGTATCCGTCCACCAACAAGAACGTCGAACCCGTCGTCGTACCGGAGACGCGCGCCCGCCCGGTGATCACGGTCGCCAGCCCGGTGCCGCTCATGGCCATCGTCGTGTTGAGCCTGACGCTGATGGTGCTCGTCGTCGCCTGCGCGAACGTCGCGAGCCTGCTGCTCGCGCGGGGCACCACCAAGTATCGCGAGCACGCCGTCCGCGCGGCACTCGGGGCGAGTCGATGGCGGCTCACTCGTCAGGCAATGCTCGAGACGGCGATCCTGTCAGTCGCCGGCGCGCTTGGTGCAGCGGGACTCGCCTGGTGGTCGACGAGCGCCCTCGGACGCATTCACCTCGCGACGGACGCGCCGCTTTATTTCGACCTGACACCGGATTGGCGGGTGTTCGCATTCACGCTGGCGACGGCGCTGGTGACGACAGTCCTCGCTGGTCTCGCGCCCGCGCTCCGTAACGCGAGCGCCGATCCGCAAACGGCGCTCGTCGCCGGGGGCCGATCAGGGACGGATCGCATGCAGCAGCGGCTTCGGTCGATCATCGTCGTCGGCCAGATCGCGGTCTCGGCGATCGTCGTGATCGTCGCTGGCCTGTTCGGCAGAAGCATGCAGGCCGCCGAGAAGATGGACCTCGGATTCAGGACCGAGAAGCTGCTCATGGCCCAGTTCGACCTGGGGCTCAGTGGTTACGACACCACGCGCGCGCGGGCGTTCGAGCGAGAGCTGTTGACTCGCGTGCGTGTGCTGCCAGGTGTGGAACGCGCGGCGCTCGCGTCACGTGTCCCGCTCGGGTACAACAACAATGCGCAACGCATTCTGACGGAGAGCCTGCAGCGCGACAATCCCGACGGCGAGCTCGTCTTCCAGAACGACGTCTCCCCACAGTACTTCGCGACGGCCGGACCTTCGATTCTACGTGGACGCGAGTTCGCCGAAAGCGACGACGCGACATCGCCGCACGTGGCTGTCGTCAACGAGGTGATGGCCCGAGAGCTCTGGCCGAACCAGGATCCCATCGGGAAGGTCATACGGGTACCAGGAGAAAAGGAGGAGCTTCGCGTGGTCGGGATCGCCCGGAGCTCGACGTACATGATGCTTGGCGAGGCTCCGCGGAAGTTCTTCTGGACAGCCCGTGCGCAGCACCGGAACATGAGTCCGTTCCTGCAGGTGGCCACCAGCGGGCCGCCCGAAGCCATTGTCCCCGCGGTCCGAAGGGTCGTGCGCGATCTCGACCCCAATGTGCCGCTGTTCGAGGTCCGCAGTATGACGGACCATCTCAGAAACGGCCGTGCGATGTTTGCCATCCGACTGGGGGCGCTGTTCGGCGGTTCCTTCGCGTTGCTCGCGCTCTCGCTCGCGACAGTTGGCCTCTATGGGCTGGTGTCGTACAGCGTCAGCCATCGCACGCGCGAGATCGGCATTCGTATCGCGGTCGGGGCGACCATGCGCGACGTCGTCGGTCTGGTCGTTCGGCAGGGCGTAACGCTGGCGCTGGCGGGCGTCGTGCTGGGGGTCGTGGCCGCGCTGGCGGTGACGCACCTCATGGCCTCGCTGCTATATGCCGTCGGTTCCCGCGACCCGTTGACGTTCGTGTTCGGGCCGGTCGTGCTGGGGGTTGTGTCGGTGGCGGCGAGCCTGCTTCCGGCGTGGAAGGCCGCCGCAATGGATCCGGTCCGGGCGCTGCGTCTGGACTAGAGCGAGCCAGTCAGCGCTGCCTAACGCGGCGACGAACGGAAGTCATTCCGAGCGCGGGTGCCCGCGATGCGGTCAGTTCGGGAAGCGCCGTCGTCCCGACACGGCTGTCATTCCGAGCGGAGCGAGGAATCGCCGTCCTCCCGGTAGAGGGGAGAGCCCTCGGCACGGGACGATCGGTCATCCCGGGCCGGCATCCAGAACGTACACGCAACCTTGTGCGTACTCCCGAGAGTACCATCGAGGCAAGATTCTCTCATCCCGCGACACCCAATGTCCCGTATTGCGTTTCGACTCCTTCCGATCCTGATCCTCGGCGCGGCAGCACCGCTCACCGCGCAGACCTTCCCGACCGACGATCCCGTGATCAAACGGATCTACGCCGTCGGCATGGACAGCTCCCACCTCCAGAGCGAGGCGCACGTGCTGTTCGACTCCCTCGGGCCTCGCCTCATGGGCACCCCGAACCTCAAGCGGGCCGACGACTGGCTCGTGGCCACCTACAAGTCGTGGGGGGTGGACGCGAAGGAGGAGCGCTACGGCACGTGGCGCGGGTGGGAACGCGGCCACTCGCACATCGACCTCGTTGCGCCCCGTAAGCGCACACTTCAGGGCCAGATGGTCGGGTACAGCCCCGGTACGGGCGGCAAGGACGTCACGCTCGAGACGATCATCCTCCCGCGCTTCAAGGACTCCACCGAGTTCGTGGCGTGGCTGCCGAAGGCCAGGGGTAAGCTCGTCATGATCTCCGCCGGATTGCCGACGTGCCGCCCGCAGGACGACTGGGCCGCGAACGCGACGCCGGAGTCCAAGGCACGCATGGACTCGCTCATGGTTGCCACCCAGCGCGAATGGGCACCCGCGAGGGTCAACCCGAACAACCCGTCCCTGACCGGCGCCAGCGCCGGCGTGCGCGGCACCGGGTATTTCGCTGCGTTAGGCGGCGGAGAGCTCGGCGTGCGGCTCGAGGAAGGAGGCGCCGCCGGCATCATCACCTCGCGCCCCAAGCTCCAATGGACCATTGGCGGCGGGCGCACGCCGGAGCAGGTCGTCGAGCAGATGCAGAACCCGAACGCCCCCGGTCGTGGATTCGGGTTTGGTGGAGCGCTGAACACCGGCTGGGGCGCCATGGAGATCTTCGAGACGTACAACGTGAAGACACCCGCCATCGCGCTCGACTGCGAGGACTACGGCCTCGTCTTCCGTCTCACCGAAGCGGGCGACAAGCCCAGACTGACGCTCAACCTCGACAGCAAGCTTCTCGGCGAACAGCCCGTGTACAACGTCGTCGCCAGCATCAAGGGCACAGAGCACCCCGACGAGTACGTGATGCTGTCCGCGCACTTCGACTCGTGGGATGGCTCGTCGGGCGCAACGGACAACGGCACTGGTACACTGACCATGCTCGAGGCCATGCGGATCCTGAGCAAGGCGTACCCCAAGCCGAAGCGCACGATCCTCGTCGGGCACTGGAGCGGCGAGGAAGAAGGTGAAGTCGGCTCGAAGGCGTTCTCGGAAGATCACCCGGAAGTCACGAAAGGGCTTCAGGCCCTGTTCAACCAGGACAACGGCACCGGCCGAATCCGCAGCATCAATGGCGGAGGGCTCGTCCATTCGCCGGAGCACATCAACGACTGGTTAGGCAGGATCCCGAAAGAGTTCAGCGCGCAGATCAATGGCGGGAACCCGGTGCAATCCGGACGACCCGCGGGCGGCGGGAGCGACGACTTCTCGTTCGGCTGCGCCGGTCTCCCCGCGTTCGGACTTGGCGCCACACCGTGGGACTACGGCACGGTTACCTGGCACACGGAGCGCGATACGTACGACAAGGTCGTCTTCGATGACCTGAAGTACAACGCCACCCTCACGGCCATGCTCGTCTATCTCGCGTCCGAGGACCCGACCCGCATCCCGCTCGATCGCATCGATCTCGCGGCCCAGGCCGCGCGTGGTGGAGGCGGTGGCGGTCGCGGGTTCGGTTCCACGACCTGGCCGGAGTGCGAGAAGGCGCCGCGGAAGACCGAACCGCGCCTGCGATAGACCGCCACGTAAGGGGGTCAGAGTCGAATTTCATCATTTCGTTGCGCGCCGTGGCCATTGTGTTGGACGCCCGGCAGCGTTCGATTGGACACGGAGTGCGCTAGACTGATGAAATTCGACTCTGACCCCGATTACCCGGTTCGCCCAATGCATCGGCCGCTCATTCGGTCCATCGCGCTCCTCGCGCTCGTCCCATCGCTCGTTGGCGCGCAGGCGCGCCCCACCGTCCGCCCCGCCGACTACGGCAAATGGGAAACCCTCGGGCCCGGGACGCTGGCGCCTAACGGGCGCTGGCTCGCATACATCGTCAACCGCGTCGACGAAGAGAACGAGCTTCGGATCGGCACCACCACGCGCGACAGCACCGTGGCCGTACGCTACGGATCAGCGCCGGTCTTCACCGGCGACTCGAGGTGGATCGCCTACGCCATCGGTCTCCCGCCGGCAGAGCGCGATCGGCTCACCAAAGACAAGAAGCCCATTCACAACGCCGCCGGGTTCCGGAATCTCGCGACGGGCGCGAACGAGGTCGTAAAAGACGTCACGCAGTTCAAGTTCAGCGGCGACGGCCGGTTCCTCGCGATGCGCCGCTACCCGGCCGAGGGCAAACGACCCGCCGATCTCATCGTGCAGGACCTCGAGCACGGCACGAAGATCACGTTCGGCAACGTCACCGAGTTCGCGTGGTCGGACACGCGAGCGCTACTCGCCTTTGCCGTCGAGACCGAGGGCGGCTCAGGCAATGGTGTGCAGTTGTACGACGCGAACACGGGGACGACGCGCGTGCTCGACTCCTCACCATCCCTCTACCGGATGCTCGCGTGGCGCGAGAAGGGCGAGGACCTCGCCGTGCTCCGCTCGCGGGTGGAGAAGGAGTTCCGCGACACCACACACGTCGCGATCGCGTGGATGCGCGTGAGCGGCGCAACGCCCGAGCGCCGTGAGCTCGATCCCGCGAAAGCGAACGGGTTCCCTGCCGCGATGCGCATCGCGGAACATCGCCGTCCCGAGTGGGCGAAGGATGGTTCGATCGTATACGTGGGCCTGCGGCCTCGCGAGCGGGCCACCCGCGACGCCGACTCCACCGTCGCCGCCTCTGGCAACGACAACAGCGATGGTGGTGGGCCAGCTCGAAGCGACTCGAGTCGCGCCAAGAGCGACGAGAAGCCGTCGGACGTTCAGGTGTGGCACGCCAAGGACGTGCGCATCATGCCGATGCAAAAGGTTCAGGAGCAGCAGGACCTCCAGCGCACGCTGCTCACCGCCTGGCACCTTGGCGACGGCCACGTCGTGCAGATCGGTAAAGACCTCCTCGAGACGACGCGCGTGCTCCGCGGCGACCGCTTCGCAACGGAGACCGACCGAAAGCCGTACCCGTTCGGCGCGAAGTTCGGGCGGCCGTACAGCGACGTCTACGTCGTCGACGTGAGGAGTGGCGATCGACGCAAGGTGCTGGAGAAAGTGCGTTTCTTTTACGGCGCGAGCGCGACAGGTCGCAAGCTCGCCTGGTACGATGGGAAGGACTACTGGGCGATGGACGTGGCGACCGGGGCGCGAACGAACCTCACGGTCAGGCTTCAGGCGGATTTCAGCGATCACGACTACGACTACCCCGGCGACATGAAGCCGCCGGCGGGTTTCGAGGGCTGGGCGAAGGATGACCGCGCCGTCATCGTGGCCGATGACTACGATCTGTGGAGCCTGAACGCGGACGGCTCCGGCGGGCGGCGCCTAACGAGTGGTGCGGCGGACCGGATCGTCTACCGGTATGCCCGCACGTCGCGCCGCGATGAGGACGGCATCGACCTCGCCAACATGTACATGTCGCTCTTCGGCAAGCGCACGAAGCAGTACGGTTACGGCCGCGTGCGGTCGGGGAGCGTCGAGCGGCTCGTGTTCGACGACGCGGCCTTCCTTCGTCTGGCGCGCGCGGATTCCACGGACACGTTCGCATACACGCGCGAACGCTACGATGACTCACCCGACTGGTTCGTCGGGCCCGGCGACCTCCGCGCCACTCGGCAGGTCTCGACGACGAATCCCTTCTGGAAGGACTACGCCTGGGGGCGAGTGGAGCTCGTCAGCTACAGGACGGTCGCGGGCCGCGACCTGCAGGGCGTGCTGATTTATCCGGCCAACTACGACGCGTCGAAGAAGTACCCGATGATCGTGAACCCGTACGAGATGCTGTCGCAGACGCTCCACCAGTTCATCGTGCCTACGGAGCGCAACTACTACGACGCGACGGTCTGGAGTCAGAACGGGTATTTCGTGCTGAAGCCCGACATCGTGTTCCGTGGCCGCGATCCGGGCATTTCCGTGCTCGAGGCGCTGCAGGCGGCGGTTCGCAGCGTCACGTCACGCGGACTCGTCGACTCGACCAAGGTCGGTCTCGTGGGGCACTCGTGGGGCGGCTACGAGGCGACGTTCGTTCCGACGCGCACGAACATGTTCGCGACGTCGGTTGCCGGCGCGCCGATCACGAACTTCCTGAGCTTCGCCGGCGCAATCCACTGGACGCCGGGCATCGCCGAGTTCGATCACTGGGAGACGGGGCAGGCGCGCATGGACGTGCCCTTCTGGGAAGACATGGACGCGTACGTCCGCAATTCACCGGCGGCGAAGGTGAACGAGCTCAAGACGCCGATGCTGATGGAGTTCGGCGACGCGGACGGAACGGTCGATTGGCATCAGGGCATCGAGTTCTACAACTTCGCTCGGCGCGCCGGCCGGGATGACTTCGTGATGCTCGTGTATCCTGGTGAGGACCACGGGCTTCGGAAGAAGGAGAACCAGATCGATTACCACCGCCGCATCAACCAGTGGTTTGGCCACTGGCTCAAGGGCGAGCCCGCGCCGAAGTGGATGACGGAAGGCGTGACGTGGCTCGAGCGGAAGGCCGTGCTCGACTCGGTGAAGTGATGCCTGCGATCGCGAGCAGACGCCCGGCACGGGACCGAAGACTGCTATTTCACACTACGGTCTCCGCGCCGCGAGCGAATCGAACCTCGCCTTGTCCTCGGGCACGAGGTACGACGACGGCGCGACGGGCGTGAACGGCTTCGCGTCAGGCGTCGTCGTGAAGGCGTTGAACATCGGCGCCGCCACTGCGTCGCCGAGATGCATGGGGTCCAGGCCGAGGATCAGCTCCACCGTGCGGAGTGCGCTCAGCTGATCGAAGCGGTCCGACACCACGACGCCACGCTTGACCGACGGACCGATGAGCAGCGCCACCTCGCGCGTCGCGTCCACGTGATCGGGCCCGTTCTGGGCGTCGTCTTCCATCACGACGATGAGGCTCTCGTTCCAGATTGGGCTGCTCGAGATCGTCTGGACGATCTGGCCGAGCGCCGCGTCGTTCTGCGCAACCAGCTGATATGGGTTGAGAAAATTCGGGTTGACGCCGGCCGTGTGATCGTTAGGCAGCCAGAGGTACGAGAACGCCGGGACACGGTTCTCCTTGACGGCAGCGCTGAAGTCCCGACGCCAGATCGCTGCTCGGTCGAGATCCGAGAACGCGAGGTCCCACGTCGGGTAGCCGAGCGTGTAGTGGGTGAGGAAATCGGCGACGCCGGTCTTGAACGACGCGTTGGAAGCCATCGCGCGCGTGAGGCTGTTGTCGCCGGTGAACATGGTCGACAGGCCGGCGGAGAACTTCGCGTCGCCAAGGAGCTTGAGCGCATCGGCGCGATTGGATGCACGACCGATGAACGGTGCCGACAGCGCCGTGAACCGCGTGCCGCGATCGACCGAGTCCGCGAGCGCCATCGAGTGCGCGTAGAACCGCTTCGCGAGCACGTGGTCCGCACCGAAGCGGTCGGTGATCAGGCGGTACATGCGTGTGAACAGGTAGTACGGCTCGCCGTAGATGCGATAGCTCACGTTCTTTGCCTCGAGCGCATCCCACAGGTACATCGGCGAGTAGGCGCCCGGCACGGTGCCGAACGGATAGGCGCGATAGCGCCCGGCGTACGTCGTATTGGCCAGCCATTCGAGAAAGGGGCTCGCATACCCGCTCGTCGTGAAGCTGTGCCCGAGGACGCTGATTTCGCCGTCGGCGTAGAAGTGGTCGAGTGTGACGAACTCGCGCGCGATCTGATGCGCGATCGGCGTGATCCGTTCGCCGAACAGCGTTAGGCTCGAATCCGATTCCCCGCGGCCCAGGTCACCCATCACCTGATCCCACGAGCGGTTCTCGCGCACGATGTAGAACACGTGGCGGATGGGCAGGCGCAGTCCGTCGCCCGCGCTGTAAAGAGGAGTGCCTTGTGCGACCTGCGTCGTCCAGGCGGCCAACCGGCCGGGGATCACCGAATCAGACAGCACCGCGACCGAGCCGCGAAGGAGCGTGAGGACGTAGTCAGGTCCGCTCGTGCGTGTATCGGCGATGGCCTGCGGCCCCTGGGGATTCGGCCGTCGCGCACGAATGCCTTTCGCGCTCAGCACAACGAGCCGGCCGCTGTCGGCCAGGACCTTGGTCGGATACCAGGCCGTCGGGAAAAAGCCAGCAGGCTCCACACCGGCGGGGGCGGCAGGAGAGCCGAGATCGAAGACGGCCACCGCGTTGAGACCGGCGGCACTGACGTACAACTTGCCCTTCGAGACCGCGCACGATGTCGGCGCTCCGCCGAATCTCGCGGCCGCGCCCCCGGGGCCAGGGAACCTGACGCGATAGGTCCCGACAACCGAGTCGGATGTGAGCGACACGGCCGACACGTCGTCCGAGCCGGAGTTCACGACATAGACGCGAGCGTCGTCGGCGCAGAGAGCCTGCGGCGCCCGCCCGGTCCCGATCGCTCGGCGCAGCCGTGCCTGACCGCCGGAGAGATCGTACGCGAGCAGCTTGTGCTCACCGACGAGCGACAGGTAGAGCGTCTTGCCGACCAGGATCATCGATGACGGAAAGTAGCCGGCGTTGACCGTGGACTCGATGCGTCCCGTCGTCACGTTGAGGATCGCGACCTTGCCCGGGCCCGAGGCCCCTGCGCTGTCGGGCGCGGTCAGCAGCGCGACGGCGACGCGCTCTGCGTCGATCGCGGCCACCGGGCCAGCGTACGCGCCAACATCGAACGAGCGAGTGACCTGAAACCGCCGGTCGATCTGGAAGATGCTGTCGCTGGACCCCCCGCTGACGTAGAGGTTGCCGTTAGGCGAAGCGGCCGCGCTCGGATACAGCGACGCGACGCGAAGCGTCCCGGTGACGCGTGGCGCCGCGATATCGACGATCGAGATCTCCGGGTCCTCCAACCCCTGCAGGTAGTACCCGTTGTTGAGCACCACCACTCGGCCAGCGAACGAAACCGCTTCGTACGGCAAGCGCCCCAGCTCGACCTGAGCGCCGGCCGGTGCCAGGACCCACCCCGTTGGGAGTCGCAGCTGCGGCACCTGCGCCGCGAATTTCGCCGCCGATGTGTTCGCCCGGCGGACCGCTCGGTCGTAGCCCTTCCCGCGCGCGAATCGCCAGAGCTCGCGCGTGAGATCCTCCATCTCCTCCGGCTCGTCCGGCCCTGAGCGCGCGGACATGACGGGGCGCTTCCCTTGACGCTCCCGCTCTTCCTCCTTCTCTCGTTCCCGCCGGTCGGGCGGCCGAGTGGCTTTCGACTGGGCCTGCGCCTGCTGCCAGGCGAATGGGAGCAACAGGGTGAGAGCTACGACAAGGCGAGTGCGACCGTGCATGCGTGACATCCGGGGAAGCGATGAGGTTGACGACCGACCAGGAATTTGGCGGCGTCGCTGCCGCCATCGCGACCCCCTGAGGATCGCATTTCGATGTTCCGCCAACCTCTTTCCCGGAGCAACGATGAGGCGGCGGAGGTGGAAACGACCGGAATCCGCCTAACGTGGTATTACCTCCCCGTCACACGATGGAGCCCGCAGGAACGACCCGCATGGACGAGACGAGCGTCCCTGGCTGTCCGTTCACGATGCTGGTTCGTTGCAAGCGCCTGCATTCGACGTGTCGTGGCCTCGGGGGGGTCGGGACTGGACAAGCTCGACACACTCACGCAATCATGACCCGTATGCGTGCTGCGTCCACATGGCTGGCCGTTGCGATCCTGATCGGAGCGCTCGTTGTCTTCGAGCTGCTGCGCCGGCGTCGCGCTCGCGAGATCGCCGAGCGCTGGCTGGCTGGGCACAACTATCGCGTTCGATCGTTGCGACCCGTATACCTCAGTGCCCGGCCACGCTTCCGCGCGACGCCGTTTCGCAACAACGATTGGGCCGTCGACTTCCGTGCGGAAGTCGATGACCTGCGGCTGGGCGGCACCGGTGAGGTGCGGCTCCGCGTGTGGACGGACCTGCTCGGCCTCATGGATCGCGAGCCGGAGATCTCGTGGGAGCGGATGCCCACGCTCGCCGACGGCGGGGCGCTTACGCCGGAAATGGAGTGGGAGAACGCGCAGATGGCGGTGCTCCGGCGCGTGGCGAGTGGTGATACGACATGGCGGCCCGAGGGACGCGACCCGCAAGCGCGCGCAGATTTCGACGCCATGGTCGAGCACATCCTGGCCCTGCAGCGCCGCGGGCTGCTGCACTGCGCGACCCCGATCGCGGAGCTACGGGACGACGCCCAGTACGCCGAGGTCGCGGACGTGGTTGTCACGCCTGAAGGCCGCCGGGCGATCGAGCGCGCGGATGCAGCGGCGCAGCAGTCGGCGGGCACGCTTTGAATTGGTGTTCGCGGTCTGGCGTCTCGATCTAATCGGCCATCGGCCAGTCGGCATCGCGGCCTGGTCGGCGGGGGGTCGGGTTCGTCGGCGGAACGCGCTCGCAGTCGGCGCCGCCGGACCACGGTGGCGGCTCGGGCTGCGGCTCCGTGAGGTCCGGCGATCGCTGCGACGCCGCGCGACGCCTCCTCACCCGACGCCCCGCCTCCGGCCACACGAGAGCTGGCCGTCAGGAGCCAGCAGCACGGGCGCGGGCGCTCGGCGCAGGCGGCGTCGAGCGAGCAGTGAGAGACAACGGGGCACCGGAGCCGTCCCAACGATGAGCCCAGTGCCCGTTGGCTCGAACGTCGCGAGCGGTGGCCGCCGGAACCGAGTGCCCGCGCCTGCGCCAAGAGGATCTCGAAGAGCCCCGCGCCGCGATGATCTCGAACTGCCCCGCGCTACGATGAACTCGAACCCCAACGCCGGGCTAGAGCTTGGCCTCCGCCGATTGCCGCCTGAGCTGCAACACGCGGACGTTCGGGTCTACCACCACGCGCTCGGGCTTGAACGACGTTCGGATCGACACGCCGCGCCTTTCCTTGCTGCCTAACGTCAAAGAATCCAGCACGGCCTCATACGGCTGTGACGGTTTCGCCTGCCTCGTCGAGTCCGACGGGAACCGCTCGCCCCGAACCGCCGCCACCTCGATGGGCATGCGGCCGGTGCCGACGTTCTCCACCTCGGCCGTGGTGATCCACCCCCCACCGGGCGCAGCGACGGTCCTGGCGTCATGCACGCGGTACTCGGGAACGACCACCGTGTCGAACCACTGTTTCACGAAATCGTCGTACGAGGCCGTGTCCGGGGCGTACCGCCGCATGTGCACCACGAAGTCGTGCAGCACCGGATGGTCCGGGTTACCGCTGTACGCCGCGATGAGATCCTTCATCCCGCGCAGCGTCGCCTCCCGTCCCATCCGCTGCATGAGCATCCAGAACACCCAGCCGCTCTTGTCGTACGTGACCGTCTGGTCACCCGCTTTCGACCCATCGAGGCGAAGGAGCTTGCGCTCCGCGTCGGCGCGCCGGTTGTCACCGTAGCGGGACTCGATGCGCTTCCGGAACTCCATCGCATCTCGCTCTCCCTTCACCTGATCGATGAGGAGCTCGGTCGAGAAGTGCGCCATGCCCTCACTGAGGATGTCGCCGCTCGGCCCCTTCCCCGGCTGAAGCATGTTGCCCCACCACTGGTGCGCCGACTCGTGTGCGGTGACGAGAAACGCGAGGTTCGTCTTCGGGTCGCTCTTGGTCAGGAACCCGATGCCCTCCGAGAACGTGATGTTCGTCGGGAAGCCCTGCGCGTAGGTCGCGAGCGCCGGGAACTCGCTGATCTTGAGCTCCTTCCACGGAAACGCGCCGAACCATTCGCTGTAATACTCGCGCGCGGCGTCGAGCGCCTCGCTCATCTCCTTCACGTTGTAGGTATGATCGCGGTCGTAGTAGAGCGCCGTGCCGTTGCCGCGCCGAACATCCCAGCGCCCCGCGACGACGTTGAACGCCATGACCGGGTGGTCGCTCTTCCACACGACTGTTCGCCGGCCGTTCGCCGTCGAATCGGAGACCTTCTCGCCCACCGAGTTCGCAAGGAAGTCGGCCGGCGTCGTGATGCGGATCCGCGTCATGGTCGGGAGATCGCTTCCGAACGCGGCCTCCGTCACCCCCTCGTAGAAGTCATCCGGGTACTCGCGGGGCTCGTAGTCGTTCTTCCCCTCCTTCCGTCCGATCTCCTCCACGTAGCCCACCGTGGGGAAGTATCGTGGCGAGAAACTCGTCATCACCGCACCCGAGGGCACCACGAATTCTCCGGCGCCACCACCATTCTTCGTCGCGCCCGTTTCTTTCCCCTTGTAGCTGAACCCGATGCGCACCGTATCACCGGGCATCAGCGCGTGCGGGGGCGTGAAGACGTACAGCAGCGAGGCAGTATCGGGCGCGTAGGGCGCGCCGTTCATCGTCCACGTGAGGTCGTGCCACGACGGCGAGACGGTGACCGGGATCTTGTCCAGCTTCCGATCGTGCTTGTTCACCAGAACGTACGTCCCCTTCACCGCCCACGACCGCTCGTTAGGCTCGAGACCGAGGTCCATGTCCACGCTGGCGAGCGCCGGTACCGGGGCGTCCCTCCACGTCGCGAGATTTTTCTTCCAGTAGTCACGCGCCTTCTTGTCCGTCGGCCCGCCGTCGGGGCCCTTCTCGATCTGGCGCCACAGCATCCCGCCGGCAATCACGGGAACCAGTAGCGCAGGCGCCGCTCGAAGGAGCGAGGTCCGCAGGGCCGACGGCCGCAGCCGATGCATGATGCGAATCGCGTCGCGATCCTGCCTCGGGTACTGACGAATCGCGACCCACAGGAAAAACGCGCCGAGCCCCAGCACGAACACTCGGCTCAGCACGAGAGCCGGCCGGTCCATCTCGAGCGTGCTCATGTCGCTCCAGCGGACCGAGTTCCACAGCGGCCAGTTGCCGAGCCAGTTCAGCTTGTTCGTCAGCGCGAGGTACGCCGTGTACCCGAACGCGGCGAGCGACACGCCATAGGCGGAGAAGCGGTTGCGCGTCACCGAGTACGCGGCGAACACGAACGCGGCCCAGGCGAAGAACGTCGGAACGACGAGACCACCCCAGACGAGCACGAACGGAAACGCCTGGAATCCGACGCGGCCCTGCACGAGCAGGGCGATCAGGCACGCCAGCAGACACGCAACGCCAACGATGACGCCAATTGCGCACAAGGCGATCAGCTTGCCCGTGATGAGAGCCGATGTCCGAATCGGCAAGGCATTGGAGATCGCGCTGAAGCCGGTCGACCGCTCCCGCTCGAGACTCTCCACCGCATAGAACACCAGCAGGAGGCTCAGCAGCGTCGTCATGAATTGCATCTGGTTCACGGCGAGCGTACCCGACGTGAGCAGCAGCGGTGTGTCGAAGGCACCTAACGCGGTGAGCGAGTTGACGATTGTCTCGAACACGATGATCGGCACGAACAGGTAGAGTCCGGGCTGGCTCCTGAGCTCGCGCATCTCCGATCGGGCGACCCGCCAGGCCGTCTGCCAGAACCCGGCGGCCGACGAGCGCATCCCCAGCTCACCAAGGGTCAACGTGGCCGCCGGCGCACTGTTCGGCGACTCGGCTGCCTTTGCGTCCGAGGTCATGCCCTTGCCGGCTTTCACCTTCCCGGACTGCCGCAGCGTCGTTGCGAAGCGTGCGCCGGCGGCCACCACCGACCCGACTCCCAGCACCAGCAGCGCCAGACGACTCAGGAGAAACGGAATGTCGAACCCGATGCGCTGCGTGTTGTAGTAGTCCGCACCACGGTCGACCTTGAGGTAGGTCTCGCCCAGCCAGCGGACGCCGCTGGGATCAATCATCATCAACAGCCGGTTGATGCGGAGGTCCAGCCAGCTCGGCGTCCAGCTCCAGAGGAAGAAGAAGCCGGCGAGCACGAGCACGATCGGGAGCACGAACACGAGTATCGCTCGCCGCGTCCAGGCACCGAGCGCGAACGCCGCCCCTGCGACGAACACGAGCATCGGCAACGCGATGACCGCCGCTGGGCGGAGATAGTTCGTCAGCACCAACGGCCCGCGCGTGTCCGCCATCTCCGCATTGGGGATCGCGTGAAAGAACAGCAGCATGAGCGCGATCACGGCGGCGACGAGCGCGAGAATCGTCGCAACGGTCGCGGCGAATTTCCCGGTGATGTACTCGCCGGGCGTGAGCGGTGTGGCGTGCAGCAGCTCGCCGACGCGAAGCTCGCCATCGCGAATCACGCTCATCCCCGCGGCCGCCGCGACGAAGAACGACATCAACGTCGCGACGGTGACGGCCAGGATCTGTGCGGCGGCGAACTCCGACGTGATGAACGCCTTCTTGCCGCCGACCGTCGCATCACCCGACGCGATGACGATGGAGACGTTGCCGGTCGACAGCCCCCAGACGATCAAGCCAATGGCGAGGAGACAGATGTAGAACATCGGGCGTCGCGCGTTGAACGCCAGCTCGTGCCGCGCGACGAGCCAGAGGCGTCGCGCGCTCATCGCACGGCCTCCCTGCCCGGTACGGTGGAGCTGACGCCGGGGACCCGGGCGTCGCTGGGCACGGCGGGACCGGCACCATTGGTCCCGTTAGGCGCGCTGTGCATCAACACGAAGTACGCGTCCTCGAGGGTCGGGACCGCCGGCTCGAACCCGGGCGGGGCCTCGCGAGACGGCTCGTGGATCCGCACGCGGTTCTTCCCTTCGACGAGCACTGCCTGTGTGACACGCTTCGCGGCCTGCAGCGCCCCGAGCTCACTGGTCGCGACCGCGCCCTCGAAGATCGACCCGGAGAGCATGCGTCGTGCTTCGGTAGGCGACGTTTCCGCAACCACCTGCCCGTTGCGGATCACCGCGAACCGCGGGCAGAGAACTGCCACGTCCTCGACGATGTGCGTGGAAAGCAGCACGGTTCGCTTTTCGGCAAGCTCGGCGAGGATGCGGTAGAACCGGTGCCGCTCTTCGGGATCGAGCCCCGCCGTCGGCTCGTCGACGATGATGAGCCGCGGGTCACCAGCGACCGCCTGAGCGATCCCGAGTCGCTGGCGCATCCCCCCGGAGTACTCCTTGACCTTCCGCTTCGCCGCGTACGCGAGGTTCACCCGCTCGAGCAGGGACGACGCCAGCTTCCGCGTCTCCTTTCCGGTCGCAATCCCCTTGAGCTCGAGGAGGTACTCGAGCATCGCCTGGCCGCTCAGATGCGGGAAAAACCCGAAGTCCTGCGGCAGGTATCCCAGCACGGACCACAGTGCGTTCGGCTCGGCGAGCACGTCGCGACCGTCGAGCGTCACGGCTCCCGACGTCGGCTCGAGCACGCCAGCAAGGATGCGCATGAACGTGGACTTCCCTGCCCCGTTGGGGCCGAGCAGCCCGAACATGCCGGTGCCGATGTCGAGCGAGACGCCCTGGAGTGCGGTGACCGGGCCGGGATAAACCTTCACGAGGTTGCGAACGCTGAGCATTGGCGGAAAGGCGGAAAGGGGAACCTGAGTCTACGGTGGGGAACAGGGCCGCAACAGCGGCGGCTGGCGACGGGCGACGGGCGACTGCCAGGGTCGGGGACGGACCACGGGCGACGGCTGAACCTTCGCGCCCGTCGCGCTGTCTTACCTTGAAACCTTAGGTGAAGCTCGCCATTCGTACCTAAGAATCTTATGTACTCTCGGTTCCCAGTTCCCGGTTCCCGGTCATGCCCGACACCGATCTCGACCTGCTTCGCGGCACGCTCGACCTCCTCATTCTCAAGACACTGAGCTGGGGCCCGATGCATGGCCTCGCGGTGCTCCGCTGGATCGAACAGGTAACGGAGCAGCGCCTCCAGATCACCGAGGGCGCGCTGTATCCGGCGCTCCACCGCATGGAACAGAAGGGCTGGCTCGGCGCGGATTGGGGGTACTCCGATCGGAATCGCGAGGCGAAGTTCTACAAGCTCACCGCCGCCGGCCGCCGTCAGCTCACCGCCGAGCTGTCGAAGTGGTCGCGCTACACTGAGGCGGTCAACCTCCTCATCGCCGCACAGGGGGTACGATGAGCAACGGACCCGAGCGCAAGCGGCCCAGGCTCTTCCGTCTGCCGACGTCGCGCCAACGGCTCCGGGGCGACATCGATCGGGAGCTCCGCTTCCATATCGAAGGCCGGGTCGAGGAGCTGATCGCCTCGGGCCTAACGCGAGAGCAGGCGGAGCGTGAAATGGCCCAGCGGTTTGGCAACCTGTCGGTTGTCCGTCACCAGCTGGAGGAGATCGATACCGGAACATACCGGAGGCACGAGCTCGGGGAGTGGCGCAGCGTACTGGCGCGCGATTTCGGACAGGCGCTCCGCGGTCTGGTCCTGCGCCCCGCGTTTGCCGCGGTCGTAGTGTTGACACTCGGCTTGGGCATCGGAGCGACGACCGCCATTTTTGCTCTGCTCGACGCCGTGGTGTTGCGGCCCCTGCCCTACCTGAACGCCGCGCGCCTCGTCTACATCGAGCACCCGGTGCCGGGCGTCGAGACGAACGCGAAATGGCGGATGTCCCAGGCGGGCTACTTCTTCTTCCGCAAGAACTCCAGGGCCCTCGAGGACATCGCGCTCTACAACAAGACCGAGGCCAGTCTCGTCACGCCGGACGCCGCCGAGCGGGTCCGGGCAGCGGCGGTGAGCGGAAATTTCTTCGAAGTGGTCGGCGCACGACCGTTGCTCGGCCGCAGCTTCACCGATGCCGACAATCGTCCTAACGCGGCTCCCGTCGCGATGCTGGGCCATGCCTTTTGGCGGCAGCGCTTCAACGGCGACTCGCGCGTGGTCGGCACGAGCGTCAGCCTCGGCTCGACGCCGGTCACGATCATCGGCGTGGCGCCGCCGAAGCTCGACCTGCCCGACTACCAGGCGCAGGTGTGGCTTCCGCTGGAGCTCGACCCCGACGCGCCGGCCGTCAACTCCCATTACCTCGATGCGATCGGTCGGCTTCGGCCGGGCGTTACGGTGGGGGCAGCACAGGCCGACGCGGCACGCCTGACGAGTCGCCTGCCGGAGGAGTTCCCCGTCGCGTACAGCCCCGGCTTCATGCGCGAGTCTCGGTTCGGCGTCCTCGTGAGCCCGCTCCGCGACATCGTCATCGGTGGCATGAGCCGCACACTGTGGATCCTGCTCGGGGCCGTGTCGATCGTGATGCTGATCGCGGTCGCGAACGTCGCCAACCTGTTCCTGGTGCGTGCGGAAGCTCGCCGCCGCGAGACCGACATCCGGCTGGTGCTCGGCGCCGGCCGCCTGCACCTGGCCAGCCACGACATCGCGGAGAGCATCCTGCTGTCACTGCTCGGCGGGCTGCTTGCGGTGGGTCTCGCGTACGGCGCGATCCGGTTCCTGGTCGTTATCAACCCGTCGTCGGTACCGCGACTCGCCGAGCTCTCGCTCGGCTGGCAGGCGGGCGTCGTGGCGCTGGTACTGTCGTTAGGTGCCGGCGTGGGGCTCGGTCTGTTGCCGCTGACCCGCCTGGCGCTCGGGGGCGGCAGCGTGTCCACGCTGCGCGAAGGCGGCCGCACGCAGACCGCGTCCCGTGGCCAGCTCAGCGCTCGCTCCGCGCTCGTCGTCGCGCAGATGGCTCTTGCGGTCGTGCTGCTCGCCGCCGCGGGACTGATGGTGCGCAGCTTCCAGCGGCTCCGATCCGTGCAGCCCGGGTTCGACGCGTCAAACGTGCTGACATTCGAGGTCTCGCTGCCGTACACGCGCTACGTCCCCCGGGTTCGGGGTCCGGCAGCTTACGTCCCGGTATTCCGGTACCATCGCGACCTGGCCCAGCAGCTCGCCGCGCTCCCCGGCGTGACGAGCGTCGGCATGACACAGGCGCTCGCGATGAAAGACGGCGATGGCTGCGCGCTGGTGTTCGTGAAGGACAGAGGTTATACGCGGGAGAACGCCCCCTGCGTTGGCAATATCATTGCCGGGCCCGGATACTTCACGACGTTAGGCATTCCCGTCCGCGGTCGCGTGCCGACGTGGGCGGACGTCGACGAACAATCCGGTGCCGTCGTGGTGAGCAAGGCGCTGGCCGACCACATGTGGCCGGGCGAGGACCCGATCGGGAAGGAGTTGAGACCGAACGGACCGGTCGCACCGTGGTATCACGTGGTTGGCGTTACCGGCGACGTGCTGACTCGCGGGCTCGACCAGCCGCCGAGTGAGATCGTGTACTATCCCATGGTGCCGATCGAAGGGGCGCCGCTCTGGTATCCGCCCACGCACATGACGGTCGTGATCCGAACGCGCGCCACGGACCCGTTGTCAGTCGCACCGGCGGCGCGACGCGTCGTGACGGCGCTCGACCGTGAGGTTCCGGTGGCGAACGTTCAGACGATGCAGACGATCGTCGAACGGTCGACGGCCAGGACGACGTTCGCGATGCTCCTGCTGGCGGTCGCGGGCGGCATGGCCCTGGTGCTGAGCGCGGTGGGCATCTATGGCGTCATTTCGTACACGGTCACGCAGCGGCGGCCCGAGATCGGCGTCCGGATGGCGTTAGGCGCGCAGGCCGCACAGGTTGGCCGGATGGTCGTGGCTCAGTCCCTCCGCTTCGCTGCGGCGGGAATCGCGATCGGCCTGCTGGGCGCGTTCGCGACCACGCGCGTGCTGCAGTCACTTCTCTTCGGCGTGAACCCGACGGACCCGGTGACGCTCGGCGGTGTCACGATCATTCTCGTGATGCTCGGCGCGCTCGCCGCCTACGTGCCCGCGCGGAGGGCGACGAAGGTCGATCCGGTGGAAGTGCTGAGACAACAGGGATGACGGATGGGGGATGGGGGAAGGGGGAATAAAGCGAGAACCCTCGGGATTCCGGGCTGCACGACCCGAGCGTCCCGAGGGTTCCGCTCTCAACCTCATCCCCCGTCCCTCATCCCTGCCTTTAGAACGTAAACCCAATCACCACCGGGATGAACTTCGTCCGGTCCGGCGACGTCGCGACCGACACGTAGCGCGCTTCGATGAACAGCGACGGCCCCAGGCCGCCGATGGAGACGCCCACGCCGCCGTTGTAGCCCAGGTCCGTCTGCTTGTCCTGGAGGCTCCGGAACTCGTCGATCGTTCCGCTGATGTCCTGGGCGACCCGGCGTTGATAGACGCCCAGCCCACCGATCACGTAGGGCTTGATGAGCGATTGCGATAACGGCAGCACGAGGTTCGCCGTTGCGCCAACGAGATTCACGTTGCCGGACACGTCCCCGGGCACATCGGACGGCAGAACTTCGTTGCCGAATTTCCGGATGAATGCGTTGTCCAGATCGCTGCGGCTCCAGAAGAGCTCGCCCCGGAGACCAAACTTGCCGGTACCATATGCGGCGAACCCGTTGACGACGAGCCCCGTCTGCGCTCCGTCGGCGAACTTCCCGTTAGGTACGTTTGCGCCAATCGACGCGCCGAATCCGAGCCCGGCCTTCTGCGCCGCGAGCGGCGATGCCGCCGCTGCGAGACCCGCCAACGCGACGCTCAGCGCCGCTCCCGAAATACGTGTGCCTGCTCTCATCGCCACCGATTCTCCAGTTCTTGGGAAGGTTCGTAATAGCACCAACCACACCATCAGGACCCCACAGCGCCGAGTTCGTTCGTCGACGGGCGTAGGGGTACGCCATGCAATTGTGATGCACATCACATGGCCGCGTAGCAGGCCCGTTCGCGTTATCCAATAGGCCACCCCGCGACAAGCTCACGACTCGGCGAGCGAAGCGGCACCCGGTCGTTCATTTTCGTTCAATCGTTAGGCGGCCCACACCGAGAGCGGCGGCAGCCCTGAAGTGGTCCGCACCCCACCTGGCGTTCCGTTCGTCCCGGCCAGACCGGTATCGTGTGACCGGGCATTGCGCCGCGAGGGTTCGGCAGTGAACGTGAGGCGGCGCTCTCGGATGGGGGCGCCGCTTCGGGTCGTTGCACGCCGCATCGTTGGAGATCGCGATGTCAGACGAAACGCACTCGATCGTGTCGCCCCGGATGGTGAGAGTCGCTGCCTGCCTCGCTGGCGCGGCGCTCATTGGCCAACCCGCATCGGCCCAATTCGCGTCGGCGATCGACGTCGCCTCGGTCAGTAGCCAGACTCCCGCGAGCGATTGGCGCAGTCAGTTCTCCGTCTCGCCATTCATGCGGTTCGACCACCCCAGGCTCGCGCTGGATGCGCGCTGGACCGCGCTTGGCGGCGACGGCCAGCGGCTCGATGGATTCGGCAGCCTGGCGGCGACGTACTTCGCCCCGACCCGTGCCGGCCTGCAGTTCTCCGTGGCAGGATTCGGCGACCGGACGTTGCTGGACGAATCGTTCGCCGTCTCGCGGATCGGGGCCGACGCGCGTCTCTCATATCGCCTCGGAAGCTCCGGCGCATGGCTCGGCCGGGAGGTGGCGCGCGACGACAAGTCGACGCCCGGGTCGCCCGTGCCGCATTACTCGGTCGGCGGTTGGCGGCAGTGGCGCAGCGTGATCGTCACGGTGTCGCTCGCTTCGTTCGGCTCCCAGGAGGGCTCGCGTGCGGCGACGACACGTCAACTCGTGCGACCGAGATCGACCGGCCCGCTTGCTCCCACCGACACTGGGAGCGCCTTCCAGGCGTTCGACACGATCACCGTCGTCGACAGCGGCAGCGCCGGGCGACAGCACGACTGGCGCGATGCGGAGCTCGGGCTGCACTGGAGCGCGGGCCGGTTCGCGGTCGACGGCGTGTTCGGAACGCGCTACGCGGCGACGAACCAGCCTAACGAGACGTGGACCCGGTTCCAGAGCACGATCTCCCTGGCCCCGACCATCGCGCTGATCGCATCGGCCGGTGTGCGTCCGTCGAGCGCGGCATACGGGATCTCCCGCTCGCGCTTCATGGAGCTCGGCGCGCGCGTCTCGCCAGGCGCGCTCCGGCGGCCGCGACTGCCGCGCGGAGTCCGTCCTACGGCCGCGGCATTTCAGGTCGAGGGAGACCGCGGCGCCCGCCGGCTGCGCGTCCGCGTCCCTGGCGCGCGCTCGGTCGAGCTGGCCGGTGACTTCACCAACTGGCAGCCGGTCGCCCTCCGGCAGGGCGACATGGACGAGTGGGAGGTCACGCTCCCGATCGCGCCCGGAGTGCACCGCGTCGCCCTCCGGGTCGATGGCGACAAATGGACGACGCCCCCTGGCGTTACCGCCGTGGCGGACGAATTCCAGGGAACGGTCGGGGTCATCGTCGTTCGGTAGCGCGGTCGATCGCGGTGACGCAGCCGGAAGTCCGGGGGTTCAACCTGGCGACGATGACGGATGCCATGCTCGTGCGCCGAGTGCTCGAGGGCGACACGGCCGCGTTCACGACGCTGGTGGACCGGCACGCCGCGGCATGCACGCGGTTTGCGATGCGGATGCTCGGAAACCGGGAAGACGCGGAGGACGCAACTCAGGAAACCTTCCTGCGCGCCTACCGATCGCTCGCACGGTACGAGGAACGCCACACGTTTCGAACATGGCTGTTCCAGATTCTCATCAACCGATGCCGTACGGCCGCCGTCCGGCGCCAGCGCCGGCACCGTATGTTCCTCGTGGACGCAAACGCGCTGGCGGAGGCGAGCGTGCGACCGGCGGCCGAGGCGAGCGACATTCGCGCGGAGCTGCAGCGAGCGATCGACGCGCTCGACCCGGAGCAGCGCGAGGCGTTTCTCTTGAAGCACGTCGAGCAGCTGAGCTACGATGAGATGGCGGCAGCGACAGGAATTGGCGTGTCGGCGCTCAAGATGCGAGTCAAGCGCGCCTGCGACCGAATGCAGTGGATGCTGCGGGAAGGGGAGGCAAGCGATGTCGGAACCTGACGACCCACGCTGGTTGGACGACGTTGCGGGCGAGCTGCGGCGTGAGGTGCCGGTGCGGCCTGCGTGGCGGGCACGACTGCTCGATGAAGTCGCACGCACCCCGACGCCATCACTACGCGACGATATCGACGACACGTTCGACCATCGCGACGAACGCGCAGGCGACCGAGGTCGGCGACGCTGGTCCATCTCGGTCGGTCCCGTCGGAAGTCTCGCAGCCGCATCGATGCTCATTGCACTCGGCGCCGGCGCGACGTACGTGGCGATGTCCCGGTTCGGCGCCAACACGCGCGCCGGTGCCGGGCGAACCGCGGTGACGGCGGCATCCCCGCAACTCGCGTCCAGCGCTCCCGCCTCGACCGAACGCGAGGTGGTACGATTCGAGCTCGCCGCGCCACGCGCTTCGCACGTTGCGCTCGTCGGCAGCTTCAACGAATGGAATCCGGTGGCAACGCCGCTCGCGCGAGACCCCGCGAGCGGGAAATGGGTGGTGTCGCTCCGTCTCCCACCGGGTCGCCACGTGTACGCGTTCGTGGTGGATGGCGACGTGACGGCCGATCCATCCGCGCCGCGCGCCGCGGACGAGGATTTCGGCTCGGCGAACTCGGTCGTGTTCGTCTCGTCGCCGCGGACATGAGCGTCAGGCTTCTCGCGCTGGTTGTGGCGTTTGCGGCGTCGGCTGCCACGGCGGGCGCGCAGGAGGTCGACCGGACGCTGCCGTCGCAGCTCTCGGCTCCGACCCGTGCGACGCTCGAGCGGCTGATCGATTCGGCACGCGTCGCGGGCTTGCCGGTGGATCCGCTGTACTCGAAGGTGCGGGAGGGCGTCTTTCGTGCGGCGGACGACGAGCGCGTGCTCGCCGCCGTCCGGCGCCTAACGCGCGACCTCGGCGACGCGCGCTCGGCGTTAGGCGACGGCGCGGGGGCCGAGGAGATCGCGGCGGGCGCGAATGCGCTGCGGGCGGGCCTTCAGCCGGGCGACCTCTCGCGCCTTCGCGAGTCGCGCGGCCGCCGCGACGATCATCCGCTCACGGTTGCGCTCGTCGTGCTGGCGGACCTGGCGACGCGCGGCGTCCCGCCGGCCATGGCCACCGCCTCGGTGAACGAGCTCGTCGCGCGCGACGTCTCGGACGGTTCGCTGCTCTCGTTCCGGCAGAACGTTGAGCGGGACCTCGTGAGCGGCCGCTCCCCGGCGTCCGCGCTCGATGCCCGAACCCGCGCCATGATCGACGATCGAAAACCGTAGGCGACTGGCGACTGGCGACTGGCGACTGGCGACTGGCGACTGGCGACTGGCGACTGGCGACTGCCGGGGACGGGGGACGGGCGACGGGCGACGGAGGAACGGCGGCTGGATGCTGGCTGCTCGTGCTGGCTGCTGGCTGACGCTGGCTGTCGGGAGATGAGCGTCCCGAGGGTTTCCCGTTTCCCGTTTCCCGTTTCCCGTTTCCCGTTTCCCGTTTCCCGTTTCCCGTTTCCCGTTTCCCGTTTCCCGTTTCCCGTTTCCCGTTTCCCGTTTCCCGTTTTCCCGTTTCCCGGTTCCCGGTTCCCGTCCCCTGTAGTCGCCAGTCGCCAGTCACTCGGCTGGCCACGCCAATTCACGACTCGCGACGTGAGAATAGCGGACCGGCCCCACGTGGCTGGCGCGGCGCGACAACCGGGTGCACGATCCTACGGCTCGTCAATTCGTCCCACGCCCGCCCGCCGCCCCACCTCTCGGCCGAGTGGATCGATGCAATCCTTGCTCAAGGACGTCACCTACGCGTGGCGGACGCTGCGCGCCAACCCCGCCTTCTCGCTCACGGCCATCATCACCATCGCGTTAGGCATCGGCGCCAGCACCGCGATCTTCAGCGTCGTTAACGCGGTGCTGCTCCGCCCCCTGCCCTACGGCGACGCCGGGCGGCTTACGCTCATCTGGGGCGACATGGTCAAGCGGGACGTCAAGGACTTCCCGTTCCCGCCCGGCGACCTCCCGGACCTGCGACAGCAGGGCACGTTGTTCCAAGAAATGGCCGGCGTCGCCACGTTCCGGCAGCCGTTGGTGGGCGACGGCGGTGAGCCGGAACAGGTGACCGTCGCTGGCGTCACCGAAAACATCTTCAGCGTCCTGCGTGCCCGCATCCTGCTCGGGCGCAACTTCAACGAGGCGGACGCGACACCGCTCCCGCCGCCTCCGCAGGCCGCGCCTGGCGCGCCACCACCAGCGCCGGCGGTCGGCCCGGACGGCCAGCCGCCGCTGGTCGCGAGCTGGGTCCTGAGCTATGGCTTCTGGCAGCGGCGCTACGGCGGGGACCGGAACGTGATCGGCAAGATGGTGGACGTCCCGAACGGCCGGGCGGAAATCGTCGGCGTCCTGGCGCCGGAGTTCGAGCTGCTGTTTCCGCCGAGCACGGACGTCGAGCGCAATCCCGACATCTACGCGGCGCTCCGGATCAACTACGCAACGGCATCCCGGACGAACGTGTTCCTGCGGATGATCGGCAGACTGAAGCCGGGCGTGACGCTGCCACAAGCGCAGCAGCAGCTCGACAACATCGCCGCCGATCTGCGCCGGCGCTTCCCGATCAAGGAGACCGCCGGACTCCACCTACGCGCCGAGTGGATGCGCGATGACCTCGTGGCGGACGTGCGTCCGGCGATCATCGCGCTCATGGGCGCCGTGAGCTTCGTGTTGCTCATCGCCTGCGCGAACGTCGCGAACCTCATGCTCGTCCGCGCCGCATCGCGCGAACGCGAGCTCGCCGTCCGCTCGGCGTTAGGCGGGACGCGCTGGGGACTCATGCGACAGATGCTGACGGAAAGCATGCTCGTCGCCACCCTGGGCGCGCTCGTCGGGTTCGGTCTCGCGCAGGCGGGGATCAAGCTGCTGCTCGTGCTGGCGCCGGAGAACCTGCCGCGGCTGGACTCGGTGTCGGCCGACCCGATGGTGCTCGTGTTCACCGTTCTTGCGGGCGTCGTGTCCGCAGCGGCGTTCGGGATCGTGCCGGCTCTGCGCGCGTCGCGCCCCGACCTGGCGGACATCCTGCGGTCGGCCGGACGAACGGGCGGCCTCGCCCGCGGGCGACGGATCCGCAACGCCGTCGTGACCGCGGAGGTTGCGCTCTCGTTCGTGCTATTGATCGGCTGCGGACTCATGCTGCGGAGCTTCATCGCGCTGCAGCACGTGGACCCCGGTTACGATCCGAAAGGGCTGCTCACGTTCTTCGCACTGAGTGGGCGACCCGGCGGGCCGGACGTGCAGGCGGGCATCATCCGCCAGCTGGCGGAACGTCTGCGATCGATTCCCGGCGTCACCGGCGTGACGGCGGCAAGCCCGTTGCCGCTCGACGGCGGACTCGGGAACGCTCGCTGGGGCACCGAAGCCGCGGTGACCGACCCGAGCAAGTTTCAGCAGGCGAACGTGCACGTGATCCTGCCGGGGTACTTCAAGGTCATGCGGTCGAAGCTCATCGAAGGGCGCGACTTCACGGAGGCCGACAACAACCCTAACGCGGTGCTGGCGATCATCGATCGCAACTTTGCGGCGAAGGCGTTCCCGGGCCAGTCCGCAGTGGGCAAGCGGCTCTACGTGCGCGTCCGATCGAACGACCCCGAGTGGTTCGAGGTCATCGGCGTCGTGGACCGCGAGCGGCACGAGACGCTGGCCGCTGATGGCCGGGAGGCGATGTTCCTGACGGACGGCCTTTTCGGTCATGGCGCCGTGGCCCGGTGGGCCGTGCGTACGAACGGTGATCCGAACGCGCTCGTGCCGGCGGTTCGTGCGGCGATCAGGGAAGTCGATCGGCAGATGCCCGTGTCGGAGGTGCAGCCGATGACGGCGTTCGTAGACCGCGCGATGGCGTCCACGCGATTTGCGCTGGCGCTGATCGCGACTTTCGCGGCGATCGCGGCGGTGCTCGCGGCGGTGGGGCTCTACGGCGTGCTGTCCACGGTCGTCAGGCAGCGGACGGCGGAGATCGGCGTGCGGATGGCGTTCGGCGCCAACACGTCGAGCATCTTTCAGCTGGTCATTGGCCACGGGCTCCGGCTGAGCGCGATCGGCATCGCGTTAGGCGCCGCCGGCGCGCTCGCGCTCACGCGCGGGATGAAGACGATGCTCGTTGGCGTGAGGCCGACCGACCCGCTGACCTTCGTTGCCATCGGTGTGCTGTTCATGGCCGTCGCGGCGGTGTCATCATGGATTCCGGCGCGAAGGGCAGCAGGACTCGACCCCAACGTTGCCCTTCGAGACGAATAGAGGGATGGGGGATGAGGGATGGGGGATGAGGGATGGGGGATGAGGGTTTCCGCCGTTAACCCCTCATCCCTCATCCCTCATCCCTCATCCCTCATCCCCATCCCTCATCCCTCCGTCTCAGTCCTCTGCTCCGACCGCCTGAACTTGAGCAGCGACGCCGCCCATGATGGCGACGCCCGTGATGCGCACGATCGGCGCGTCCTTCGCTGCCCCGGCCTCGTCGATCCGGTCCTCGAAGCCGCCCATGATCGCGACGCCGTCCGTCTCCAGGCGCACGCCAGGCGGTACGCGCACGTCCAGGCCGCCCATGAAAATGAACGCGCGAATCTCCGTGACGCCCGGAGGAAGCTCCGCCTCACGCAGGTCCAGCTGAACGCCCCCCATGATCGCGACCACGCGGAGGCGTCGCGGAATGCGCCACAGCCCTCGGCGAACGATTCCCGACATGATCGCCACGAGCCGCTCGCGCAGCTTCGGCGCAGGAGAATTCGGCTCGAGCGACGCCGGTAACGGCGCACCGGTGGCGAGCGCCGGCAGCCCGTCGAGCAGCGAATCGACCTCTTGCGGTGTGGTCGCGGCGTAAACACGCGCCATGCGCGTCTCGAGGTCGTCGAGCGAGATGTTGTCGCGCGCGAAGTGCTCGCTGAGCGCCTCGATGACGCGCTCACGGACCTGCTCGAGGGGCCGAGTCGGAAGTTGGCGTGGATCGCTCACGAATGAAGACTGAGCCTTCAGGCACACCGAGGGTAGTGGACCCGACATGGTCCCTGAGCCGACCCGTACGCAAGCCGGCGCATTGCTTGCGCGACTATTAGGATGAACCAGATCCCGTCCTACCGCCATCCGATCCGAACGAGACACCCCATGACCAGTCCTCCGCCGGCCAGCTCCACTCCACTCTCACCCGACCGGCGCCAGCAGCTCGAGGAGGTGAGGCGCGGCCTGCTGCGCGTGCACAAAGCGCTGCTGGACGATGCCCGCATTCGATACGAGCGCGAGCAGGGACGAATCGAAGGAAGCGGTGCGCTCCTCCGACTGGCGCTCAACGATCCGTGGTTCGCGTGGCTGCACCCGCTCTCGGGACTGGTGGTGCAGATCGACGAGCTGCTCGCATCCGATGAGGCGACCTTGGCGGACGGTGACACGCTGATCAACCAGGCGCGCGGGCTGATCAGGGCTGACGCGAGCGGCGACGGCTTTCAGCGCCGGTATCATCGCGCGATTCAGGACGTGCCGGATGTGCTGATCGCGCATGTGGCGCTGGGCAAACACCTGCTGTGATGCCCGCTGTCATCAGTATTGCGTCGCGATTATACAGAGTTATATAATCGTCCATGCCCTCCGACATGCGGCGGCACTGGTTCTTCATCCTCCTCTCGCTTGCCGAGCGCGACCGGCACGGCTCGGGCATCGTTCGCGACGTCCTCGAGCTCACCGACGGCGAGCTCCGACTCTGGCCCGTCACCCTCTACGGCTCGCTCGACGAGCTCCGCGAGCACGGCTGGATTCGCGAGCTCGGCACCGCACCGGAACCCGATGAGGATCGAGGCCATCGGCGCTGGTTCCGCATAACGCCGCAGGGCCGGCGAGCACTCGTGGCCGAGATGGAACGCATGCAATCCCTCGTCGCCGTCGCGCAGCGCCGAGTCGCCGGCTTCGGAGGGCCGTCGTGACGGCCAAACCCCGGGGCCGCCGTTCGTTCGCAGAACGGCTCTTTCGCGCAACGCTTCGCGTCCTGCCCGAAGACATGCGCGAGCGCGACGGCGCCGAGATCGAGGCGCTGTTCGCCGATGAAGCCGAGGCAGCTCGCGCGAGTGGAGTGCCGCGCCACCTGGCCTTCGTCACGAGAGCGGTGTGGGACATCCTGCGCCGAGCGCCCTACGAACACTGGCGGCGCCGTGGCCGTCGTCATAACGAGGATTCGCCTATGCGCTCGTTTCTTGCCGATCTGCGGTTCGCCTTCAGGTCCTTCGGTCGACAGCCCGGCGCCACTGCCCTCATCGTTCTGACCCTCACGCTCGGCGTCGCGGCCAACACCGCGGTGTTCGCGATCGTCGACGGGTTGTTTCTGCGCCCGTTCCCGTTCCCCGAACCGGGTCGCCTGGTCTATCTGAACGAACGTGCCCCCACGTGGAACCTGGAGTTCACGGGCATCAACTACCCCGACTTTCACACGTGGCGGGAACGTGCGAGCGCGTTCGAGAGCATGGCTCTCTGGGCCGAGACCAGCGTCAACCTCGCCGACGCATCCGGCGCCGATCGCGTGGACGGACTCGCGGTCACGTACGACTTCGGAAAGACGTTAGGCATCCGGCCCGTCCTCGGGCGCTCTTTCACGAAAGAGGAGGACGGCCCAACGCCATCGCGCGTGGTGGTGATCGGCTACGGGTTGTGGCAGACGCGGTTTGCAGGCTCGCGTGACGTCGTCGGCCAGCCGCTTCGCATCAACAGCCGACCGTATACGATCATTGGCGTCTTGCCGCGCGAAGCCGGTTTTCCCGGGCATGCGCAATTCTGGGTACCGCTCAACGGCGACCCGAACCAGCGGGGAGAAAGCTACGGGTACGAAGGGTTCGGCAGGCTGAAGCCGGGCGTGACGATCGAGCAGGCACGTACGGATCTCATGCGTGCCCACGCGCCGATCTGGACGGCGAGAGACTCGGCGCATGTGGTGAGCCCGCGGCTCGATGGCCTCCGCGAGCAGTTCGTCAGCAACTTCCGGGCGATGGGCAAGGCGCTCGGCGCCGGGGCGCTGCTCGTGCTGCTGATCGCGTGCGCGAACGTGGCCGGCGCGATGCTCGCCCGGTCGATCTTCCGCCGTCGAGAGATCGCGATTCGGCTGGCGTTAGGCGCGAGCGCGAAGCGGGTGGGCCGCCAACTGATCACGGAAAGCCTGGCGCTGGCGATCGTGGCCGGCGTGGCGGGCACGCTGATCGGTCGCTGGCTGGTGCGTCTCCTGGTCGCATTCGGCCCGGACCAGCTGCCGCCCTGGGTCCAGCTGCAGTTCGGAGTTCGGACGATCGTGTTCGCCGTAATCGTGATCGTCGCGACGGCCCTCGTCTTCGGGCTTGCCCCGGCGTTGCAGGCTCGCCGCGCCGACGTGACGGGGTCACTCGTCGGTGGCGCGGGTACGCGAGCGAGCGTCGGCATTCCGCAGCGTCGTATGCTCGATGCCCTGGTGGTCATCGAGATCGCGCTGGCGCTCGTGCTGCTCACCGGGAGCGGGCTGCTCGTCCGCGCGTACGCTACGCTGCGGAACACCGACCCGGGCTTTCGGACCGACGGCGTGATGACGTTCCAGCTTGCGCTCCCGCAGGCGAAATACCCGTCGGCCGTCGCGCAGCGTCGGTTCTATGCTACGCTCGTCGATCGCCTCGCCGGGACGCCGGGCGTGCAGAGCGCCGGTGTCGTCACCTGCCTGCCGTTCGGATGCCACTGGGGCATGTTCCTGCGCGCCGAGGGTGCACCGCCACCGTCGAGGAACAGCTCGAACCCGGTGGTGCTCGCCCGGTACGCGTCGGCGCGTTACTTCGAGACCATGGGCATCCGCCTCGTGCACGGACGCTTCTTCACCGACGCGGAAGGGGGACCGACCGGGCCGCATCCGGTGGTGATCAACGAGCAGCTCGCGAAGCAGCTCTGGCCTAACGTCGCTGACCCGGTTGGCAAGCGCATGATCTGGAACGGCGATACGGTGAGCACTGATTGGATGACCGTCGTTGGCGTGGTTCGGGACGTCAGGCATTATGGGCTCGTGAAGCCGATGATTGGTGGCCTGTATCGCTCGGCGTTCGAGGCGGACACCGCACAGGAACTCCCGTCACTTGGCATCGCGGTGCGTTCGTCGACTGGCGAGGCAGCGGTGGTGAGTGCCGCGCGGGCCATCGTCCGGGAGATCGACCCGGAGCTTCCGCTCATCGACGTGCGGAGCGCGCAGGCGGCGCTCAACCGGTCGTTCGCTGATCGGCGGACGATCGCGTTCGTGTTCGCGGCGTTCGGCGGGATCGCGCTGGCGTTGGCGTTAGGCGGGATCTACGCCGTCCTGTCGTACGTCGTCGGCCGGCGCCGGCAGGAGATCGGTATCCGCATGGCACTCGGCGCCCAACGCTCGCAGGTCATCGGGCTGGTGGTGCGCCAGGGCCTTCGCCTGGTGGCGATCGGCGTAGTGTTGGGTCTCCCGGCGTCGCTGCTGGCGCTCCGGGAGATCTCGAGCCTGCTCGTGGGTGTGAGCGCGCGCGATCCGCTCACCTACGTCGTGGCGGTTCTCCTCCTGGCGGCGACGGCAGCGCTGTCAGCGCTCGTGCCGGCTCGCCGGGCGGCGGGGGTAGACCCCAAGACAGCGTTAGTGGAAGGCTGAAAGAGGGAAACGGGAAACGGGAAACGGGAAACGGGAAACGGAGAACCCTCGGGATGCTCTCTCTCCAGAGCGTCACGGGGGTTCTTGTCAGTCGGCGTCAGGCAGCA
>DASUGD010000195.1:0-5659 GCA_036274195.1 Gemmatimonadaceae bacterium | reverse complement strand
AAGGAAACGATGAAATTCGACTCTGACCCCAATCAGGCAATCAGGGCGGCGGACCGCTTCGGGATCCACTCCGGCTGTACCAGCCTCCCGCGACCAACGCCGTCAGGAATGATACGACCCCCGCAAAGTGCACCCACCGCGCTATCGTTAGGTCCCGCGACAGCAGGTCCCAATTGATGAGCAGGTACCACCAGTCGTGAATGCTGTCCTCGCCACCCAGGAGCGGGAGCTCCTGCGCACGCGCGTCCCCGATGTACCGCGCGACGTTCAGCAGATTCACCGCGACCCACGACATGGTGACCGCGGCGGCATAGCGCTGCCTGGTTCGGGCGAAATACGCGACGAATGCCGCTGGTACGATGACCTGGAAGAGCGACCCGCCGAGGATGGTCATGGTCTCGCCAAAGCCGGAGAAGACGAGATGCCCGGCCTCGTGGACGGCGAGATTCAGGTCGTCGAGCGGATCCCAGTACTCCGGGTTCCCGAGCCTCGCGATGGCGTAAATCGCGATGAAGACGAGAGCTGCGATCCGAATGCGCGTCCGTGCCACGCTTGGCGACTCGGCCGAACTCGCGAGGGCCTCGACGGCCCCGGACTTCCGTTGTGGCACATGCATGCCTAACTGACGACGGACCCCTGTTCCCGGTTCCCGTCGCCCGTTCCCGTCCCCTCGCGGCAGCGCCTTCCCGATTGCCTATTCCCGACATTGATTCCGGTACCCGACCCAGAAAGCGAGTCATACATGCCAGGTGTGGTTTATCTCAACGGTGAGTTCCTGCCGCGCGAACGGGCGACCCTGTCGGTCGACGACCGCGGCTTCATCTTCGGCGACGGCATCTACGAGGTCACACGCGTCGTGAACGGCCGCCTCTTCGAGGCCGACCGCCACATGCGACGGCTCCAGTACGGACTTCGTGGCATCGGGATCGACCCGCGCATGACGCCCGAGCAGATCCTCGACGTCCATCATCGACTGATTCAGGAGAACGACCTCACGAGCGGTGAGGGCACGGTCTACCTGCAGATCACCCGTGGCGCCGCGCCGCGAACGCATTACTTCCCCCCCGCGTCGACGCCCCCGACCGTCTTCCTGTCCACGTCGACGTTCAAGCCAAACCACGAGCAGCGCGAGCGAGGCGCGACCGCCGTCACCTACCCCGACATCCGGTGGTCGCGCTGCGATCTCAAGACCGTCAATTTGTTAGGTGCCGTGCTTGCGAAGCAGCACGCGGTTGCCGCCGGATCGCTCGAAGCCGTATTCATTCGCGACGGCGTCATCACGGAAGGTTCTCACACCAACGTGTTCGGGGTGATCGACGGCGAATTGCGTACGTACCCGAGATCGAATTACATCCTCCCTGGCATAACGCGCGACGTCGTGCTCGAGCTCGCGCCGGAGGCGGGGGTCGTCGTGCGCGAGACGCCGATCCTCCAGCAGGAGATCGGCCGTCTCGACGAGCTGTTCATCACCGGGACGACCAGTGACGTCACGCCGATCGTTCAGCTCGACGGCCGGCCGATCGGGAGTGGCCAGCCGGGACGCATAACGCGAACGCTCGCCGCGGCGCTCGAACGCCGGCTATACGCTCCGCAGCCGGCCGGGGATACGCGGCTCGCTGGCGCTCGCTGAAGCGCATGCGTTCCGTTCGCATCGGGGACGCGCCGTCCGTCCGCGCCTTCGGCCGTCTCGTGGCCGCGGGTGCCCTCGGCGTCTCGCTCGCCTCGCTCGCCCGCGCGCAGTCGGGGCCGACCTCACCGTCGGTTGGCCGCGCGCTCGCCCGCATCAAGGCCGACAACGCCTGGACCCTCGATCAACAGCAATCGATCTGCGAGATCCCCGCGCCGCCCTTCAGGGAGTCGGTGCGCGGCGCGGAATACAAACGCCGGCTCGAGTCACTCGGGCTCACGGTTCGCACCGACTCGATCGGCAACGTCATCGCCGAGCGGAAGGGCACCGGACGCGGGCCGACGGTGATGCTCGCCGGTCACCTCGACACGGTCTTTCCGGAAGGGACTGACGTGAAGGTGAAGCGCGAGGGCACCGTCATGCGGGCGCCCGGCATCGGGGACGATTGCCGCGGCCTCGCCGTGGTGCTCGCCGTGGCCCGGGCCTTCCAGATGGAGAACGTGCCCACGACGGGCACCGTCATCTTCGTCGGCAACGTCGGGGAGGAAGGCCCGGGCAACCTGCGCGGCGTCAGGCACCTCTTCACGCGCGAGTACCAGGGCAAGGTGGACTACTTCATCTCGGTCGACGGCACCGGGCTGGGCCTCACGAGCCGCGCCGTGGGCAGCAACCGGTACCGCGTGACATTCCGGGGGCCCGGCGGCCACAGCTACGGCGCGTTCGGGATGCCCAACCCCATTCACGCGTTAGGCAGGGCAATCGCCGCGATCGCCGACATTCAGGTGCCGGCGACGCCCAAGGCGACGTTCAACGTCGGCCTCATCGAGGGAGGCACGTCCGTCAACACCATCTCGCCGACCGGCGCGATGGACGTCGACCTGCGATCGGAGTCGAAGCAGGCCCTCGCCGACCTGGACGCGAAGTTCCACACGGCCGTTCGCAATGCACTCGCGGCCGAGAACGCGCGGTGGCCGTCGTCGCGCGTTAAGATCTCGGTCACCGTGGATACCATTGGCATTCGCCCCGCCGGGGCGCTCCCGGACAGCGCCTTCATCGTCCGCACGGCCATGACCGCAGGCCGGAGCCTCGGCTTCACGACTACCACCAGTGCCTCGAGCACCGACGCGAACTTCCCGATGAGCCTCGGGATCCACGCGATCACGATCGACGGCGGCGGCGATGGGCGCGGAGCCCACGCTACCTCCGAGTCGTACGACGATGGCGATCGCGGATGGCTCGGCCCCCAGTGGGCTGCTCTGATCGTGGCAATGCTTGCGCAAGCGCGCTGAATCGAAGCCTCAACGCCGGAGTCGCTTTGTGCGCTACGCTCCCGTCATCGTACTGGCGCTCGCGGGCGGCCGACTGGCCGCGCAGGACACGACAGCGGCGAAGCCTGCGACGCCGCCAGCGGGACCTCGATGCAATGGCGAGACGGTCTCGCTGGTGACCGTCACCCGTGGCGAGCCCGTGGTGGTCGAACGGTCGACCGGCGTGCTTCGACCGTTCTTGCGATTCGCCCTTGCCGGAGTGCCCAGCCGCGCGTCGGCGATCGCGCCCTTCCTGCTCGTCAAACAGGGGGACAAGTGCACCGAGCTCGCACTGCGCGAGTCGGAACGCGTGCTCCGCGCGCAGCCATATCTCAGCGACGCGAAAGCGGTGGTTACGCCGGACTCGAACGGAACCGTTCGCGTGGATTTCTCGACCACCGACGACATCCGGCCGATAGTCGGCCTTGCCACGGACGGTGGCACTCCAACGCGCGTCAAGCTCGGCACCGCGAACCTCGCTGGCTACGGGATGGCGGTTGCCGCCCAGTGGAAGCAGGGCTTTGCGTTTCGGGACGGATGGCTGCTCCAGTTCAGGGACTACAGTACGTTCGGCAGGCCGTGGCTGTTCGACACGTACCTGGAGCAGGCCCCGTTAGGCACGGTCGCCACCGGGACGCTGTCACAGCCTCTGTACTCGCAGATGCAGCGGGTCGCGTGGTCGGCCAACGTCGTGCACATCAACAACTATCAATCCTTCCATCGCGGTGAGGACATCGATCCGCTGTCGCTGGAGGTCGACCGGACGGGCTGGCAGGTCAACGCCCTGTACCGTCTGGGCGGCGGCGCGAACGGCGTGTACGGCGGGGTGCAGGTCGGCGGCGAACACGTATCGCCAGCCGATAGCGGCGTCATCATCACCGAGGACGGGTTCGTCGACGACCCCGACATGACCCTCGCGGCCCGCTACACGACGCAGGACCGCAGCCTGGTCTCGGTGATCCTCGGGGCGCGCGCGCTTCGCTTCTTCAAGGCGCGGGGCTTCGACGCGCTCGAGGGCGCGCAGGACGTCGCCAACGGCCTGCAATTCGGCGGTGCCTTCGGACGCGGTGTCGGATCGGACTTCACGGGCTGGTATGGCGGGAGTCAATTCTACATGGGTATGGGGACGCCGCGTTTCTTCAGCGGTCTGGAGGGGAACGTCGAGGCCAAACGCCAGGGCGACGACTGGAGCGATGTGATCGCCGAGGGAAGACTGGCGTTCTACTCGCATCCGACGCAGCGGCGGACACGGATACTGAGCTTCGAGTACGCGGGTGCATGGAGTACGACCGTGCCGTTCGAGCTGCGGTTAGGCACCGCGCGCGCCGGCCTCCGCGGGTATGAAGACTCGGAAACGAGCGGTGGGCGGCGCGCCGTCGTGCGGTTCGAGGACCGGCTGGTCTTCCCCGGCATCAAACAGTACCTCGGAGTTGGCGGCGCGGCCTTCATCGACGCGGGCAAGATGTGGGCTGGCGATGTTCCCTTCGGGGAGACCGTGAATCCGCGTGTGGGCGCTGGTATTGGTCTCATCTTCGCCATTCCGCGATCGAGCCGGCAAAACCTGCGCCTCGACTTTGCGGGACCGTTGATCTCCGACGCGGGGTCGAAGTGGGGTGTCAATTTCACGATCAGCTCCGGACGTCCACGGTTCTGGCGCCCGGCGTCGGACCTGGCTCGCGCGCGGTCGGTCGCGCAGACGCCCGTGGTGTTCGGGTGGCCGTAGCCGCCCTTCGGGCGGCAGCCATAGCTTCGCAGCCATCAGCCATCAGCCACCAGCTCATGCGGCGAATTTCGTTAGTCGGCGTGTGTCTCCTCACCGCGTGGGCATCCGCGGGAAATCTTGCCTCACAGTCACCAGCGCCTAACGCGCAGGGACATCTCGTCATTGTCGGCGGTGGGCCCATCCCCGACGAGATCAACCGTCGCTTCTTCGACCTCGCCGGCGGTGCGGGGAAGGCACGCATTGTCGTGCTGCCGATGGCCAGCGAGTCGGGTGCCGAATCCGGTGCCGAGAAGGCAGCGTCGTTTCGGAAACTGGGTGCCGTCGACGCCGTCTCGCTGAACCTGGCGCGAACCGACACCGGCGCCGACTCCGTCGCGCGGCTGCTCGGCCAGGCCACCGGGATCTGGTTCCCCGGAGGCGACCAGAACCGTCTGACGGCCGCGATCCTCGGCACCGCCGTGCTGGATTCGATCCGCTCGCGGTACCGGCACGGCGCGGTCGTCGGCGGCACGTCAGCCGGCGCGGCGGTCATGTCGGACCCGATGATCAGCGGCGACGAACGCCGGCCCGGCGGCAGTCGCCCGCCAAGCGACTCGAGTGACGGCTGGATGACGATCGACCGCGATGATGTCGTGCTCGTGCCCGGCCTCGGCCTGCTGCCTAACGTGACGGTGGATCAGCACTTCCTTCGCCGCCGCCGCCACAATCGCCTCGTGAGCGTCGTCCTCGAGCACCCGACGGTCGTGGGGATCGGGATCGATGAGTCCACGGCGCTGGTCGTCTCACCGCGCGGCCCGTGGCAGGTGATCGGCGCGTCGCAGGCGACGATCTACGACGCCCGTCGCGCGACCGTCACGCCGCCGGGGAAGCCGTTAGGCGCTACGGACATCCGGATGCACGTCGTCCCGGCCGGCGGCACGTTCGATCTGGCGACGGGAAGTGCCACCATCGGCAAATAACGACTGGCGACTGGCGACTGCCGGGAAACGGGAAACGGGAAAC
>DASUGD010000194.1:0-12740 GCA_036274195.1 Gemmatimonadaceae bacterium | reverse complement strand
TGATGGCTGATGGCTGCGTCTCTTGCAGCCGTCGGCTACCAGCCCAGCAGCCGCACGCACGCAGCAAGCAGCCGCTGCAGCGAAACAGCCTACGAACCCCCGGTCGATCTTACCGCCTTGCTGACCTGCTCGTCAGTTCGGTACCTTCGCGGTGCCACCCGACGAAAGACCTCCCGAAAGCAGTGACCGGGGATCCATAGTCCGTTCGCCAGCTGCGCTCCTCCCGTAGCACAGTGGCGATGGTACTCCTAACCGCCCGGACGTCTCGCCCACGTCAGATGACCGACGGACTGCCATCGGACGTCGCTAACCACCAGCTCACGCTCGTGACGCTGGGCTCGACCGTGCTTCGCGCCGAGGAAAACGTCACACTATTCGACCTCGGCAAGCCGCTCGCGCTCATCACCTACATCTGCTGCGCGCCCGACCGAACCGTCGCACGCGAGCATCTCATCGATCTGCTCTGGGGAGACGTCGGGCCCGACGCGGCGAAGCACGCGCTCCGGCAGACGCTCTGGTACATCCGCAAGCGGCTTGGCGATCGCCCACTGATCGCCGGCGGCGACACGCTCAAGGTCGTCGCGCCGATCGACTTCGACCGGGACCGGTTGCTGGCGGCCGTCGCCGAGAACAACGTCGAGACCGTTGTTCGGCTGTACACGGGCGATTTTTTTCCGGGTTTCGCCGCACCAGGCGGCGTCGAGTTCGAGCGTTGGGCCGACATCGAACGGCAGCGGATGCGCGTCTTCTTCTGGCGTGCGGCCGAGACGCTCGTGAGGCGGTGGATGACGACCGGCAGGCTTCGCGACGCGCAGGCGCTCGCCCGACGCGTCCGCGACAGCGACCCACTCCGCGAGGGCGGCTGGCGGCTTCTGTTCGAGACGCTCATAGCTGCCGGCGACACGGTCGGAGGATCGCTCGAGGCGGACGCGTTCGACCGGCTGGCCGAGGCCGAAGGGATCGACGCGGAACCGGCGACGCGGTCGCTGCTGCGGGCCGTTCGGCAGTCACCCGAGATCCCGGTCCAGCAGGAAAGGAACGGCGAGCGGCCATCCCTTTTTGCCGAGCTCGTCGGGCGCGAGCGGGAGTTCTCGCAGCTGCTCGACCGGTGGGAGACCGCGCGCGGCGGGACCGCGACCCACGTCCATGTGCTCGCCCCGGCGGGCCTCGGGAAGACCCGGCTCCTCACTGACGTCCATGCGCGGCTTCGCGCGACGCGCGTTCGCACGCTGTTCGTCCGCGCGTCGTTAGGTGCGCGTGACATCCCGTTCGGTCTCGCCGGTGACCTCGCCGAAGCGCTGGCCCGGTTCCCTGGCGCGAGCGGTATCTCGACCGGCTCGGCGCGAGCGCTGGTCTCGCTCAATCCCGCGCTCTCGGCGTCGTACCCTGCCGCGCTGCCTGACGCGGCGGGCGATTCGGCCGATGCGCTGCGACGGCGGTCCGTGGCTGTGCGCGAGCTCGTCGCGGCGGTGGCGGAGGAGCAGCCGATCGCGATCTTCATCGACGACATCCAGTGGGCGGATGCGCGATCCCGGCAGCTGATCGCGAGCATCCTCGGGTCGCTCGACCACGCTCGCGTCCTCGTCGTCACGGCCTCGCGCCCCACGGTCGACGCGTTGACGTCGGGATCGACGTCGCTCACCCTCCGCCTCGAGCCACTCGACGTCGGCGGCGTCCAGGCGTTCGTCGCGAGCATCGCCGCCCTGCCGTCGGAGCGCTGGGCGGAACGCCTGGCGGAGGAGCTGTGCGACGCGACCGGTGGCTCGCCGCTGCTGTTGCTCGAGACACTGCAGTCGGCCATCGAGGCCGGCATGCTCGCGCGGATCGACGGGGTCTGGAGTGCGCCACGACCGAGCGTACTGTTCGCGACGCTGGGCACGGGCGGCGCGCTGCATCAGCGTGTGGAGCGTCTCGATCGCGTGGAGCGCTGGGTGCTCACGCTGCTCGCTGCGGGCGGGGTGCCGCTCACGAGGGAGCTGTTGACGGCGGCGTCCGGCCGGAGCGATGATGAAACGGCCTCGGCGTTAGGCAGCCTCGAGCGGCGCGGGCTCGTGGCGCGACATGGCGAGCTGTGGTCGCCGTCGCACGATGAGATCGCGGCGAAGGTCGTCGAGCTCGCCACTCCTGACGCGCTTCGCGCAGCGGCGCGATCGCTCGGACGCGAGATGCTCGACACCAACTCCAAGGACACCCGCGCAATTCGCCAGGCCGGCGGGCTGCTCGCGCAGGCGGATGACCCGGCCTCGCTGCGGGTGGCGTTCACGCGGTTCGCGTATCTGGCCCGCGCAGCGGGCGATCGCCAGTCCAACCGCGCGCTCGCCAACGATTTCCTCGGCGAGCGCTCGTCCGTGCGCGCCGCGACCGAGCTCGTTGGCTCGCTCCCGGTGCTCGAGCGAATCGGGCTGTTCTCGACGGGACGCCAGGTCGCGGCGGCTGCAGTGCTGGCTGTGATGCCGGCTGCGCTCCTGCTCATCGGCATGCTGCGCAGTCAACCGCCGCCGGACCTCACCCTCGCGGTCGGAACCGTGGGCGCCGACTCGATCGCCAACGTGTACCGGCTTCCGGTCCATGCGAAACAGCTCGCGGTAGGGTCGATGGTACGTCCCGGCGGCGGACGCCCCACGTGGCGTGTTCACTCGGATCCCACGATGGGGACGCTCGTACGCCGACCCGATGACAAGGCGTGGACCATCGATCGCGTTGCCACCGACTCCGGCGGCATCGACCTGTTCGATGTCACCGACGACGGCCGCGAGCGACGACTCACCGCGGCCGTTGGGGACGATCAGGGTGCGCGATGGTCGCCCGACGGGCGTTGGCTCGCGTTCAACACCGGGCGATGGAATTCAGAGAGCCACTACGATCTCGCGATCATGGAGGCGCGCTCGGGCGCCGTCCGCAAGCTGACGCGGGGCCCTAACTCGGACATTCTGCCGATCTGGAGTCCGGACGGTAGCCGCATCGCGTTCGACCGGCGCTACTGGGATGGTCGTCCGCGGTCGAGCTGCGTGATCGACGTCGACGGCCGCAACGAGCGATGTTTTTCCATCCCCGGCGGCGAGCTCTTGCCGCGCGACGCCTGGTATGACGAGAACCACATCGTCGTCTGGATGGGGAACGGTCCCTGGGCTGGCCTTGGGCGACTCGACGTGAATTCCGGGAAGCTCGACACGGCGCTCGTACTGCATCGCAGCGACGCTGCGCGGGTCTCGGACGATGGGCGTTGGGTCATCTGCCAGTGCCGCCGCGTCGGGTACTCGGCGACCGCGGTGCTGTTGTTCCCCCTCGAGGATCCGAACCGTGTCGTCGAGATCGACATGAGTCGGTTGAACCCGGGACGCCGGATCCTGGCGTTCGAGTCGACGGCGCGCCGGCGGCGTTATGCGGAGCGGCTCGTGATCGGCACGGGACTCGGGAATCCGCTGGTCGGCGTGCCGCATCAGCTTTCCGCCCGCGGCATCACGCCCGACGGCGACACGATATCGCTCGGATCGCTGCGCTGGTCGTCGCCGGATACGGCGATCGTCGCGCTCGACAGCACTGGGCTCATGGTGGCGAAGCGGCCCGGCGTCGTGCGCGTGATGGTGACCGCTGGCGGCTGGCGCAACGCACAGCGCGAGCTCGTCGTGAGGCCGAGGGAGACGGCGGTGCTGCATCAGGAGGACTGGTCGCGCGCGCTCGCGGACAACTGGCGCGCGTTCGGGGAGCCGCGCCCGCGAATCGACTCGGCGACGGATGGCGTTCGCGGGCTCCTGAACAATGGCGACGGATCGTTCGCGAGTGGCGTCTATTCGGTGGTGAAGTATCCGACGGCTCGCGGGCTGGCCGTGGATACGTGGATCTCGAATCACCTAACGATGGCGCAGTGGCAGTTCGTCACCGTGTCCCTCGAAGACGCGTTGACGGACACCGTGCTCAAGGTGTGGGACCATGGCGGTGGGAACATGCCGCGGCGCTCGACCGATTGGCCGGCGTGCAGCGTGTCGTATCCGACGACGGAGGGCGCGTTTTACGGCGACACGATCGGTCTGGTGCTCGACCGGCCGTCGTCGGCGGTGGGGGTGCGCGCGCCTCGGACGTTTCGATCCGGTGCCTGGTTTCACGTTCGGCTGCAGATATTCCCCGACGGCCGGTGTGGTGTGGCGATCAATGGCGTCGTGGCTGGGCGGTCGCAGGCCGGCCTGATCCCGGACACCGCTGACCGCGTGGTGATCTACGGCAACTCGGCCAACACGAAGGTGCTCGTCGGTCCGATGACGATTCGTTCCGGCGTGCCCGACGACATCGACTGGTCGTCACCAAACCTGCCGGTGCCGGCTGCGCCGCCTCCGAGCTGGTCGCCGCGACCAGGGCTGGATTGAAGCACTACCTTATATAGTGTCATCCCGAGCATAGCGAGGGATCGCGATCCTCCCGACAGAGGGTTTCGACCGTGTACTTCAAACAGATCCTCGACGAACGCTGCGGTTGCGCGTCGTATCTCATCGCGTCGCGCAAGTCGCATGAGGCGGCCATCGTCGACCCGTCCATCGAAATCGAGCAGTACGAGCCGCTGCTCCGCGAGCGTGGCTTTCAGCTTCGCTACGTGATCGACACGCACGTTCACGCGGATCACGTCTCTGGAGCGCGGAAGCTCGCAGCGCAGCACGGTGCGGAGCTCTGCCTGCACGAGTCGGCGCGAGTCACGTACCCGTTCCGCCCGCTCGCCAACGGTGAAGAGCTTCCGCTCGGTCAGTTGAGGTTGCGGATCCTCCACACGCCCGGACATCGGCCCGAGCTCATCTCGGTACTCGTGGTGAATCCGCCCCGGAGCCCGGAGCCGTCGATGGTGCTCACCGGCGACTCGCTGCTCGTGGGCGACGTCGGTCGGCCGGACTTCGGCGGTGGCGACGCGTCAGCGCAGTTCGAGAGCATCTCGAAGCTGTTGCGGCTTCCGGATTGGGTCGCGGTGTTCCCCGGTCATTTCGAGGGACCATGTGGCAAGGGCATGTGCGGTCGGCCCAGCACGACGATCGGCTTCGAGCGGCTGTACAGCCCGTTGCTGCACATGGACCGCGATCCATTCGTGACCGAGCTGACGAACGGTGTCCCGGCGCGGCCGCTGAACATGACGGCGATCGAAGCCACGAATCGCGGCGTCGCCGACATGTCCTGGGCGATGCTCACGTCGTCGCCGGCCGTCGACGAGGTCGGGTTTGACGCCATCGATTCGGCGCCACCTAACGCGGTGTTGCTGGACGTGCGCGAGCCCGAGGAGTTCGCGCGCGAGCACGTGCCCGGCGCGGTGAACGTGCCGCAGGCGGATCTCGCGACGCGGCTCGGCGAGATCCCGCGCGACCGCCCGATCCTTACCATCTGTCAGTCCGGATCGCGCTCGCTGCGGTCGGCCCAGTTCCTCCGCCAGCAGGGCTACCAGAACGTCGCGACGGTCGTCGGCGGCACCGGAGCGTGGCGAGACGCCGGTCGCCCGATCGAGGCGGCCGATGGCGCGTCGGGTCCGCTCCGCATCGCGGACTCCGAGTGGGCGCACGCCGGTGCCCGGACCGTGAATTCGACGGAATCCCGTATCCCGAGCGTGGGGTAGCAGCGTGACCATCAATCGACGCGATCTGCTCGCGAGCGCGGCGCTCGCGATGGGCACCGCGGCCGCCCGCCGGCTGACGGCCCAGCTCCCACCGGAGGCCCCCATGGGTCACACGTTAGGCCGAACCACGCCGCGGGTTGACTTCCCGAGGAAGGAGGACTTCGCGATTCCGGCGGGGCTCACCTACATAAACGGTGCGTACACCCACCCGATGCCCATGGTCGCCGCGGAGGCAATGCGCAAGTACGCCGACGCGCGGTCGTCGTTCCAGACGGACGACGCGACCGGCGGAACGCTTGCCGCCGGCGTGAAAGCCGCATTCGCGTCGCTCATCAACGCGAAGCCGTCGGAGATCGCGTTCGTGCCCAACACGAGCACCGGCGAGAACCTCGTCGTGAACGGGCTCGAGATCGCCGAACAGGCGAAGCGCGGGATCAACGTCGTGACGGACGCGCTGCACTTCGATGGGTCGATTCTGAACCTGCAGGTGCTGCAGCGCGAGCGCGGGCTCGACCTCCGCATCGTCATGCCGCGCGATAACGGTTCTCGCGTCGACCTCCGCGACATGGAGAAGGTCATCGACAGGAAGACGCGGCTCGTCGAGGTCTCGCTCGTCGCGATGTACAACGGCTTCCAGCACGACCTGAAGGCCGTGTGCGACCTCGCGCATGCGAACGGCGCGTACGTGTACGCCGACATCATCCAGGCGGCCGGCGCGTCGCCGATCGACGTGAAGGCGACCGGCGTGGACTTCGCCGCGTGCGGGAGCTTCAAGTGGCTGATGGGGGATTTCGGCCTCGGTTTCCTGTACGCGAAGGAGGACCTGCTCGACCGCGTGATACATCGCTCGGTGCGCGGCTATCACTCGGCGCCCGACATCGAGACGCATTTCCTGCCGTACGACCCGCCCGCGCCGACGCCGTTCACGTGGGAGCTAGGCCGCAACGCGAGCGCCTTCTTCGAGACGGGCAGCAACGCGTGGGGGCCGATGAACGCGCTCGGCCAATCGCTGCCGTACATCGCCCACCTCGGGGTCGAGAACATCGAGGCGTGGCGTCAGCCGTTGCTCGCGCGGTTGCGGGAGGAGTTACCGCGCTTCGGCTTCCAGCCGGTGACGCCACCGGGGACGCGCTCGGCGCTCCTGACTTTCACGTTCAAGGATCGCGCGCCGGTGGTGGAGCGGCTGCGCAAGGCGAACGTCAACGCGCGGGTTGGCCAGAACTTCATCCGCCTGTCGCCGTCAGTGTACAACGACATGGGGGATGTGGAACGATTGTTGGGTGCGTTTGCCTAACGGAGGGATGAGGGATGAGGGATGAGGGATGAGGGTTAAAGGCGGAAACCCCCATCCCCCAGCCCCCATCCCCCATCCCCCATCCCTCATCCCCCTTCGACATCCTTCGCATACACGCCCTTGTACTTGCTCACCTCACTCCGTTCGCGATCCAGCTCCGGGATGTGCCGCGGCAGGAAGCCGTGCTTGGCGAAGAACTCTTCGTCGTTGCTGACGGCGAACACCGTCCCATAGCCTCGGCGCCGCGCGAGATCTTCTACCGCCGCTACCAGTGCGCGCCCTATGCCCGAGCCCTGCGCGTCCGGCGCGACGGCGAGCGAGCGCAGCTCCGCGAGGCTCGGCGCGTATTCGTCGAGGTGCGCGCAGCCCACCACGCGATCGCCGCGCACGGCGACGACGAAATGATCCGCGTGTGACGCGATGAACTCCTCCGTGCGCGGGAGCAGTGTTCCATCGGCGACGTAGAGGTCGATCAGGGCGCGGATAGCGGGGGCGTCCCGTTCGGTGGCGCGGCGGATTTTCATGAGCGAGCGTGAGCGGCTGTTTTCGCGAGAGGTAGAATCTATCTGAATCGGCGGCTCGGAGTATGTTCCGCGCATGAGCGCCCGCGCGGTCTCGCCCGAGGAGCAGCCGATCATCCGGCCCCTGTCGACGGACGCCGAGGCATGGGCGTGCGCCGAGTTGATGGCGTCGTCGGATCCGTGGCGTCGTCTGGGTCGGACGCTCGAGCAGTCGTACCAGATCGTCCGCGACCCCGCGCGGGAGGTATACGTCGCGCTGGACCCTTTGGCGTCGGACGATCCGCGCGTCGCCGGCTTCATCGTCCTCGTCATGCAGGGCGCGTTCGTCGGCTACATCCAGTCCGTCGCGGTTCGAGCCGACTGTCGCGGCCAGGGCCTCGGCACCGCGCTGATCGCGCTGGCGGAACGCCGCATACTGCGTGAGACGCCTAACGTCTTCATCTGCGCGTCGTCGTTCAACCCCGGCGCCCGCCGGCTGTACGAACGACTCGGTTACAAGGTGGTCGGCGAGCTGACGGACTACATCGTGCGCGGTCACTCGGAATTTCTGTTGCGCAAGACGACAGGGCCGCTCTCCGAGTTTGGGCCGACTCAGCGAGCAAATTGAACTACAGAGGTCACGAGAGAATGTTCAATCGCTGCGGACGAGGAGGTCGCGGAGACCTGCCCAAACACATTGAACCACGGAGGTCACGGAGGTCACGGAGAACAAAAAAAGCCACGACGTTTTTGAACCGCGGAGGACGCATTAGGCGCGCTCCAGCACCAACGTGAACGTCGAGCCGATCCCTGGCTCACTCTCCACCGTCAGCTCGCCGCCCATGCCGCGCGCCAGGTCGCGACTGATCGAGAGCCCCAGCCCGGTGCCCTCCGACGGTTGCGCGAGCGTCCGGTGCAGCTGCACGAACGGCTCGAAGATGGCCCCACGCCGGTCTGTCGGAATGCCGATGCCGGTGTCCGCCACGCGAAGGTACACGCGCGCGTCGTCGCACTCACACGAGATCCGGATATGCCCACCGGGCGCCGTGAACTTCACCGCGTTCGCCATCAGGTTGAGCAGGACCTGTCGCACCTTCTCGGCATCGGCGCGCACGATGATGTCGTCGCGCACCGGCTCACTCGAGAACTGGAGATGCTTCGCCGCGAGCTGCGGACGGATCAGCGATTCGAGATCGCCGAGCAGGTCGGCCGCCCGCACGTTCGCCAGGTGGTACTCGAGGTGGCCGGTCTCGAGGCGCGCAAAGTTCAAGATATCGTTGATGACGCTCAGCAGGTGCCGCTGGCTTCGCATGATGCGGCCAAGGTCCTCCCGCTGCTCGGGCGTGGTCGGGCCACGGAGGCCGAGCTTCAACAGCTCGGCGTAGCCGGAAATCGCGTTGAGCGGCGTCCGCAGCTCGTGACTCATCGTCGCGAGGAACTGCGTTTTTGCGCGGTTCGCCTCCTCGGCCGCCTGACGAGCCGCGTGCTCGGTCTCGAGCAGTCGCACGCGCTCGAATGCCTGGGTGGCCTGATCGCCCATGGAGTCGACGTAGCGGCGCAGGTCCGGGTCGAAGGACCGGGCTTCGTTGAAGCCTAACGCGAACGCGCCGAGCGGCTTGCCCGTCGACGCGACGAGCGGAATGCCGACCCACGCCTCCTGTCCGGCCGGCCGGCCGTTCGTTGGCCATCCGGGAAACCGGACACGGAACGCCGCGTCGTCAGGCAGAAACACGGTCTCTCGCTGCCGCACGAGCTCGGCCAGTGGCGAATCGCCGTCGAGCGACAGGGCGTGGAACCGCGCGCGACTCGTCGCGTCGACGCCGCTCTCATCCGTCATCACGAGATGCGAGCGATGGTGCTCGTCATCCTCGACGCGGAAGATCGCGACGGCCTTGGGCGTCAGGACGTCGCGGAGATGCGACACGACGATGTGCGCGACCTCCCGCTCGCTGCCGGCGTCCGCCAGGGCGGCGGTCAGGCGCTGCAGGCGTTCCGTGCGCTCGCGCGCGATACGCTCCGCCTCGAACGCCAGAGCACGCGCGAATGCCTGGCCCGACTGGATGGCGAACCGCTCCATGAACTCACGCTCGTCCGCCGGGATGGCGTGAATTTTCGTCCAGCCGAGGGTGATGACGCCGTGAACACGTCCGTCGGCGACGATCGGGAGCACGACCGCAGTCTCCGTCCCGGCAGACTCGAAATAGGGCGCAACCGCCGGGTACCTCGCACGTGCATCGGCGAGCGATTCGATGAACACGCCACGGCCGGTCTCGACGCTCTCCCGCGTGGCCGAGATCGTGCTGCGCAACGAGTACGATCGCCACTGTTGCAGCGCATCCTCGGCATACCCGAACGCTGCCACGGCGCGTGTCGTGTCACCGTCCTCGGCGATGAGCAATACGGTACCGCGCTCGGCGCTGAACGTCTCGGCGGCCTCCATGAGGACGGCGTCGGCGACGCTCGATAGCGTCGCCGCGCCGGCCAGGCGTGCCGCCAGTGAGTACAGCCGATGCATGCTTCGCATGGCCCGCTGGGCAGTGGCGGCCGAGGCCACCGCCTGACGATGCAGGCGTGCGTGCTCGACGGCCGTTGCGGCGCGCCGCGCGAGCTCCGAGGCGAGCGGAAGGTCGTGCTCGGAATATCGGCGCCCCGACTCGGCCGAGGCGAGCGTGAGCGCGCCGATGGCCCGCCGGTTGGACACGAGCGGAACGATGAGGGCCGACTTGAGGCCCAGCTGACGCGACACGCGAAGGTGCTCCTCGTCGATCGCGCCGGCCACGATCATCTGGTCGGTGATGTCCGGGTAGATCTCTGGACGGGCGGTCCGCAGCACGTTAGGCACGCCGGTCGGCGCATCGAGGCGTGGCTGGTACCGGCGGCTCATCTCGCTCGCCCACGCGACCTTCTCCGGATCGACATGCGCGACGGCCAGCTCGCGCGGCACGCCGTCTTCCTCGACGATGTGAACGGCACACCAGTCCGCGATCTCCGGCACGACGACCTGCGCGAGTTGCCTGAGCGTCGTCTCGTAATCGAGCGAGGAGCCGAGGACCTGGCTCGCGCGCGTGAGAAATCGCTCCGACTCCTCGGCCCTCCTGCGCGCGGTGATGTCGATCCACTGCGTCGCGAGGCCGCCGTCCGCCAACGGGAAGCACGACACCGTGAACCACTCACCACGGACCGGATAGAAGCCCTCGAAGGTCACGGGTCGCCGCTCCGCGGCGGCGCGGCGCATCTCCCGCTCGAACACGGTACCCACGATGTCTGGATACACTTCCCACAGGACGCGGCCAATGGGCGGGTCGTGCGACGCGCGAGGTGACTGTCGGAACACCGCCGCCGCGGGCTCGTTGATGTAGCGGAAGTGCCAGTCGACGTCGTGGACGACGAACGGATTCGCGATGCTGTCGAGAATGCCTTTCGTGAACGTCTCGGCGGTTTCGGCAGCGGCAGTGCGCTCCGCCAGCTCCTCGGTCGACTGCTCCAGCTCCTCGGAAAGAGCATGCGACTCCTCGAGCTGTTGCTCGAGCTCCACCGCCTGCAGCTCCATCTCGTGGACGAGCTCCAGGTTCCGGGTCGCCGCCTGCGCTGCCGTTCGTCGTGCGGTACGGGTCGCGTCCGTCAACAGAGCCACGCCCGTCGACGCGAACAGGAATGCCGCGAGCGGAATGAGATCCTCGGGACTCGTTATCGCGAGATGGCTGGGCGGCCCGATGAGGAAATAGTCCGCGAGAAGAACCGACAGTACGGAGCTGAGTATCGCCGGCCCGACGCCGCCGAACCATGCGGCACCAATGACCGCGGGCCAGAACAGCACGAAAATCACGCGCTGGAGGTAGGCCGCGATCGGGAATGCCACGGCGAGCGCGACCATCGTGACCCCGACGGCGACCGCATAGCGAATCGCGATTCCCCGCTCGCGGGGGACCGGGACCACGACGGCGAAGCTCGCGGTCGGGAGCCGCGAGGACACAGGTTCCGGCTGCCGTGTCAGAACACCAGCTGGACTTGTCGGGGGCTCGGACCTCTCCACTCGTTACCCCGCGAGCACCCGCGCGACCACGGCCGTGACGTTGTCGGAGCCGCCACCGGAGAGCGCGAGGTCGATCAACGATCGACACCCGGCTTCCGCATCCGGCGTGTTGCCGAGAACTTCTGCGATGCGCGAGTCACTCACGTGTTTCGTCAGCCCGTCGGTGCACAGGAGCAGCGTGTCCCCGTGCTCGAGTGAGAGGACGTCGACAGCGGGGGTCATGTCCCGCGCGCCGATGGCGCTGGCGAGCACGTTGTACAGCCCTGCCTGCTCGGCCTTCTCCCTCGGCATGCCGTGCTGCGACACGAGCACTTCGCCGACCGTCTGATCGCGGGTCAGCCGACGAAGCGCGGTGCCACGAAGATGGTACACGCGGCTATCACCGACATGAACGATGTACGCGCGTGGCCAGACGATCATGGCGAGCGTCAGGGTCGTCGCGGGTCCATTGCGGTCCTGGAGCCGGAACGTCTGGACGAGGTGGTCATGCGCGCGCTGGACCGCGGTCCGGAGGTGTTCGGGGAAGTCCTTCAGCTGGTCGGCGCCGAAGCCGTTGTACGCCCCGACTGCCTCACCCAGGTATTCGACGATCGTGGCGACGGCGGTGGCGCTCGCCACTTTGCCGCCCGCGCTCCCTCCCACGCCGTCCGCCACCGCGTACAGATAGGCGCGCGGGCCGGAAAGCCGGTCGAAGACGTGGGTGTCATCGAGGTTGGTTTGCCGGATCTGCACGGCGCGCTGGAGTGCCGCGGTCACGAAGTGATCTTCGTTCACCTTGCGGACGTTTCCCGGGTGCGAGATGCCGAAGCTCTCGATCAGTCGCCGGGCATCGGCAGGCGTGCCTAACGTCGCAGCCCGCTGCGCGGGCGGGGGTACGTGCGCGGGAACGCTGGCGGGGCGATCCGAACCAAAGGGAAGTGATGCGTCGGTCATCACGGGTCCTCGGGGCGTTCAGGCATGGTCCGGCAGTCGCTCGGCCTCCAAGGTATCGCTTGACCGTGCCGTTGTCATCTCGCCGGCGGCTGGCTGGCTGGCTGCTGGCTGCTCAACGGCTTTTCGGTCGGCATCGCGGTCTGGTCGGCGGGGCGTCGGGTTCGTCGGCGGAACGCGCTCGCAGTCGGCGCCGCCGGGCCACGGTGGTGCGGTAACGTACCGGGGTGGTCAGGCCCGGCGATCGCTGCGACGCCGCGCGACGCCTCCTCACCCCGACGCCCCGCCTCCTTGCCGCGCTAGCAACCGACCGTCAAGGAGCCAGCGGCATGGGCGCGCAGCGCCCGCCGAGCGCGCCACACCCCGGCTTGTTAGGCGCGCACGGGCGGCGCTTCGCGC
>DASUGD010000193.1:0-16173 GCA_036274195.1 Gemmatimonadaceae bacterium | reverse complement strand
CAGTCAAAGCGTCCGAACCGAGCCCCTCTGCCGGGCCGACGGCGATTCCTCGCCTCCGCGCCTGCGGCGCTCCGCTCGGAATGACAGCTCTCTCTGCGCCCTTTCGCCGTCGCCAGTCGCCGGTCACCCCTCGTGACCGGGCGGAATCGGTTACATATTCGCGGCGTCCCCTCATCGACCGACGCGCTCTGGCAACCGTCGGCCGACAGCGGGGCGGGGAAGCGTCCCTCAACGACGAGTGAGGAGAGCGATGCAATCGGTAGAATACGACGCGATTGTGGTGGGATCGGGAATCTCGGGAGGCTGGGCCGCGAAGGAGCTCACCGAGAAAGGGTTACGGGTTCTGCTGCTCGAGCGCGGCAAGAACATCGAGCACATCAAGGATTACGTGAACGCGACGAAGGGGCCGTGGCAGTACCCCCATCGCGGCGGCCGCACGAAGGCGATGGAAGCCGCCTATCCGGTGCTCAAGCGGGACTACCCGCTGAACGAAAAGAATCTCGACTGGTGGGCGTCCGATCAGGAATCGCCGTACACCGAGGTCAAACGCTTCGACTGGTATCGCGGCTACCACGTTGGGGGCCGCTCCCTCATGTGGGGCCGGCAGAGTTACCGCTGGAGCGACCTGGACTTCGAGGCCAACGCGAAGGAGGGCATCGCGATCGACTGGCCGATCCGGTACGCGGACATCGCGCCGTGGTACGATCATGTCGAGAAGCACGCTGGCATCTCCGGCTCCATCGAAAACATGCCCCAGCTTCCGGACGGACAGTTCCAGCCCGCCATGCCACTCAACTGTGGCGAGGAGCTGGTCGCCGGCCGCCTAACGAAGCTGTTCGACGGGAAGCGGCGCATCATCCCGGGACGCACCGCGAACGCCACGCAGGCGCTCCCCGGCCGCAACGCCTGCCAGTACCGCGACGCCTGCTGGCTCGGCTGCCCGTTCGGCGGCTACTTCAGCACGCAGTCCTCCACGCTGCCGGCGGCGATGAAGACCGGCAAGCTCACGCTCAAGCCGTGGGCGATCGTGAGCGAGGTGCTGTACGACAAGAATGCCAAACGCGCGACCGGCGTCCGCGTCATGGACGGCCTGACCAATCAGGTCACCGACTACAAGGCGAAGATCATCTTCCTCTGCGCGTCCACGCTCAACTCCACGTGGTTGCTCATGCGCTCCGCCACAGATGTGTGGCCGGGCGGACTTGGCTCGAGCTCGGGCGAGCTGGGCCACAACCTCATGGATCATCACTTCCGCGTCGGCGCGCACGGCGATCTCGACGGGCTGGAAGACAAGTACTACTTCGGCCGGCGGCCAACCGGCTTCTACATCCCGCGCTACCGGAATCTGGGTGGCGAGAAGCGGCCCTACCTGCGAGGGTTCGGCTACCAGGGCAGCGCGAGTCGCGACAATTGGTCGAGCGCGGTGGCGGAGCTTGGCGTGGGCGGCGCGTTCAAGGACAAGGCGGCGGAGCCCGGGCGCTGGGGAATCGGCGCAACGGCGTTCGGCGAGATGCTCCCGAACCACAAGAACATGGTCTCGATCGACGAGACCAAGAAGGACAAGTGGGGGATGCCGGTCCTCAAGTTCGACTGCGCCACGGGCGAGAACGAGCGGCTCATGCGCAAGGACATGGCGAACGACATGGCCGAGACGCTCGAGGCCTGCGGCGTGAAGAACGTGGAGACGTACGACAACGAGTACTTCCCCGGCATGGGCATTCACGAGATGGGCACGGCCCGAATGGGCCGGGACCCCAAGACGTCGGTGCTCAACTCGCACAATCAGGTGTGGGATGCGCCTAACGTGTTCGTCACGGACGGCTCGTGCATGGTATCCACGGCGTGCCCGAACCCGTCCCTGACCTACATGGCGTTGACGGCGCGCGCGGCGGATTTCGCGGTGAACGAGCTCAATCGTCGGAACCTTTGATCGGAGCGCCGGCCATGACCAACGAGGAGATCATCAACCGAATCAATCGGCGCGAGGCGATTCAGCGGGTCACCGCCATGCTCGGCGGGCTGACGCTGATCGGCGGCTCGAGCCTGATCACCGCATGCGAGAAGGCCCAGGAGCGCGCGGCCGACACGGCGAACGCTGCCGCGGGCCCGCAGCAACCCATCGGCGAGTTCAGCGTGCAGGACATCGCGTACCTCGACGAGATCGCCGACACGATCCTGCCGACGACCCAGGCATCGCCGGGCGCCAAGGCCGCCAGGACCGGGGCCTTCATGGCGCTCATGGTGACGGACACCTACGACCCGAAGGATCAGCAGACCTTCCGGGCCGGCATGCAGACGCTCGACGAGGCGAGCAAGAAGGCGAACAACGGCGCCGGCTTCATGGCCGCGACGCCCGAGCAGCGCCTAACGCTGCTCACGCAGATCGACAAGGAAGCGAAGGCGCACATGGACGCCCTCGACGCCGCGAAAAAGGCCAAGGGCAAGGGCAAGACCGAGGCCGAGAAGAAGGCCGCCAAGGTCCTTCCGGATCAACGGAAGGAGGCAGCGCCGGGCGCTGATGTCGGCGCGGCCTCGGCCATCACGGCCGACACTCCACCGCACTACTTCCGCCAGATGAAGGAGCTCGCGATGCTCGGCTTCTTCACGTCGGAGATCGGCTACAAGCAGGCCATGCGCTACACCGAGTCGCCGGGTCGCTTCGATCCGTGCGTGCCGTACAAGCCCGGGGAGAAGGCCTGGGCACCGCATGCCTGAGGAGTGATCGAAGTACGGCGCGAGCGTGATGCACGTTACCACGCTCGCGCTGTGTTTCGCCTAGCCAATAGCCGTACGTCGGGCCATCCTTCGAGAGAGGCTCGTTTCAGGCTTTCCCGAGTGACCTCGGCCGGGCCTATCACGTCACGGCTCGGGCAGTTCGACTCCAACCTTCCGTCTCATCATGCGTTCCGCCAATCCCGCGCTCAAGGAAAAGACTTTCTCCGGCATTCGTGCCGCGATCAACGAGCCCGCGATGACCGTGCAGGGCACGTCGACCAAGTCGCTCGTGCTCGTGCTGCTCACGGTGTTCTCGGCAAGCTTTACCTGGACGGCGGTGGCCGGTGGGAACGTCGGCATCGTCGGTCCGGCCGCGCTCATTGGCGGCATTGGCGGCTTCATCGTCGCGCTGATCACGATCTTCAAGCCGAACGTGTCGCCCTACACCGCGCCGATCTACGCGGCTCTCGAGGGGCTGCTGCTGGGCGCGCTGTCGTCGCTGTACAACGCGCGGTTTGCGGGACTGCCACTTCAGGCGGTGCTGCTGACGTTCGGCGTATTCATGGTGATGATGCTGGTTTACCGCCTCGGCGTCATTCGCGTGACCGACCGGTTCCGCATCGGCGTCGTCGCGGCGACGGGCGGCATCGCGGTCATGTACCTGCTGAGCTTCGTCCTCAGCTTCTTCGGTGTTCAGATGTCGTTCCTCCACGACTCGAGCCCGCTGTCGATCGGGATCAGCCTCGTGATCGTGGGCGTCGCGGCGCTGAACCTGATTCTCGATTTCGACTTCATCGAGCGCGGCGCCGCCAACCGCGCCCCGAAATACATGGAGTGGTACGGGGCGTTCGGTCTGCTCGTGACGCTCGTCTGGCTCTATCTGGAGATGTTGCGGCTGTTGGCGAAGCTGCAGGGCCGCCGCAACTGACACTCTTGGCGTTCAGGCATCCAGAAGCGATGGTGAATTACGGATCGAACGGAAATGGCTGATCCGACGAATCGTTCCAACGGAATTCAGTTCTCCTCGCGCCACGAGCCGTGATTGAGAATGAAACCCTCGGGAAGCATGAGCTTCCCGAGGGTTTTCACTTGTTCGTCATAGCTCGTTGCGGAGTGCAGCTGTCACTGGCTTTGGAGCGATCAGTCCGATCAGCAGTTTCCGTTGAATCCGCGCGTCACCTCGCTTCTGGATGCCGACCTAGTCATTCAGCGCGGACATCGGACTCACGCGAGCCGCGCGGCGAGCCGGGATGAGCGTCGCCACGAGTGCCACACCCGCCAGCACGACCGCCACGAGCACGATCACCATCGGATCCGCCGGCTTCACCCCGTACAACATCCCTCTGATCACGCGCGTCAGGCCCGCGAGGCCCACGAGCCCCACCGCCAGACCGATTCCCGTGATCTGCATCCCGTCACGCACGACGAGACCGAGGATGCTCCGCGTCGAGCTGCCTAACGCCATGCGGATGCCGATCTCGCGACGGCGCTGCGACACCTGGTACGCCAGCACGCCATAGATCCCGACCGCGGCGAGGAAGAGCGCGACCATTCCGAACACGAGACCGATCAGCATTGGCACGCGGCGCGGCACCAGGGCCGAGTCCAGGCGGTCGTTCATGGTCTGGACGCCGAAGACCGGAATCTCCCGGTCCACCTCGGTGATCGCGTTCCTCACCGCGCCCGCCATCGACTCGACGTTCCGGTCGGCTCGCACCGCCAGCACCAGGAGCCGTTCCGCGCCCTGCGTGTAGGGGTAGTAATACACGCCCACCGGCGCGTCCTGCGGGGTAAGACCCGTGAGCCGGACCTCCCGTGCCACGCCAACGACGGTCAGGAACTTCGTGTTGGGCGTGATCCTGTCGAGATCGTTCGCGCTGGTCGGTCTGTACATCCGGCGACCGATCGGATCCTGGTTCGGCCAGAAGTGCTGAGCCAACCGTTCGTCGACGATGACCACTGGCGGCGACGACGGCGTGTCGCGCTGGTCGAACGAACGTCCGCGCGCCAGCCGCATTCGCATGGACTCGAAGTACCCAGGAGTCACCGTGACGGAGTTTGGCGACACGAACGACTCGCCCTTCTTCGCCTGATACCCCTCGGCGAAGATCACGCCACTGTTATAATCGCCGCCGAGTGGGATGGAGTTTGTGAATCCGGCAGACGCCACGCCGGGGAGGCCGCGAACGCGGTCGAGAATGCGCCCCGTGACCTCGATCAGGCCATTGTCATCCGTGTACCGGAAACCCGGCAGGCTGACGGTTGCGGTCACCACTCCCGACGACTGGAAGCCGGGATCAATGCGCAGGACCGCCCGGAAGCTGGCCAACAGGAGGCCGGCGCCAATCAACAGCACGAAGGCGAGTGCCACTTGACTCGTGGCCAGCGCGCGTCGCAATCGACCTGTCGCGCTGCCCGCCGTGCCACTGCGACCACCTTCACGAAGTGCCTCACCGAGGTTCGTGCGAGGGAGTTGCGAAACGGGCACGAAGCCGGCGAGGACGCCGACCGCGATGGCGAGCACGATCATCACCGCGACCGTCTGCCAGTCGAGGCCGATCTCGTTGCCACGCGGGAGCAGCTCGAGATGGAGGGCACCAACCGAGCGAAGGATCCACCACCCGACCAGTGTCCCCAGTACGCCGCCGGTGAGGGTCAGCACCGTCGTCTCCGTCAGCAGCTGTCGCGCCAGCCTCGAGACCTCGGCGCCTAACGCGTGGCGCGTCGCGAGCTCACGCGCGCGGCCGGCCGCGCGAACGAGCGTCAGGTTCGCGAGGTTGACGCCACCAACGAGCAGCACGAGCAGCACACCACCCCACAGCAGGTAGAGTGTCGGCCGCACATCGCGGGTGACGTCATCGGCCAGCCGCGTGACAACGGTGCGGAAACCAGCATCGCGGAGGATCGGAGCGAATTGCGGGAAACGCTGCGCATTGCGCGCGTTCAGCGCGTCGACCTGCTGCTGCGCCTGCTCGATCGTCGCGCCGGGCTTGAGGCGCGCGATGTTCGTCCAGTTGTTGCTGTGCCGGTACGCGTCGCTCTTCACCTCGGCGGAGAACGTCAGCGGAACCCAGAGATCGATATCGTTCCACACGTAGCGAAAATCCGGCGCGAGCACGCCGACCACTCGGCGCGGCGTCCCGTCAACCCGAACGTCCTTGCCAACGATCGTCGAGTCCCCGCCGAACTGTCGCTGCCAGAAGCCATACGAGAGGATGATCGAGGGGTTCGCCCCGAGCTCACCCTCTTCCGGCAGGAACGTTCGCCCGAGACTGGTGCGCGCTCGAAGCAGTGGAAAGAAAGACGGCGTGACGTTGATGGCAGGTACTCGCTGCGCGCCGTCCCGGAGGCCGAGCGTGGGGTTGGTGCGAACGTACAACGCCTGGCTCTCGTAGACCGTCGTCTCCCGCAGCCGGTCGAAGTAGTCCGGGACCCCCGCGGTAAAGGTGCCCGGACCGGTCACCGAATACCCTGCCTTCGGGTAGATGTTGGACATGAGGACGATGCGCTCGGGCTCCGGGAACGGCAGCGGCTTGAGCACCACCGAGCGCACGATGCTGAAGATGGCCGCGTTCGCCGCGAGACAGACGACAAGTGTGAGCAGTGCCGTGGCTGTGAAGGTCCGGTCGCGTGACAGGCTGCGTGCGGCCACGCGCGCGTCTCGTCCCACATCCGCCAGTCGAGTCGCGAGGGATGAGCGGTTCATCGAGGTCTCCGAGGCAGCGGGTTCGAAGCAGTGGGTTCGAAGTAGCGGGGGACGGCCGGTCGAGCGACATTACCTCGTACGGGTGCCGTGTCGGTCCCGTTTCAGCGCACAAGACGTTAGGCTCCATGCACTTATGGAACAGGAAACGCGTCAGCGATGCGGGTAGCGGCACTCTACGACATTCACGGTAACCTCCCCGCGCTCGAGGCCGTGCTCGAGGAGGTGTACAACTCCGCCGTCGATCTGATCATTGTTGGCGGCGATGCCGTCCTTGGGCCGATGCCGCGTGAGACGCTGGAGTACCTGCTGGCCGCTCAGATTCCCGTCCAGTTCATTCAGGGGAACTGCGAGCGCGAGATGCTCACGCAACTGGCCGGCGGCGTTCCGTCGAGCGTGCCCCCCACCTTTCGCCGGATCATGCAGTGGGTGGGCGATCAGCTGAGCGCCGAGCAGCAGCGCCTCATCGCGTCGTGGCCAGTGGCCGCTCAGCTCGAGATTCCGGGGCTTGGCGACGTGATGTTCGTTCACGCGACCCCTCGCAGCGACACCGAGACGTTCACACGTCAGACGCCCGAAGAGCCCCTGCTTCCTGTGTTCAGCGGGATCGATGTGGCGATGGTGATCTGCGGGCACACGCACATGCAGTTCGATCGAACCATCGGCCGGATGCGGGTCCTCAACGCGGGCAGTGTGGGCATGCCGTTCGGCGAGCCAGGCGCGTACTGGCTCGCGCTCGGACCCGGCATCCAGCACCGGCGTACGCCGTTCGACCTCGCGCGCGCGGCTCGCCGCATTCGCGCAACCGAGTACCCCCAGGCGGAGGAGTTCGCATCGCACAACGTGCTGCGGCCGCCGTCGGAGGAGCGGATGCTGCAGGTCTTCGCCAAGGCGGAGGTACGGTGATGCCCGCCTCGCCGCTCGCCCTCATCCGCGAACGATTCGATCCCACGCCTCTTCGGCGCTCGAGCGCGCTGTCCGAGCGCGTTCGGGCCGACGTGCATCTCAAGCTCGAAGGGGAGTTGCCCACGGGGTCGTTCAAGGTGCGTGGTGCGTACTACGCTCTCCGCACGCATGCCCGGGAGAACGAGGTTTCAGAGGTCGTTGCGGCGAGCACCGGCAATCATGGCGCGGCCGTCGCCTGGGCGGCGCGCGAGCTCGGGGTATCCGCCCAGGTGTTCGTGCCCGTCGGGGCCAACCCAGTGAAGGTTGCCCGGATCGAATCGCTCGGGGCGCGTCTCACCGAGGTTGGTGCCGACATCGAGGACGCGCGGCGCGCGGCGGAGTCGTACGCATCCAGGACCAACGCGCTGCTGCTCGACGACGCGACAGACGCTCACGTGCCGGTTGGCGCGGGGACGATTGGGGTCGAGCTGGTCGAGCAGCTTCGCGAGTTCGGGACGGTGTATGTGCCGGTCGGCGATTCCGCGCTCATCCGGGGTGTGGCGGCCGCGGTGAAAGCCGAGCGTCCTCACGTGCGTGTGGTGGGCGTGCAGGCGGCCGGAGCGCCCTCGTATTACCGCTCGTGGAAGTCAGGCCGCGTGGTGACAACCGACACGGCAGAAACGATCGCTGACGGCCTGGCGACGACGCGGCCCACCGAGGCCAACGTCATCGCGGTGCGCGAGCTCGTGGACGAGATGGTGCTGGTGACGGAGGAGGACATGCGCAACGCCATGCGCCTTCTCCTGTCCGGCGACGATGTGGTGGCCGAGCCGGCGGCGGCCGCTTCGGTGGCCGCGCTGCTGCAGGCCTCGGGCGCGCACGACCGGCCGGTGGTCGCATTGATCACGGGACGGAACGTGGCGCCCGAAAGGAATCCATGAGCGGAGCGCGCGTGTCCAATCGTCGTACCAACGCCAGGAGAACCGATGAAGTCTTCATTGCTGCTGCTCGCTGCGGTCGTGATGCTGGTGTCGCGTCCTGTCGCGGCACAGTCCAAGGCGGCGCAGGCGAAGTCGGTTGCGGGGGCGTGGAACGCGACGGTGACGCTGCCTAACGGCGGCGGGAACCCGACGCTCACGTTCGCCGTCAAGGGTGACTCGGTCAGCGGGACCGTGAAACGTGCGACCGGCCAGGAGTTCCCGCTCAGGGGCACGATCAAGGGCAAGGATCTCACGTACAGTTACTCGATTCCGGGAGAGTCGCAGCAGATCCTGGTGACGGTGAAAGCGAAGGTCATGGGCGATTCCCTCGCTGGCACGATGGACTTCGCGGGTCGAGCAACGGGCCAGCTCACCGCGAAACGCGCCAAGTGACTCGATACACGGTCATGCGGCTTCCGACTCCTCGACGCGATCGGTGGCGGCGTTCGAATGCTCGCCCAGGAACTCGACCCAGACCTTCTTGACCCGCGGGTAGTGCTTCGTCGCCTCGACGAGGTCGAGGAAGCAGCCTAACGTGCGATCGAGCCGCTCCAGAACCGCGGCTTCCTTGAGCGTGTCGCCGTTCCATGCCTGGTGTGCCTGGGCGAGCGAGAACATGTCGGGGTACACGCGCGTCCCGAGGTGCTCGAACGGGACTCGCAGTGCCCACAGCCCGCGATTTCCGCCGACCATGGACGGCGACGCGGACATGAGCAGCGCTTGCTTGCCGTTGAACGGCTGCGGCCGAAAGCGCGATACCCAGTCGATCAGATTCTTGATCGCCGCCGGCATCGACGCGTTGTACTCGGGCGAAGCGACGATCAGTGCGTCGGCGGCCTTCAACCGCTCGCAGAAACGGTGCGCGCCCACGGGCGGACCCGCCTCCACCTCGATGTCGTGGTCGTAGAACGGGCAGTCGAAGTCCTCCATTGTGGCGACGTCGGACCTGGCACCCTTTCCCGTCACGAGCCTGGCCGCGAACGCCGCGAGACGATTGTTGAGTGATGTGCTCGAGAGTGAAGCGCCGAGTACCAGTACGCGCAGGTCGCGGTCCGGGGTGGTCATGAGTCCTCCATCAGGAATTGCGCCGCAGGGAAGCGGCGATGAGGATCGTTGGGTCCGTTAGCGGTGCAGGGAGTCTGCCAACGATTTGCACGGTTGCGATCCGTTGCGGAATGGGCTGTCTTGTCAGTGCCCGCCAACCCAGCCTCGGAGCATTCAATGCCGCTGTCCTACGCCTACACCGCCATCCCCGATCACGTCGTCCCGGTTGCAGCGGAGCCGCTCGTTCAACCGGCGCTCGACACCTACGCGAGCGAAACGAACAAGGTCGCGTCCGTGTGGCGCGAGTTTCGGGATGAAGACCTCCTGTTTCGGCCGCACGAGCGGGCGAGCACCGTCGGCGACATTCTCAAGCACCAGCTCCTTTCGGAACGTCGCTTCTTCGGCGAGTTCCTCGGCGTACCCGAGCCGCCGCCGAAGGATGTGCTTCCGCCGTCGATCACCGTGCCGTCCGCCACGGACAGGCTCGTCGAGTTGGCGGTGCCTCGCCTGGCTTTCCTCGCCGCGCGGCGTGCGGAGTGGTGGATGGAGCGCGTTCCGTTCTTCGATGTCGAGCGGGCGCGAGGGTGGATCTTCTGGCGCCGCGTGCTTCACACCGCGCACCACCGCACACAGCTCACGGTGTATCTGCGCATGATGGGTCGCGCGGTACCGGCAACCTACGGTCCGACCGCCGACGTGAAATGGGAGGGTGCCGACGCAACGCATACGGTGGACGCGGCCGGCAGAAAGTAGCGCCGCGGGTCAGTGGTAGCGGAGCGCCGTGGTGGCGCTCATGGCGTGGCCTTACCGGCGCGATCGAGACGCGGGACGCCGTACTGCTCGAGAAGCTGGTCGATCTCGGCGTGGCGTCGCGTCAGGATCGAGTCGAGCGATGCGCGAAACGTCGTATCGCCCCGGCGAACCCCGAGCGCGATGTCGAAGACGAATGGCAGTGATGGGCCGTCCATTTGCGGTTGCACCGGCGTGAGCGTGAGCGGCACTGTCGAGTGCCGCGCCCAGTAGCCAGCCATTGGGCCCCACGCGATGGCGACATCGATCTCCCCGCGCGCGACGGCATCGACGATTCGCGACGGTGGACTGTCCGTCCTGTAGTCGCCGTAGACCGTGTAGCCCTTCACGTTCTGCACGATGCCGCGCCGCGCGAGCGCGTGCGCCGGGGGCGTGTTCACGCCGTCATCGCCGACGAGCTGCACGCCTACCCGCACGCGACGCAGCACCGAGTCATCGAACGACCGAACCGCCACCCCGCTGCTGCGCCGGGTGATGAAGACGTAGGTCGAGCGATAGTACGGCGCGGTGTGCAGCACCATGTCCATGGTGGCGGGCACCCCCATGATGACGTCACACGTTCCGGCTTTGAGCGTGTTCCGGACGAAACCGCGGCGCTGTGCCCACCACGTGTACTCGACGCGCTCATGCAGGTCGCGGGCGATGAGCGACGCAAGGCGGTTCTCGAAGCCGTCGCCGTGGTGGTTCGAGAAGGGGAGGTTGTTCGGGTCCGCGCACACGCGAAGCGTGCCTAACGTTGCGGCCGACCGCGCCGGTGCGACCTCGCGAGGGCTGGCGGCCGTTCCCATGGAGAACAGCACGGCGACGCCGGCGGGCAGTTGACGTAAGGGGAAAAACATGGCTTTGCAGAGGTGCGAGGTGCAGAAAGCGTACCGATGACTATTGCGCAGGCCGGGGTCGTCATATATTCTCGACATTGTCTATCAAATGAGCGCCATGCTCGGAGAGCTCGAACAGATCGTCCTCCTTGCCGTCCTCCGGGTCGGCGACGCGGCGTACGGCGTTCCGGTGCACGACGAGATCGTCCGCCTCGCGCAGCGCGATCTCACGCTCGGCACCGTCTACAAGACACTCTCGCGGCTCGAAGAGAAGGGATTCGTCCGGTCCTACGAGGGCGACCCGACCCCACAGCGCGGCGGGCGACGAACGCGCTGCTTTGCCGTGACCAACACTGGCCGCAAATCGCTCGAATCGTCGCTCGCGACGCTCCGCCGCATGGCCGTCGGCCTCGACGTGGGACTCGAGCCCACCTGACGCGATGAGCCGGCCGGCGCCGTTTCCGTTCCGTCTGCTGGAACGATTTCTCCCCTCGTCCACCGCCGACGCGGTCGTGGGCGACCTCATCGAGCGCCAGGTGACCGGTGTGCGACTCTGGCGCGAAACGCTGGTTGCGATCTGGCACCTTCGCGACCGGGCCCCGAAAGAGGTGGAGCTCATGTCCTCGTTTGTCTCGGACCTTCGGCTTGCGGCGCGCCTGCTTGCGCGCGCCCCGACGTTCACCGCGGCCGCCGTTCTCACGCTCGGCATCGCCATTGGCGCGACGGCGGCCATCTTCAGCGTCGCGAACCCCGTACTCGTCCAGCCGCTGCCTTATCGAAACGCGGACCGCGTGATGGTCGTGTGGGAGCGGGAGCGTGATGGCTCGCGCTCGACCGTCGGGTTCGCGACGATCCGCGATTACGCCGACCGCACCACGACGTTCGAGAGCACTGCTGCGTTAGGCGACTGGCAGCCGACGGTGTCGGAGGGAACCGAGCCCGAGCGGTTGCAGGGCCTTCGCGTATCGTCCACCTACTTCCGCACGCTGGGCGTGCAGCCGGCGCTCGGCCGGGATTTTCGCGCGGACGAGGATGTGCCCGGCGCTCAACGCGTGGTGATCATCAGTCACGCGCTGTGGCAGCGGCGGTTCGGTGGCGATCCGTCGATCATCGGCAAGCCAATCTCCATCGGCGGAACGCCCATGCCCATCGTGGGCGTGATGCCCGAAGGGTTCGACGATGTCACGACCCCGGGCGCGCAGATCTGGCGCGTTCTCGGCTATGCGGTCACCGACCCGTACGGGTGCCGTACCTGCCGCCACCTTCGAATGATCGCCCGGCTCAAGCCCGGCGTGACCGTCGAGCGCGCGCAGAGCGAGCTGACGAAGGTCCACAAGGCGCTCGTGGTGGAGCATCCGGCGGACTACGGCTCGCCCGACGCGTTGGTGGCGCCGCTGCAGAAGGAAGTCACGCTGCCCTATCGGCCCGCGCTGCTCGCGCTCGGCGTGGCGGTGGCGCTCATGCTCGTCATCGCCATCGCGAACATGACGAACCTGCAGCTCGCCCGCATCGTTAGGCGCGGCGAGGAATTCGCGATCCGGACGGCCCTGGGTGCGAGCGCCCCTCGCCTCGCCCGGCAGCTGCTCACCGAGGCGATGCTCATCGGGGTGCTCGGCGGGCTTGCCGGGCTCGCCGTCGCGTGGGCGGCCATTCCCGCACTCGTCAGGCAGCTCCCGCCGCAGCTGCCACGACTCGGCGCGATTCACCTCGACCTGGCGGCGCTCGGCGTGATCGGGGCGATCGTCGTCGTGCTGACGGTAGTCGTGGGCCTCGCCCCGCGCAGGGGGCGCCGTGTCTCGAACATTGCCGATGGGCTGCGTGCCGGACGGCGCCTCACCGGAACGCCCCAATCCGCGGTGCGCGCGGGCCTCGTGGTGGCGGAGCTGGCGTTTGCGCTCATGCTGCTGGTGGGCGCGGGGCTGCTCGCGCGGAGTGTCATCCGCCTGCTCGACGTGGACAAGGGCTTCGACGCGTCGCACCTGCTGACGCTGGAGTTCAACGCGGTGGGCCCTCGGTACGCCACCAACGAGGACGTGTTCGCCTATCACGACAAGGTGCGCGACGCTGTCGGGTCGTTGCCGGGTGTGCTGAGCGTCGCTGTGGTGAACCAGCTGCCGTTAGGCGGGAACATCGACATGTACGGTGTCGAGGCGCAGGACAAGCCCGAGTCGGATCCCACCAAGGTGCCGTCGGCAGATCGCTACGTCGTTTCGGCCGACTACCTGAGTACGATGCGCATCCGGGTGGTACAGGGTCGAGCGTTCACGGCGGCGGAGGAGCGTGACACGGTCAACCGGGTCGCACTGGTGAGCCAGGCATTGGCGGCGAGGCTGTGGCCAGGCGAGAGTGCGATCGGGAAGCGGATCAGGCTGGGCGGTTCCGAGCGTCCGTTCCGAACGGTCATTGGCGTGACGGGGAACGTGCATCACGCGGGGCTCGACGCGACGCAGCTCAAGCAGTTCTACGTTCCGGAGCGGCAGTGGTTCTTCTCCGACGATCAGGAGATGCTGGTGGTGCGCACGCAGGGGAACCCGACCGCGCTGGCGGCAGCCGTGCGGCGCACGATCCAGCAGATCGATCCGGCGCAGCCGATCGTGAAGGTTGCGGCGATGGAGGAGGTCGTGGCGGCGTCCACGGCGCAGCGACGCCTGGCGCTGACGCTGTTCACGTGCTTCGCGCTGGCGGCGCTGCTGCTGGCAGTGGCCGGGATCTACGGCGTGCTGGCGGGGAATGTGGCCGAGCGGACGAGGGAGATCGGGTTGCGCTCGGCGTTAGGCGCGACGCCGGGCAACATTCTGCGGTTGGTGATGGGGCAGGGTGCCCGCCTGGCGGTAGTCGGCCTCGCTGTGGGGTTGTTTGGGGCGTTCGCGCTGACGCGCTCGCTGCGGGCGCTGCTGTTCGGTGTCGGGCCTAACGACCCGGTGACGATCGCTGTTGCAACCGGGCTGTTGCTCGCTGCGGCGTTGGCGGCGTGCCTCGTCCCGGCGGTTCGCGCGATCCGGGTCGACCCGAGCCAGGCGTTCCGGAGCGACTAGCCGGCGACCCAACCCGCCAACGCGTCGGCTGGTCGGCATCGCGTCGGCGGGCTCGGCTCCAGGTGAGGAAAGCTGAGTAACGGCAAGACCTGACGCAGATTTCGAACATCGATTGCGCTGATGTTCGCAGATTTGCTCCGCGCGCAGCGATGGCTCCGGCGGCACGTCCGGTCGCTCATCTTTCTTTGTTCAACGACCTCGGGAAGCCATGGCTTCCCGAGGTCGTCATTTTTCCGATCCCGGCTCGTGGCGAGCGGAGTTGTCACCGCCGAGGAGCGATCCGGATGATCCGTTGGTTCCGTTGCATCCGTTTTCCCCTTTGTCTGTGAGGCCGGCCCTCTCGGGTCCGGCATCTCCGACTATAGGATGGTCCGAGGCGCCGGATCCGGCGGGTCTTCATGTACCCTTCGACGGTTTCGCCATCGCGGCCGGGTCGAGCTTCATCGTGGTCGCCGCCTGAGCGAAGCGTGGGTCATCGCGAATGGCATCGAAGATCGGCGCGTTGATCGACATCGCGTAGAGCCACGGGTCTTTCTCCTTCGCTGCGCGCGCGAGCCACCGGAGGGCCGCGTCGCGATCGCCCAGGCCAGTGTAGGCCATCGCCATTGCGATCGGTGAGCCGCCACGCCCTTTCGCGCGCGCCTCGGCTGGCGCGAAGGCTGCTCGTGCGCTGTCGGTCTGACCTGTCTTTGCCAAGCAGAAGGAGAGCGCCCCGAGCAGCGGGTCGAGCCCTTGGCCGAGCCGCACGGCTCGCTGAAAGCCGGCAACGGCTTCCGGGTATTCACCGGCGAACGCGTGGGTGAACGCAAGAAAGGCGTGCCCGGTCCACAGTGTCGAGTCGAGCTCCACGGCGCGCTGGCCGGCCACGCTGCCTTCCTGGTAGCGGCCGGCGAGTCCAAGCGCGTAGCCCAACTCGGCGTTGATGATAGGCGAGAGCGGTTCGAGGTCGCGAGCCCGCTCCAGCTCCGCGACCGCCTCACGTACGCGCCCGGTAATGATCAGCACCTCCGCGTACCATTGATGGCCGGTCGCGTAGTTGCTGTCGAGCGCGAGCCCACGGCGGAATTCGGCCGCGGCTGGCTCCCACTCACCCGTGCTCTTGAGGATCAGGCCTAACGTCGTGTGCGCCTCGGCCAGGGTGCTGTCGAGCGACAGCGCCTTTTCCGCTGCCTTGCGCGCAAGTGGGAATGCGCTGTCCGGCGGCGTCGATCCGTAGATGGGGAGGAGGCCGAGCGCGTCGGCGAGGCCGGCGTAGGCCCGGGCGAACGTCGGGTCGCGGTCTATCGCCTGACCGAAATACTCGGCGGCACGGTGCAGCGCCTCGTTGCCACGCTGGTGCCAGAAGTAGCGGCCCCGCAGATAGAGGTCGTAGGCGGCGAGGTCCTCGGTCCCCGCCGGCACGGTGCCCGTTGCCAATCCCTGCTTCCTGTTCGGCGTCGGCGCGAGCGCCATGCGCAGCGCGCCGGCGATGCTGCCCGCGATGTCGTCCTGTACCTGGAAGACATCCTTCATCTGACGCTCGTACGTGTCGGACCACAGGGCGAGCCCGTCGCTCGCGTTCGTGAGCTGTGCCGTCACGCGGAGGCGCTCTCCCGAGCGCCGAATGGTTCCCTCGAGCAGAGTCGAGACCTTGAGCGTCTTCGCGATCTCCCTGGCGTCCATCCCTTTGCCCTTCAGCGCAAACACCGAGGTTCGCGAGGCGACGCGGAGCCCGGGAATCTTGCCGAGGGTGCTCGTGAGCTCGTCGGTGATGCCCTCGCTGAAGTAGCGATCGCTGTCGCCGCCGCCGACGTTCTCGAGCGGCAGGACGGCGACCGAGCGTGTGCTGTCCGCGGCGGTCGCCGACGCCGGTGCGGTGCGGCGCGACATGATCACCGCGGCCGTTGCGGCGACGACGAACATGGCGCCGACTGCGAGCGCGAGGACGGTTCGGTTCGTCTGTCGAGCCGGCTGGTCCGCAGCGATCCCCGCGCCGCCTAACGCCGAGTGGCCGCTCGAGACGAGCGCCTGGTCGAGCCCCTGGATGATCTCGGTGGCCTGCTGCGGCCGCCTGGCGGGATCCTTCTCGAGGCAGCGGCGGACGAGCTCGACCAGTGGCACCGGAGCGTCCGGCCGCGCGACCGACAGCGGCGGCGGCGTTTCGGTCATCTGCGCGGTGAGCAGCGCGGCCGGCGACCGCCCGG
>DASUGD010000192.1:0-14325 GCA_036274195.1 Gemmatimonadaceae bacterium | reverse complement strand
AATCCGCTCGTCGCCAGCGCCGGAGAAATGATGAGAGTCGCTGCCCCCCTTGCTGCCTCACTCGGCTCGCTCTTGCTCTCGACGGCGATTCCGGCGCAGGACCACGTTCACGCCCCTCCACCCGCGACCGCTCCGGCGGCGGTCCGCCTGGGCATCGTTCACTTTCCGACCTCCGGCTCTGCGGCCGCGCAGCGCGAGTTCATTCGCGGTATCGCGTACCTCCATAGCTTCACCTACGAGGCGGCGGCGCGCGCATTCCGCGAGGCAGAGCGTGCCGACACCAGGTTCGCGCTGCCGTACTGGTTCGAGGCGCTCACACATTCGCCCGTGCTCTGGGGCATCGACGACGCACCGGCCGCACGCGAAGTCCTCGCCCGCCTCGCACCTACCGCCACTGAACGGTTAGGCAAGGCGGCGACGCCCCGGGAACGGGCGTATGGCGCGGCCGTCGAGGCGTTCTTCGCCGACGCCGATTTCGCCACACGCCTCCGCGGATTCGCCGACTCGATGACGGCGCTCGCGCGGCGCGATACGGCAGACCTCGAGGCATCGGTCTTCGCCTCGCTCGCGCAGCAGATGTATCTCGACCGCGAGACCGTTAGGCAGCCCGAGTACGACACGCGGTTGGCGGACGCTATCCGTTTCGCCACACGAGTGTTCAACGCGAACCCGCAGCATCCCGGTGCCGCGCACTACCTGATTCACCTGTCGGATGTGCACCCCGGCCCGCTCAGCCCGAGCTTCGCGCTGCAGCCGGGCCTCGCGCTCCAGCCCACACTCGCGCAGACGGTTCTCCCGGCCGCGTACGCGTATGCGCGCATTGCGCCCGATGCCGAGCACGCGCAGCACATGCCCTCGCACGTCTTTCTCAAGCTCGGGTTCTGGGACGAGCAGGTTGCGTCGAACGAGCGCGCGTGGCACGCGTCGGTCGCCGAGGTCGCGCGCGAGCGCGCTCCAAGGAGCCAGCTGGACTTTCACGACTTTCTGTGGCTGCAGTACGGCTATCTGCAGCAAGGCCGCTGGCGGGCGGCGCGTGCCTTCATCGACAGTGCGCGTGCCCTCGTTGCCGGGGGAGACACCGGTAGCGCAGTCGTCGTTGACGCGCACTATGTCGAGGCCATGCTGAGCGTGCAATACGCGATGGAGACGGGCCGCTGGGCCGACGCGCCGGCCGGTCGTCCCTACGCCGCTCCCGTCGGCCCGGCTTCGGCGCTCCAGCGCGAGCGCGCGTTCATGCGCATGGTGGACGTCGGACGCGCGACGGGCGTGCTGATGCGCCGAGAACCGCCGCCGCCATGGATCGACTCCGTCGCTCCGCGTAGTGCCGGCGCGGACTCCAGCGCGGCGATCGCGCTGCAGGCGATTCGCGCCGAGAGCCGTGGGGACACCGCCGCGGCGCTCGACCTCTGGCGCCGCGCCGCGGTGGTGGAGGACTCGATGCCACCCATCGGGCCGCCGAGGTGGGTCCGCGCGCACGAGCGGGCGGGGGCGCTGCTCCTCGCGTCGCATCGTGCCGCCGAAGCCGAGGGTCAGTACGCGCAGGCTCTCCGGCTCACGCCGAATCGCTCACTCGCGCTCCTCGGCCTCGCTCGTGCGCGGCTCGCGTTAGGCGACACGGTCGGCGCTCGCTTCGCGTACCGGCGGCTCGCCGCCAATTGGCACGCGGCGGACTCGGACCTCCCGGCGCTCGCCGAAGTTCGGCGCGGCGCCGCCACGCTGACGGAGACCGTACTCGGGGCCGACAGTGTCCCACTCGTCAAGAAGCGTGTCGCGTTCAGGAACGGTTCGCTCTGGCTCGAGGGCTACATCTTCAAGCCGGAGGGACATGGGCCGTTCCCGGTGGTGGTCTGGAATCACGGAAGCGAACCGCGTCCCGGCGCCGGCGGGCAGTTCGACGGCATCGCCCGCGTGTTCGTACCGCGTGGCTTTGTCGTCTTCGCGCCAACGCGCCGCGGGCACGACGAGTCCGACGGTGCCTACATCACGAACGAACGGGCGCGCGTGGTGGCGACTGGCGGCCAGCGCGCCGGGGATAGCCTCGTCGCGCGGCGCCTGCCCACCGAGCAGCTGGACGACCAGCTCGCCGGAATTGCGTGGCTCGAGCGCGTGCCGTTCGTGGACACGACGCGCATTGTCGTTGCCGGCTGCTCGTTCGGTGGCGTGCAAGCCCTGCTCGCGGCCGAGGGTGGTCGCGCGCGGGGGATTCGGGCGGCGGTGACGATGTCGCCGTTCGCCATGAACTGGGATCACAACACGTTAGGCAGGGAACGCCTCGTCCGTGGCGTATCGCGCATCGATGTGCCGGTCTTTCTCATCCAGCCGCCGAAGGATGTGAGCCTCGGCCCGAGCCGCGATCTCGGCGCCGAATTCCAGCGGCTCGGGAAGGACTATCGAGGCAAGGTGTACCCGGAAGCGATTCCGGCGTCGGTCCAGTCACACTGCTTCGGCGGATCGCAGGGAGACTCGATCTGGGCCGCCGACGTGCTGTGGTTCGTCGACTCGGTGCTCGTTAGGCGGTGAGGACCGGCCGTCAGACCGCGCCGGCACGGGCGCGCTCGACCGGGTAAGGCTCGTCGAGCGCGACAGCGCCGGTTTCCAGCAGCGACTTGAGGTTGGAGATGACCTTCGGCCAGCCGCCCGAGACCGCGTCGATCAATTTCGAGGACTCGCGCTCGATGCTGTGAGTGATGGAGAGCTTGACCGCCGATCCACTCGGTTCCAACACCATCGTGCAGTACGAGTCGCCTTCGGCTTCGAGCTCGGGCTTGTACTGATGGTGCCAGCGGATGACCAGCCGCCGAGGGCGGTCGGCCTCGATGATTTCGCCGCTGTCGACGACGCGCCCGTCGGGGTACTTCATCTGCCACGGGGATCCCGCCGTCCACTCGCTCTCGCAGTGGTTGCCGAACCAGTACTGCTTCATGAACTCCGCGTCGGTCAGCGCTCTCCACAGCTCGTCCGGCGTGGTGCGGATGTAGGTCACGTAGACGAAGGTCGATCTAGCCATTGGTCTTCTCCAGTCGACGTTTGAGGTTGTGCAACGCCTTGAGTCGCGGTTTCTCGAACTTGGCGATCCAGCGCTCGTAGATCTCCTGGAGCGGCACCGGATTGAGGAAGTGCAGCTTTTCGCGGCCGCGCCGGACGGTCGCCACCAGGTTCGCCGCCTCGAGCAGGTCGAGATGCTGCGTCACGCCCTGGCGGGTCATGTCGAGGTGCTCACAGAGGTCGTTCAGGGTGCGGCCGTCATGCGCATGGAGGAGATCCAGCAGCTTGCGACGGCTGGGATCGGCCAGAGCCTTGAACAACAGATCGCTGTCTGGAATGCGCTGCGCCATGACGCTATAAAAGGCAAGTAATTTCTTGCCTGAATTATAGGCAAGTAATTCCTTGCATGTCAAGCACCGTCGTCTGACCGGGTGGTGGTGACCCAGGAGGGCCGGCCCCACAGACGAAGGGTTCGGATGCAGCGGATGCCCCGGATGCGTCAGGATCGCTTCTCGGCCACGAGAGCTCCGCTCGTCACGAGCCGGGATATGGTGGCTACCGTCTCGGCTCGTACCGCATGGCCACGGCCCCGGAGCCGAGCTCCAGTCGGCCCACGAGCTTCAGGTCGAGATGCCTGGATAGCCCGGCGAACAGGGTGGGCCCATGCCCGGCGATCCTCGGCTGCACGATGAGCTCGTACTCGTCGATCAAGCCCAGTTCCGCCAGTGCCTGCGGCAGCTTCAACCCACCCACGAACAGTCCGTTGCCCGACTCCTGCTTGAGCTGCCGAACGGCGTTCGCAAGATCCCCGCGCACGAGCTCCGCGTTCCAATCGACGTGATCGAGCGTGCTCGACACGACGTACTTTTTCGCCCCGTCGATCGTTCGGGCGAAGGGTTCCATCCAATCCGCCATCCAGTCCGGCCTCGTTCCCTGCGCCACCGGCCGCCACCCTGCCTCCATCATCTCGTACGTCACCCGGCCAAAGAGCAGGGCATCGGCCTGCTCGATGTTCTCCGCGGCGTGACGATGGAGCTCTTCATCCGGGACGATCGCCCGGTGATCGCAGCACCCGTCCAGGGTGACGTTGATGGAATACCGGAGAGGTCGCATTCCGTGCTCCTGGTGGGCGGCGCCTAACGTCCAGTTGCGAGCGCTCGACCTCGACGCTCGCCACGTTGATCGAACAATACCGGGCGCGAACCGTTGGCGCCGGCGGCTACCGACTGAACCCCGCCGCTCGCGCCATGACCTGCGGCGCCAGCTGAGCCAGCGCGCCGCGCACACGGTCGTCCGGGGCGCCATACACTGTAATGCGCTCGGGGGCGAGGACATCGAAGAACCGGCGCATGTAGCGCTCACCGAAGGTGGCGAGGTGGGTCATGGCCGCGCCCGCATCGGCGTAGCGTTCGAACAGATGCAACCGCCGGCCGTCGTCGGTGACATACCACTCGTAGTCGAGCGCGCCGGGCTCACCGCGCTCGGTCGCCGCGGCCATCTCGGCCATGAGCGCGCGGAACTCGGCGTCGCGACCCTCGCGCACGGCGAGCTCGAACATCCAGGAGACGTGACGACTACTCGACGCAGCGGCGTCGTGTGTCTGGGGCGTTGTTGGCGACGTCATGTCAGCTGCGCGTACCGCGTTAGGCGTCGGAAGGAGCTGTTCACGCCATGGATGGCGTGGCGGGACCGAATCTGGTGAAGGATAAACAGCCCCGCCAGGCCTGCCGAGTGGCCGTGTCTTCACGGACCGATCTGCCCTGCGCCGCCCTCCATCGGACCGGTCAGTCGTAGCGCAGCGCCATCATCGGTTGCGTCCTGCTTGCGCGCCTCGCTGGAAGCCACCCTGCCGCGAAGGCCACGGCGGCGAGGAGCAGCACGGCGCTCACGAACACGACCGGATCGTGCCCCTGCAACCCGAACAGGAGCGACTGCGCCGCACGCCCGACCGCGTACGCCCCAAAGACACCGATGGTTGCCCCCAGGGCGACCATCACGCCCACCTGACGCAGCACCATTCGCTGGACGCGACCGCCATCGGCGCCTAACGCCATCCGCACGCCGATCTCGCGCGTCCGCTGCGATACCGCATAGGCGAGGACGCCGTACAGCCCCACCGCGGCGAGCAGCGTCGCCAGCACCGCAAAGGACGCGGACAGGACCGAGATCATCCGGTCGAGGAAGACGTTCTCCCTGAGCTGCTGCGGCATGGTCTTGAGGTCCTGCACAGGAAGCGAGGCGTCGACCCGCTTCATCATTGGCGGAATCGCGGCGATGAGCTGGTGCGCGGGCAGACGCGTGCGGGCGTAGAAGTACATCTGCCCGACGATCCCCTGCTGCATCCACGGCAGATAGAAGACCGGCTGCGGCTTCTGCTTCGCGCCGTTGTACGCGATGTTCGGGACGAGTCCAACGATCTGGATGCGCAACGAGTCGGCCCCGCCCGCGCGTCCCATGAATTTGCCCACCGCGTCGCGGCCGAGCTTGAACTTCTCGGCGAACGCGAGGTTCACGATCGCGACCCTTGCCGCCCCGTACGTGTCCGACGCCTGGAAGTCACGCCCCGACAGAAGCCGAGCGCCGATCATCGTGAAGTAGCCGGCCCCGGCCGCCTGGTAGCGGGAGTTGCAATCCGTGTCGGGGAGGCACTCGAACCCCTGCACGCGCACGTCGTTCCCCCAACTGTCGCCGGACAGGAGCGGGACCATGGAGCTCGCAACCGCCGTGACGCCGGGGATCGCGCGCAGCTCGTCCTCGATGCGCGAGTAGAGCACCTTGGCGCGCACGGTGTCGTAGCCGACGCGCAACGGGGAAACCGAGAACGTCGCGACGCTATCGATGCGAATCCCGAGATCGACCCGGCTCACGTTGCCGAGACTCTTGAGAAAGAGTCCCGCGGAGACGAGGAGCGTCATGGACAGCGCGATCTGCGCGACCGCGAGCCCGGTGCGGAACCGCCCCGCGACCCGTCCGCCGGCAATCTGTCCGGCACCGGAGCGAATCGACGTGATGAGGTCCGGCCGCGTCGAGTGCAGTGCCGGGAAGAGCCCGAACAGGAAGCCGGTCGCGAGCGCCAGTCCCGCAGCGAACAGCATCACCGGCAGTTGCACGCTGAACTCGAGGGTCTCGACGGCGTCCGGCGTGAGCAGCGCGGCGATCCCCGACAGCGTCCACCGCGCCACCAGAAGACTCACCAGACCACCGAGCAGCGCGAGAACGAGCGACTCGACCAGCAGCTGCTTCACGAGCCGCTGGCGTGAGGCGCCAAGCGACAGGCGCACGCTCATTTCGGTCGAGCGGTTCGCGCCGCGCGCGAGAAGGAGGTTCGCGATGTTCGCGCAGGCGATCAGCAGGACGACCGCGGTGATCGCGAACAGCATGGTCAGCGGCGTCTTTGCCTCGCGATGCATGGAGGTCTGGCCGCGGTAGCCGGGCTCGAGGACCACTCGCTTCGCCCTGAACTTCACCATCGTCGGCTCACTCATCTCCTGCTGCAAAGGCGCCTCGACGCTGGCGAGGATCGGAGCGATCACGGCATCGAGCCCCGCCTTCGTGGCCTCCATCGACACGCCGGGCTTTCGCCTGCCGAAGAGATAGACCCAGTAGTCCCGGCGATTCTCGAGGCCCTTGTACGAGCCGACGTAGACCCTCGACTGCATCGGGACGTACACAACCGGGTCGCTCCCCAGCGTGATCCCGCGGAACCCTTCGGGCGCGACACCGACGATCGTGTACGCGCGTCCGTTGATCTTGACCAGCTGCCCGATGGCGTCCGGCCTCCCGCCGAAGCGGTCCATCCAGAAGCGGTGCGCGATCACCGCGACCATGTTGTTGGCGCCAGGCTCGTTGTCGCTTGGGCCGAGCAGACGGCCGTGTGCGGGCCGCAGCCCGAGCGTGGAGAAGTAGCCTCCCGTCACCCAGGCGCCGTCTCCGACCGCGGGCTCGTCGCCGAGGGCGATGCTGGCACCGAAGACCCGGTAGCCCGCGATTCCAGCGAGGACGTTCTGGGTCCGCTCGAGATCGCGGACCATGGGGTAGCTCCAGATGATCCCGTTTCCGCAGCCCGACTGGTTGCAGGAGTCGTTTCCCTGGATCGGCCCGGGAAGGTTCAGCGTGACCAGCTCGTGCGGAGCAGGCACGGGGAGCGGCCGGAGCAGAATCTGGTCGAAGAGCGAGTAGATCGCTGCGTTCGCGCCGATGCCGAGTGCGAGCGAGAGGATGGCTACCGTGTTGACGAACGGTGCGGAGCGGAGAGTGCGGAACGCGTACCGGAAGTCGCGCATCGGCGTGGGGGTGACAGGTGTCATGGTGGGACACCAGGTCTCCGCTGGAGGTTTGTATCGCTACGCCGTTAGGTTGCACCCTGGTCGACGCCTTACCCCAACGCACTTTGCGGCGTCACGCGCGCACGATGCCGAGCCGGCGAGGCAGCCACAGCCGATTCGCGGCGGTCTTGCCGTTCGCGATGCCGCTGCCCGCGAGATCGGCTGGGACCGAGGCGGCTGCCAATCAGCCTGATGCCGATCGCTCGGCGATTGCCGCCAACGTTAGGCGTCAGGCCGAGAGGTCTCTCTGTGCTCGGGCACGACGACGCACGCCGCGTAGCCGAGCACTCGGGGCCCATCCTTCAAGGTGGATGGCGTGGGCTGCCAGCCGCGGGCCAGGCGCGCCTCGAGGAGCATGCGGGCGTCGGGTCGGGTCGGGAAGACGGCGACCGCCGTCACGGCCCCGAGTCAGGTCGTGTCGAACGCGAGGTACGGCTGCCCGGCCGCTTCCAAGACGACATCGTGCGTGTACTCATCTTGCGTAATGATTTCGGCGACGGAGCGCGGCGGGGCTTGCTTGCGGGTCCAGGCGAGGACGTCCGCCAGCGTGCGTAGGTCCTGGATAGCCGTTCTGAGCGCGGCGTGCTCGGCGGGCGGAAGGCCGGTGTAGTCGTAGAGCAGAATCTGGCGCATGTTTGCCCTACGGGCCGACAGCCCTTGCGGTTCCATAAGGTTGAGTGGGATCATCGTGTCGACGCCTAACGCTTCGAGGTGCGCTGCGTCCGACCGCCACGGGGCGCGGCCGCAGTGGCGCGCCATCCGGCCACCACGTGCAGCTCCAGCTTGCGTTAGGCGACGGCGCAACGGCGGCGGATCACTGCCACGTGAGGCGGACCGTCCAGCAATGACCGAGGAGACAAGCCCGATGAAAGCGCTCGTGGTGACGGACAGGTCGGCGGGAACGGCCGGGATGAAGCTGGTGGAGCGGCCCACGCCGCAGGCAGCGATAAACGACGTCGTCGTTCGGATTCACGCGTCGGGATTCGTCGGGACTGAGCTGGCGTGGCCTTCGACCTGGACAGACCGCCTCGACCGTGATCGAGCGCCGTCGATCCCCGGACACGAGCTGGCCGGAGTGGTCACCGCCCTCGGCTACGGCACGACGGGGCTATCTGTTGGACAGCGAGTGTTCGGCCTGACGGACTGGTATCGCGACGGTACCTTGGCCGAGTACGCGGCCGCGGAGGCACGGAATCTCGCGCCGTTGCCGGGCGACGTCGACTTCACGGTGGGCGCCAGCCTGCCGATCTCGGGCCTGACTGCGTGGCAGGGACTCTTCGAGCACGGCCGCCTTCGGGCGGGGCAGAGCGTCGTCGCGCACGGTGCGGCCGGCGCAGTCGGTTCGATGGTCACGCAACTCGCTCGTGAGTTCGGCGCCCATGTCATTGGCACCGGGCGCGCCGCCGACCGTCAGATGGTGCTCGACTTTGGCGCGCAGGAGTTCGTCGACCTCGACAACGACGCGCTGGAAGACGTCGGCGAGGTCGATCTCGTGTTCGATGTCATCGGCGGCGACATCGGGAAGCGGTCCGCGGGTCTCGTTCGAGCCGGAGGAACGCTGGTGTCCGTCGTCGGGCCACCCGAGGCGCGGCCGGCCGACGGCCTGACGGTCGACTTCGTCGTCGAATCCGATCGTGCCCAACTGGGTGAGATCGTTCAGCGAGTACGGGATGGTCGACTGCGGACGAACATCGGCAACATCTCGACCCTCGACGATGCCGTCGCCGCTCTCAACCCGACCGGGCGAGTCAAGGGGAAGACGATCGTTCGCGTTCGCCCGTGAGGGCGTTGGCATTCGAATCGCGTTAGGCGCAACGAGATGGATGGCCTGGCGACGGGACAGGCGCGGATGTCACGGTCTCGCATGCTCGAGGAACAGGTCGCAAAACGGTCGTCGCAATCCCTTCTTCGCTACCGCACCGTCATCCGTGAACGCCACGTACGCTCGTGACGTCGCATCGAACGACGGCCACGCCGGGACTCCAGCACCGTTAGGATTGCCCGTCTTCGCGAAGTCCGTCCAATACGTCTGGATCACCGCGGACATCGCACGATCGATCGCCTCGTACCCGTTGCCGTCGACCATTCCGAACACGTACGGCACATCCGCCGCATGGGCATTCCCGCGCCGTCTGCCCGGCGGCATCTCGATCGATGGCTTCACCCCGGCGCCCCATGTCTCCGCCAGGGACACTCCCCGCGACTCGGCGTCTTTCAACGACAGCGGGTCTCCCGCGAGAATGACGGCTCCGCTCTGCCCGATCGCTCGATGAAAGAGGCCTCGCGTCAGGAAGACCGCGCCGCCGTCGACAAGGGCCGCACCGCGCACCTTGCCGCCAGTCACCTTCGCGATGGGTCTCGAGCTCGCGCCGCTGTCGCGCGGCGCCGCTTGCGCGTGAAACGGAGCGACCGGCGCCGCGACTGCCACGATCAGAGCAATCATGCGAGAGGACACGGGAATCTCCATTGTGCCGGATGCCAGAGAAAATGCGAAGCGGTGTCGCCGGCCAACGTTTCACGCGTACGAGATGAACTCCATCAGCGAGCCATCCGGATCGCGAAAGTACACGCTCGTACCGTGGCCGCGTGAACCAAAACGCTCGACCGGGCCTACCTCGACCCGCACACCGTGCGTGGACAGGTGGGAAAGAGCGCTGTCGATCCGGTCTGGCCAGATGAAGCACAAGTCACTGCCGCCGGGTTGGACAGGAAGTGCGGCGTTGGGCGTACCCTGCACGTTTGGTCCATGGCAGTTCAATTGACTATCGCCAAATCGATATGAGAATCCAGCGCCGGTCGGAATGATCTCCGCGCCAAGCACGTCACGGTAGAAGCGATTGGAGCGCTCCCAGTTCGAGACGTGAATGACGCAATGGTCAAGCACAATGCGGTTCATGATAGGAATCTCCCTTGAGCGCCTAACGCCTGATTCAACCGGCTCGTGGTCACCCGGTCACCCGCCGACAACCTACGCGGGTGCTTGTCCCGGCGACATGCCGATGAGGCCCAGGCGTCCTTTCACGCACGGACTGTTTGGCTCCCGCTCATGCCGCAAGGGCACTAATGAGCGTCACCGAATTCGGTTAGCGCTCGGGCGCCACTCTGGCATCGAGGCCGGGACAGTGGGATTAACAGCAGAACCTAACGCGGATTTCGACCATTGATTGCGCCGATGTTCGCAGATTTGCCCCGCGGGCAGTGACGCCTCCGGCGGCACGGCCGGTCTCTCAACCTTTTTTGTTGAACGACCTCGGGATGCATGGTATGGGCTTCCCGAGGTCGTCCATTCTCAATCCCGGCTCGTTGTGAACGGAGACCGAGGTGCCGGGAAGCTCATTAGCTACTCGATCCGGATGCCCATCGCTGACCTCCAGCGCCTCCCGTCGTCGTATCCGCTGGTTCCTGCAATCCTCAGGCAAGCACCGTGGGCTTCAGCACCTCCTCGCACCAGGTCTCGAATCGCGTGGGCGTCGTATTCTCCGGTGTCCGGCGCTCGGCGTTGTCGAGACCTTCGTTCTTCGCTGATGCCATGTCGGTCATCGCCTGTGCCATCGACTCGGACATCCCGCGCGCGACGAATTGCGCCTTGTAGGCGTCGAACGACGTTTGCTGGAAGCGCACCGGCCTGCCTAACGCATCGGTCATGAGGCGCGCCATGTCGGTGAATGACAGATCCTCAGGACCCAACACGGCAGACTCGCCGGCGCCTGTCCACGACGTGTCGAGCAGCAGCCGTGCGGCGACCGCCGCAATGTCGCGAGTGGCGCAGGTCGGGAGCTTTCGGTCGCCGTCGATCGGCGAGAAGAACGTGCCGCGGTTCCTGATCGCGTCCACCTGCCGGAGAAGGTTGTCCATGAATGACGGACAGGTCACCGCTCGATAGGCGACGCCCGTGCGCGCGATGAGGTCGTCCATCGCGAGCGATCCGGTGACGAGGCCCGCCCGACTCGCCTGTGGAGTGCCGCGACCGAGCGCCGAGATGCCGACGACTCGTTTCACGTCGTGCCGGATGAATGCGCGAGCGGCGGGCGCCGTGAAGTCCACGTATGCTGCCTCGACGGTCTCGGCGCGTGGGTTCGGAGGCACCAGCCAGAAGACCGTGTTGGCACCCGCAAATGCCGCGTCGGAGGCCAGGAGCCTCTCGAGTACTTGGCGGCCGATGTTGCTGGTGGGGGCCGTCACGACGATCATGCGGCACTCCTGATTTCACGTACGCGCCTTCGGATCAGCGCCGAATCGACCAGGCGATCCGTCGACGCATGCGCGGGTGATCAGAAAATGAGGTCCAACACAGCGTTGGCGCCGATGTCGACGACGACGCCGCCGAGCGAGACGCCATTCAGCCAGACATCCAGTCCTCCGCGCCCGGCTGGCAGCTGGCAGAGTGAATATCGTCCCTGCTTGTCGGTGATAGTCGTGGCCGCGATCACGGGTGAGTATTCGAATTCGATGACGGCGCCGGCTACTGGCTGTTTGCCTGCGCCTGTTTTTCTATAGACGACGCCCGACAGTGTCGGCGAATCCGTGGTCGTCTCTGGTCTCGTCACCGTCGAGTCAACGACCTCGAAGTCCTTTACGCCGTCCGCGTCGCTCACCGCCGCGATAGCCGCACAGGGCTGATAGGCGTGCGGGGGGTCACCTCTCAAGACGACGACGCCGTTAGGCACATTCGAGAACCGGTATCGTCCATCGGCATCGGTGCTCGCCGGCGCGAGGCCGTAACTGTTGCCGTCGGTCATGATGACGTAGCCCCCAACGCCTGCGTTCGCGAGCGGGGTAGTGCCACTCGTCGTGCGGAGGGTGAGGACACCGGAGACCGAGTAGGACCCGCCGGGTGTTCCTCGCGGCGTCTGTCCAGTCGGCGGCGTCTGTCCGGTCGGAGCACTGATTTCTGTCGGAGCTCGGCCGACGTCACCAGGGGTTGCGCACGCCGAGATCACTGCTGTACCGAGCAGAAGCACCAACCGCTCGGCTCTTATCGGGACTCGCTTCTCCACGCCGTGCGATGTCGGAGAGTATGCCTCCGCTGACCGCCAGCGAAGCGTCATGCCTTTCATTGACCTACCTCCGTATTGCGTGTGCGGATCCGAGAGTCCTCCTCCCAAGGGACACGGAATTGGGAGGTCAACTGCGACGTCGTGGGCGAGCACGAATCTCGTGCAGCGTGTGAAGAGGACGAGCGCGCGGCCGGCAGGAGCCAGGTCTCGACTGCCCACCAGCAGTCCTCGGCGGTCAGCGGCGGGTAATGGGGCCTTGCTCGTGGCGGTGGCTTCCGGCGCCCGGAAAGCGAGGGATGTCGCGAGCACGACGCCAACGCTGAGCGTTGCCGGGAGCCGCTTCGCCTCGGCGAGCACCGCGCCGCCGGCGCCGAGGGTGCCGGCGGTGAGGTAGCGTTTATGCAGGTTCAGGCCGACGACCGTCATGGGAGCCTCCCGCAGGGGTTGCGGTGAGGCTGTGCCGGCGGGCGCCGATCAGCGACCCGCGAGGTGCTCGCGGTAGCTGATTCCCAATTTCATATGGGCGCGTTAGCTCGCAGGTCGCGATGAGCGCGGGCTTGGCGCGACGTGCGACGTGTGCCGAATACCCGCGGCGTCGATCCGAAGCGCCCATTTCGATCCAGTGCATCGGGCGTATTCGGGGGACGGTTCAACGACGCCGCGTGCGAAGATGTCGTCTGGCCGACCGTGCTCGTCGGCATCGTAGTCGAACGCGGTCAGCGTTAGGCCGGGGCGGAGTGTGGTTGACGCTACAGTGATGTCGCCAGGCGCACAACCTGATGCCGCCCGCTCCGGCAGGTGCAACGGACGTTCGCACCCATGCTCAGAGGTCGTTAGGCGTGAGGCCGGTCCGCTTCGCGATGTGCGCGCAAGCATTCGCGGTCCGATCTCCTCGGAGTCGTGGAAGGCGAGCACGAGGTCCGGCCACCCGTCGCGCGGCAGCGTCCTGTGCGAGCCCGCCTCGCGCGGTCGAGCCGCCAGCCGATGCGGTAGAGGGCCGCCAAGACGCGCAGAGCGCGGGACGACCGCCACTCGGTCACCGGTCGCGTTTAGGCGGCACGGAACGTGACGCTGACGAGGTCGGGCCCGGCCTCGGCGTGCTCCAGCCGATCGGCGAGCACCGCAGCGCCAGCGCCTCGGCCCGGGCGATAGCCTCGTCGCGGGTCTTACCGTACGCCAGCACCCCGGCCAGGTCGGGCACCTCGGCGATCCAGCGGCCGTCCTCCTCGCGCTCAGTCTCGACGGTCAGGTTCATGGCCGGAACATAGTGAAAAGCGTGTATGCGTGCTAACGCCTGAAGTTGAGCTGCAAGGGCACCTCATAAGATGCAGCGCCGCAGGCGCTGCCTCCGTAGCGCCCTTGACAGCTCCAAAGCACGTTAGGCGGTGCGGCGTCGTGAACGCGGCTTTCCGGTCGCGGCATCCGCAACCTCGGCGAGCGCGCGCAGAGCCCGGTTGACGGCCGCCGAGTCCGGGAAGCGCGCGGCGACGTCGGGCGCGAGCACGACGACGTTCGTCCCCTCGCGATACCGCGCGGCGTACTTACCGCGGACGCCCCCGCGAAAGTCGTAGTGGGGCAACAGATCGTCGGCGGCGTCGGCCGGACGGCGGGGTGAAGCGGACTTACGCTTGGCCTTCTTCATAGTCGTGTCGCTCGCCGCGGTCGGCGAGGCGGGCTGAGATGAGGCGGATGGTGGCAATATCCTCGCTGCGCTCGGTAAAGGCAACGACGGCGATGCGGCCACGGCTCGTGCGACCGAGGAGCAGGAAGCGCTCCTCGCCGACCGAGTGCATCGGATCTGGCATCGTAACCGAGCGGTCGTCCTCGAATGCCGTCGTCGCCTCTTCGAAGCTGAGCCGGTGCTTGCGGAGGTTGCGTCGCGCTTTGTCGGGGTCCCACTCGAATCGCAGGGCCATTGGGTCAGACTATACGCGATGCATGTGCATCCGCCTAACGCCTTGAGTTGAGCTGCGAGCGCCCGGCTCGACGGGCTCGCGATCGTGATTGCAAGATACCGG
>DASUGD010000191.1:0-3446 GCA_036274195.1 Gemmatimonadaceae bacterium | reverse complement strand
GCGCCAGCGATATTCTGTCGAGTCACCGAACCGCGCGAAGTCGGAATTATCGGGCGTGCGATCGGAGTCGTTGATCAGGAGGTCGACCAATCGTTGAGCGAGGAAATCCTCCTCGTCGAATCGCTGCGCGCGGTTCGACCGCAGCTCCTTGAAGAAGTCCTCCGAGTCCTCGATCTTCGTGGACCCCTCGAACCCCGACTTGTCGTTAGGTGCCTCGTTGGGCTTGAGCTCCATGGTGCCGAGCATGCCACCCATGGTGTCGCGGTACACACCGAGTCGCGAGTCGTCGGCCAGGCGGTAGAGCCTGGGATCGACATGGAGTGCGTCGATGGCGTCGAGCATCGGCAGGACCATCACCGGGGCGCCCGGGAAGTACGCGCTCACCTGGTCCTGGATGACCCGCCCGACGCCCGATTCGTGAAGCGGCCCTGGCAGGGTCATCCCGGGGAACTTGTTCGCCGATCTGAATCGGTACTCCTTCCACCCCGACTCTTCCTGTAGGTGGAGGGTCATGCTTTGATAGCCACCGCCTCGCTCGAGCACCTCGAGCCCCCCGGCGTACGTGCCGAGGCGGAGAGAGGGGACCGATATCGGCGTCACCCACACGTCCCGCCATCCGGTGCCTAGCAGCGTCCGCTTCCAGCCGCCTGTTGCGTAGTACCGGCCGGCCACGGCCGTCGTGAGGGAATCGTTGCGCTTTCTGTCGGCAAGGCTATCGCGCTCCTGCGCGCCCGCCTCGAGTGGAAAGAGGGTAACAGTCCCGACCGCGGCAATTCGAATGGTTACAGCACGCAAGGCGTTCATTGCTTTCGCTCCATTTTGGAGGCGAAAACGCAGGATGCGCGCCCGTCGAGGTTGGTGTTGAACTTGCTTTCACGAATTTGTTCGGCGTGAGAGCCGTCCTGCTGCGGTGCGCCCCGTGCTCGTGGCGCGGAATGCCAGAGCGCCACAATTCCGCCACGGCTCCGGGATGACCCCGAGACCGCATCGCCTAACGCCGCTGCTGACAGCGACTTGGCTTTGCGCAAGCCATGCCGCCCGGTCTCGACACGAGGGTTGACGCGACTGCCAATCGCATGTAAGACATGACGTGCTCGACCGACGGCCGACCACGAACCGCGCGGCAATCGAACCCTCTTCATTCGATCCTCGATGACTCGAGCAACCCGGCTCGTGGCGACCGCCCTAACGGCAGTCGCCTCTCTGACGTTGCCTCTCGGCGCGCAAGGCGACGCGATTCTCGTTCGCGGTGGGACCATTCACACGGCGACCGGCGCGCCGATCAGCAACGGCAGCGTCCTGATCCGGGCCGGCAAGATCGTCGAAGTCGGGACGAACGTGTCGGCGCCGGCGGGTGCGCGGATCATCGACGCCACGGGGAAGACCGTCATCCCCGGCCTGATCGACAACCACTCGCACATCGGCGCCAAGTCGACCGATCTGAACGACAGCCCGATGTTGATCGGGCCCCAGCATCGGTTTCTCGACGCCCTCGACTGGAACGACCCTGACTTTCAGGAAGCCGTCGAAGGCGGGGTCACCACGGTCGTCACCGGCCCGGGAAGCGGCGAGAACGTGAGCGGCATGGCCGTGGTCATCAAGACGTTCGGCACCGACTACACGAAGCGAATGCTGCTCGAGAAGGGCGGGATGAAGTTCGCGATGGGCCCGAAAGGGCGGACTCGCTACCCGGCCACGGCCATGGGCGTGGCGGCGAACCTTCGCCAGTACCTGATCAAGACCCAGGAGTACATGGCGGCGCAGAAGAAGTGGGAGGACGACGGAAAGAAAGGGAATCCGCCCGCGCGCGACCTCGGGTACGAGGCAATGGCCGACGTGCTCACGCACAAGACCTACGTGCGCGCGCACGTCCACTCGGCCACCGACATCATGACGCTGCTGCGGCTCAAGGACGAATTCGGGTTCGACCTCACGATCCACCACTCGACCGAAGCGTACAAGGTCGCGTCGGAGATCGCGAAGCGTGGCGTCACCGCCGTCGTGCTCCCGTTAGGCCCCCGTATCGGGTTGAGCGACGACGCCATGGCTGGTCCCTATCAGCTCTGGAAGGCCGGCGTCAAGATCGCGATGCACACGGACGCGCCGGTGATCAACGAGAAGTGGCTGCGGCTCTGCGCCGCGCTCGCCATGCGGTACGGGATTCCCGACGAGGACGCACTGAAGATGGTGACGGCGAACGCGGCGGAGATCGCCCGAGTCTCCGACCACGTGGGGACGATCGCCGCGGGCAAGGACGCGGATCTCGTGATCTTCAACGGGCCATGGTACGAGCCGAAGTCCCGCATCGATTTCGTGATCGGCGACGGTCAGGTGGTCTACGATCGCGCGAAGGAGGGCAACTGACCATGCGGAAATCGTCACTCCTTCTTGTCGCCCTCCTCGTGCTCCCGGTCTCGCTCCCGGCGCAGCAGCGCGCCGTCGCGATCCGCGGAGGCACCGTGCTGCCGATCAGTGGCCCCGCGATACCTAACGGCACCGTCGTCATTCGCGGCGGCAAGGTCGTCGCGGTGGGCACCAACGTGCAGGTACCCGCCGGTGCGGAGGTCGTCGACGCCAGCGGCAAGTACGTCATGCCGGGGGTGGTCGACGCGTCGTCCTACATCGGGCTCGGCGACAACGACCTGAACGAGCCGACGGACCCGATGACGCCGCAGAACCGCGTGTTCGAGGCCTACAACCCGTTCGGTACGTTCGGGTCGGGACAGGCGGCGCCGCTCCGCAACAAGGAGGCGCTGTCGGGTGGCGTCACCACCCAGTACATCGCGCCGGCCGACGCTCAGCTGTTAGGCGGGCAGGGCGCGGTGGTGAAGACGGCCGGCGCGACGATCGACGGCGTTCTCCTTCGCGAGCCGGCCGCCATCGACATCGCGCTCGGCACGCCGCCCAAGACGCCCGCGCGCGCCGCGAACCGGGACCCCTTCACGCGCATGGCCGAGGCGGCGATGCTGCGGCAGCTGTTCGTGAAGGCGCAGGAATATCAGCGCAACAAGACGAACACCCCCACGACGCCTCGCGACCTCGGCATGGAGGCGTTAGGCAGGCTCCTGCGCAAGGAGATCCCCGCCCGGATCCAGGCGAACAACGCGACGGACATTCGCACGGCCCTGCGCCTGGCGCAGGAGTTCAACTTCGATGTCATCATCGATGGCGGTGCCGGTGCCTGGGACATGAAGGACGAGCTGGCCGCGAAGAAGGTGGCCGTCGTGCTCGGCCAGGTATCGCACCAGTACGTGAGCAACGAGGAGATCCCCAACAAGGAGGACTATCCCAAGCCGGACGAGCGGCTCGCCGGCCGCCTGACGAACGCCGGCATCCCGACCGCGCTGGCGACGTTCTCCCGTGCATTCAGCACGCTCGCGCCCGCGGGCACGGGCAAGTGGCTCCTCGTCGACGCCGCGCTCGCGGCGGGATACGGGATGACGGAC
>DASUGD010000190.1:0-102489 GCA_036274195.1 Gemmatimonadaceae bacterium | reverse complement strand
CGGCCCTCGACTCGTTAGGCGCCCCGGTTTTCGCGACCTCGACCCGACGTACGACGGGAAGGCCGAAGTGATTATCGGTAATTGATTTCGCCGTATTGAGTTGCTAAAATAGTTGAGCCTCGGCGTCGGTATCGGCGAGGTCTTTCGGGGAGCGAATCGTGACGCGCCCCTTCGCTCGTGGTGGATGGGAAATGGTTCGAGTCGCACGCGTCGCAGACGAAAGCATCGCGCAGGAAATAGGCATCGTGCCCGGCACCGAGTTACTCACGGTGAACGGGCGCGCACTGGCCGACTTCCTCGATTGGGAGTTCCTCACAGCAGACGACGAGCTCGTAATCGAAGCTCGACTGCCGGATGGAGAAGAGATCGTTTACGAGATCGAGCGTCCCGAGGGTGAGGGGCTGGGTGTCGAGCTCGAGCCGCCGTCCGTCCGGCGATGTGCCAACCGTTGCGAGTTTTGCTTCATCGAGGGATTGCCGAAGGGACTGCGTAAGAACCTCTACATCCGCGACGATGATTACCGACTGTCGTTCGCGTACGGCAACTTCGCGACGCTGTCGAACATGAAGGAGCGCGACGAGCAGCGGATCATCGAGTACCGGCTCTCGCCGCTGTACGTGTCGGTTCACGCGACGCCGTGGGAAGCGCGTCGCTTGCTGCTCAACAACCCGAGGGTGCCCAATATCGTGGAGCAGCTGACCCGGCTGGCTGCTCACGGAATTCAGTTCCACTGCCAGATGGTCATCGTCCCCGGGCTGAACGATGGCGCCGTGCTCGAGCAGTCGCTGAGCGACCTGTGGGACCTCGGCGATGCCGTGATCTCCGTCGCGCTCGTTCCGGTTGGGCTCACGCAGTTCTCGCATCTGTACACTGGCGAGTCGATGAGCGCAGAGCGATCCCGAGGGCTTCTCGAAGTCGTGCACCGATGGGAGGCTCGGGCGAGTGTCGAGCGTGGAGACCCGTGGGTCTACGGGTCGGACGAGCTCTACTTGCTCGCCGGGATCGAGCTCCCCGCGATCGACCATTACGGGGACTTCGCGCAGATCGAGAATGGGGTCGGGGCCGTCACGTCGTTGCGAGAACGAGTGCGCGCCGGAGCGCCGACGCTGCCACGGCTCGATGGACGACGCATCGGCGTGGTGACCGGAACGTCGATGGCTCCGCTCATGCCGGCACTGCTCGCGCAGCTCACGGCCGCGACGGGCGCGGAATTCGTTCTCATTCCGACGACCAACTCCCTGTTTGGTCCGACGACCACGACCGCCGGGCTGCTCGTCGGCGCAGACATTCGTCGAGCGCTCGACGGCCGGCACGACCTGGATCTTGCGCTCATTCCGGCGGAGACCATCAACGAGGCCGGCATGTTCCTCGATGACGAACGCTTCATGGTGGTGCGCGAGTCGCTGCCGATGCCGGTGTATCCCTCGTACGATTTCGTCGATGTGCTCTCACTGGAGGGACAGGGCACCCCGGCGGCACCAGGAGTGCGTGCCGCATGAATGTCCCGGTTGTTGCGCTCATCGGCCGGCCTAACGTCGGGAAGTCGGCGCTGTTCAATCGCATCGTCGGGGCTGACGCGGCGATCGTGAGCGACGAGGCAGGCACCACGCGCGATCGCCACTTTGCCGAGGCCGAGTGGGCGGGGCGATCGTTCTGGCTCGTCGACACGGGCGGCGTGACGGACGACCCGCGTGCCCCGATGGACGTCGAGATTCGCCGCCAGGTGGATGAAGCGATCGAAGAGGCTGATCTCCTCTTGCTCGTCGTCGATGCGAAGGCGGGTGTCCATCCGATGGACGCCTACGTGGTCGACATGCTGCGAGAATCACAGAAGCCCTGGGTACTCGTCGCGAACAAGGCTGACGACCCGCGCGCCACGGACTTCTACGAGTTTTACCAGCTCGGCGCTGGCGACCCCATTCCCGTCTCGGCCATCAACGGCAAGAACTCCGGTGATCTGCTCGATGTCGTGGTCGAGCGGATCCCGCAGGCTCCTGCAGAGGCGCTGGACGCCCTGCGCGTCGCGGTCATCGGCAGGCCGAACGTCGGAAAGTCCTCGTTCGTGAATCGCTTGTTAGGCGAGGAGCGCCTGGTGGTGTCCGACGTGGCCGGAACGACACGCGATGCCATCGACACGCCAATGCGTTACCACGATCGGTCGATCGTATTCATCGACACGGCAGGGCTCCGGCGGCAGTCGAGGGTCGACGACGGGATCGAGTTCTACTCGGCGCTTCGGACGCGTCGGGCCATCGAGCGCGCCGACATCTGCCTGCTGATCATCGACGCGGTCGAGGGCATTCAGAACCAGGATCTGAAGATCGCCAACCTGGCGTGGGAAGCGGGGCGTGGCCTCATCGTCGTCGTGAACAAATGGGACCTCAAGGAGAAGGACGACAAGACCGCCAGCCGGTTCCAGAAGGAAGCGTCGGAACGCGTACCGTTCCTGTCGTTCGTTCCGTTCCTGTTCACGTCCGCGCTTACCGGCCAGCGAGTAACGCGCGTGCTCGATATGCTGGTCGAGGTCGATGCCGAGCGCTCGAAACGAATCACGACATCACAGGTCAACAACACGCTCGAGGCGCTCGTGGCTCGACGGCAACCGCCGCAGGCTGCTGGTCGCGAGATCAAGCTGCTCTACGCGACGCAGGTCGAGGTGGCGCCCCCGACGATCGCGGTATTCGGCAATCACCCGGAGTTGCTCGCCGAGCACTACGTGAGGTATCTGCACAACGGCTTCCGTGAAGCATGGGGATTCACCGGGAATCCGCTGCGGATCGTTCTCCGGAGGCGAGCCGCGTAAGTGTCTCCTTACCTGGGTCTCGTGCTCGCGTACTTGGCGGGGTCGATCCCGGCGGCGTACATCGCGGGCAAGGTGACGCGGGGAATCGATCTTCGTCAGCACGGCTCAGGCAACCTTGGTGCAACGAATGTCTACCGCGTGCTCGGCGCCAAGGTCGCAGTGGTCGTTCTGCTGTTCGATGCCGCGAAGGGAGCCGTGCCTGTGTTGTGGTTTCCCCACCTGATCGGGCCACGAGTGTCGGAGCCCAGCGCGTTGACTGCCTGGGCCATTGGGTTCGGTATCGCCGCCATCATCGGTCACGTCAGGCCCGTGTTCCTGCTCTGGAAAGGCGGAGGGAAGGGGGTTGCGACGGCATCGGGAGTGTTCGGGGCGCTTGCCCCAGCAGCCATCGGAGTAACGCTGCTCGTCTGGCTCGGTGTGCTCGTCGTCAGCGGCTACATGTCGCTCGCATCGCTGGCGGGCGCCGCGGTGTTGCCCGTTGCGATCGCTGTCATGGGCGGACTCCGATCACCGCTGTTTGCCGTGAGCATCGTGGTTGCCGCGTTCGTGTTCTGGACGCATCGATCGAACATCGTGCGCCTACGCCGTGGCGAGGAGCCGCGGTTTGGCCGCAAGACGCCGCCGCCGATTCGATGAGGTGCGCTGTCGTCGGTGCGGGCGCGTGGGGGACGGCGCTGGCGAACGTCCTGGCCGTGAACGGGCATGTCGTTTCACTCTGGGCGCGCGAGCCGGACGTCGTGGCGGCCATCAACGACGGGCGGGAGAATCGGCGTTTCCTGCCAGGCATCTGTCTCGAGGCATCGATTCGGGCGACGGGCGAGATGCCGGACGCGTTAGGTGATGCCGAGCTCGTGACATACGTCGCGCCGTCGCACGCCCTTCGCGACGTTGCGGCCCGCGGTGCGGCCGCTGTACGGACGGACGCCGTGCTGGTGGTGGCCAGCAAGGGCATTGAGCGTGAGTCTCTCGCGATCATGTCGGATGTGGTGGGCGACACGCTTCCACACCATGCCGTGGTCGCGCTTTCGGGACCGAGCTTCGCGGTCGAGGTCGCACGAGGACAGCCTACGGCCGTGGTGGCGGCGTCGGCGGACGAAGAAGCCGCCGCGGTCGTGCAGCGGGCGTTGAGCTCCGACGTATTTCGCGTCTACACACATGACGATGTCATCGGTGTGGAGCTGGGCGGCGCCCTCAAGAACGTCATGGCGGTCGCCACGGGCATCGCCGAGGGAGTTGGGTTGGGGTTCAACTCGCGCGCCGCGCTCATAACGCGGGGGCTGGCCGAGATGACGAGGCTCGGAATGGCCCTGGGGGCAAACCAGGCGACGTTCGCTGGGCTCGCCGGTCTGGGAGATCTCGTGCTGACGTGTACGGGCGCGCTCAGTCGCAACCGTGCGTTGGGCATCGAGATCGGGAAGGGAAGCACGCTGGAACAGGCGTTGGAGGGGAAGGACACCGTGGCCGAGGGAGTGCTCAACACGATCAGTGCGTGCGCGCTGGCGGAGCGCGAAGGAGTGGACATGCCAATCGTCCTGGCCGTTCATCGCATTCTGTTCGAAGCACAGCCACCGCGCCTTGCGATCTCCGAGCTGATGACTCGCGAGCTTCGCGCGGAGCAGGACTGATGCCGACCAAAGAAGAGCCGGTTCAGGAGTTTTTTTCGATCGGCGACGTGTGCGCGCTGACGGACCTGAAACCGCACGTGCTTCGCTACTGGGAGAGTCAGTTTCGCTTTCTCAACCCCGCGAAGAATCGGTCTGGCAACCGCGTGTATCAGCGGCGCGAAGTCGAGCTGATCATGCTCGTCAAGCACTTGTTGTACACCGAGAAGTACACGATCGACGGGGCTCGGCAGCGGATCGAGGAGCAACGCAAAGCCGGCTCCCTTCGCGCCGAGGCCCGTGCCGCCCTCGACGTCCAGATGATCCGCGATCTCGAGCGCCAGTTGCAGTCCATCGTGCGTGTGCTCGACGGAACAGAGTTGCCGCAGTCGGAAGCGGCGAGCGGTCGGGACGAACCCGAGCCGTCCGCCACGTGAGTGACGATCGCGTCGTCTGTGTTGTGCCGGCGTTCAATGCGGAACCGACCATCGCGGCGGCCGTGTCCGGGCTTCGAGCGGCGCTCCCGACCGCGTTCATCACCGTGGTCGACGATGGATCCACCGACGGGACCCACGCTGCGGCACGTCCTCTCGCCGACATGACTGTCCGGCTCGGACGTAATCAGGGAAAGGGAGTGGCGCTACGCGCGGGGTTTCGCGTCGCGGCCGAACGCTGCGCAGACCTTGTCGTGACAATCGATGCCGACGGGCAGCACGATCCGCGATACGCGCCCGCGCTGGTCGAGGCGCTGTCGAACGCAGACATCGCGATCGGCGCGCGCGAGCGCCATGGTGCGATGCCGGCCGGACGGCGCCTAACGAACCGCCTGTCGGCCGCGGCCGTGGCACGTTGTATTGGTCGGGAGGTTGCCGACGCGCAAAGCGGTTTCCGAGCGATACGATCGGATCTCATCGCCCAAGTCCGACCCCCTGGCGATCGGTACGAGTTCGAAACGGAATTCCTCATCGTGGCTGGACGCCTCGGTGCCCGCATTACGTTTGTTCCCATTCCAACGATCTACGCCGCCACTATCCCGAGCCACTTCCGAGCTGTTCGGGATTCCGCACGAATCGTGAAGACGCTCTGGCAGTTCGGGATGGGAACTCGACACTGATGCGACTCCTCTGCACGAACGATGACGGGATTCTCGCCTACGGCCTCGAGTGTCTCGTGCGAGCCGCCGAGCCACTCGGCGAGATCACGGTCGTCGCGCCGGACCGTGAGCAGAGCGCTACGAGCCACTCGCTCACGCTCCATCACCCGCTTCGCCCCGTCAAACGCGGTGAGCGAAAGTACCAGGTGGATGGGACTCCGACCGATTGTGTCATGCTCGCCGTAGAGGCGCTGATGGAGCAGCGGCCCGACTATGTTCTGAGCGGAATCAATCACGGACAGAACATGGGGGAGGACGTGCTGTACTCGGGTACGGTCGCGGCGGCCATGGAAGGCCTGGCCCTCGGTATTCCGTCCATAGCGATCTCATTCGCGGGCGGAGACCTCCGGGCAGATGTCTCGTTGCTTGACGAGCAGGTCGACATTCTGTCGCCACTGCTGGCCCACCTGACATCGCTGCCGCAGTTTCCGGCGCAAACCCTCCTGAACGTGAACCTGCCGCCACGGCGCGCCGGCGAGATCCGCGGCGTACGCCTAACGAGACTCGGGCGGCGTGTCTACTCGGACTCGCTGCGGCCAATGGAAGATCCCTGGGGGCGACGCATCTACTGGATCGGCGGCGGCTCGATCAACTGGGAGGCGAGCGGGGTCGGGTCCGACTTCCGGGCCGTCGATGACGGTTATGTCTCGGTCACTCCGCTCCACCTCGACCTCACCCATCGCGACATGCTCGACTCGGCGGAGAGCTGGTGGCGGGATCTGTAGGTCCCGAGTACCGGGGGGCACGCCGCCGTCTGGTGGAGACGCTGCAGACGATGGGGATACGCGACCTCGCGGTGCTGCGTGCCGTCGATGTCACCCCGCGCCACGTCTTCGTACCGACGGGTGTGCGGCACCGCGCGTACGAAGATTCAGCGCTGCCGATCGGGAACGGCCAGACGATCTCGCAGCCGTCCGTGCATGCCCAGTATCTCGAGCTGCTCCATCTCACGGGAAATGAGCGCGTACTGGAGGTGGGGACCGGCACTGGCTACCAGACTGCGCTCCTCTCGAATCTAGCGGCACAGGTCTTTTCGATCGAGCGAGTGCCGGCCCTGTACGAGCAGGCGCGTGAGATTCTCCGGCAACTCGATGTGCGGAACGTCTCAATGTTGCTCGGCGACGGGACCATCGGTTGGCGCGAGTATGCCCCCTACGACGCCATCCTGGTCAGTGCGGGCGCTCCGACCGTGCCGGCCCCGCTGCTCGACCAGCTCGCGGAGGGAGGGACGCTTCTGATCCCGCTGGGCGGCAAGGACGAGCAGACACTCGTGAGCTTCGAGCGACGCGATGGCACGATCGTACGGCGTGACATCGCGCCCGTCCGATTCGTCCCGCTCTTGGGCACGCACGGTTGGCAGGGATGACCTGATGTCGACCGGCGGGCGTATCGCGTTTGAGCGTACTCGAGTCGGAGCCGCCGGATGGCCGATCAGAAGCACGACGATACCAAAACACCTTTGACGAAGCGCGGCGCGAGACCGTTCGGCGGGCCGGCCGGTACTTCGGGCCCAAGCCGCCCGTTCCCGCGCCCGGCTACTCCCCAGCGACCAACCGCGGCGCCGTTCGTTGCGCCCGTGGTGCCGGGAAAGCTCGTCTTGCGCAACGCTGCGCCGACGCCCACTGCGAAAACGCCCACTCCCGTCGCGCCGACGCCCATCCGGTCCACGGATATCGGACCGACCTCGCATCCGACACCGCCGGTCGCGAATGAGATAGGCGCCCTCGACGCGATCGATGCATTCGACGCGATGTGGGGTGTGTCGGAGGCATCGGGCCGCCCGGTCGAACCGGAACCGGTCACTGCCCCGCTCGACGAGTTGTCGTTAGGCGGCGGAGTCGACGGCCAGCACCCGTGGGCAGAAGACATCACCGCGAACGACGTCCCGGCGAAGGACATCCCGCCATTGGAGACCGAGGCCGCACCGCCACCGGTAACGGTCGAGTCGAGCGAGGTCCCGTCAGCCACGACGACACCAGCCTGGCTCGAGGCGGACGCGGCAGCGCCCGTCGCGGCGACGCCGGGTTTGGTCGAGCCCGAGATGACATTCGCCGAGACCGACGCGCCGCCGCTGCCGACAGTGGCGCAGCCAGTCTCGGAGGTCGGTGGCGGCTACGCATTCGGTGAATGGACAGACTCGCACACGATCCCGGCCTTCGACGAGATCATGGGTGTCCAGCCGGAACAGTCGGCCGCACCGGTGTTGGAGCCGTTAGGCGACGAGGCTCCAACCCCGGCCGAATGGACGGGCAACGAGGCTCACGAATCGCCCGAGCCGTCCCTTCGGTTCGAGCTCGCGACGGGGAACGAGGAATCGCAACCCGACTCGAATGGGGACGAACCCCAGCCTGCGGTCGTGACGGCGCTGCCAGCGTCTCCAGTCATGACTGCGGTCCCAGCGGTCCAGGTGCAAGCGTACTCGCCTCATGAAGCGCGAATCGCTGCGGCATTCGATCGGCTGGCGGACCGCGTCCGGAGCGGCGAGATTGACGTCTCGTCCATCGCGCCCGAGGCCACCGACGCTGCCGTTCTCGCCTCGGTCCTCGCGGCGCTCCTGGGAGGGTCGCGCAGCCGCTGAGGAAGGGTGACGACGGTTCATCTCGAGGTCGTCGGGAAAGTTCAGGGCGTTGGATTCCGCTGGTTCGTGCGCGAAACGGCTCGTCGTGCCGGGCTGGCGGGGTGGGTTCGAAATCACGACGACGGCCGAGTCGAGATCGCTGCATCGGGGACACAAGCTGCCATCGATGAGCTCACGAACATCGCGCGAAGCGGACCGCCCGGGGCGCGCGTCGACCGCGTCATCGAGCTGCCCGTCGACGGGCTGAACGATCTGCCACGACCGTTCACCGTCGTGAGGTAGCGTTGAAATCCGGCACCAGCTCATCGAGTCGAACCGCGGACGACCTGCGTCGGGCGGTACGTGATGTCCCGGATTTCCCCAAGCCGGGAATCGTCTTCAAGGACATTACGCCGCTCCTTGCAAACGGCGCTCTGTTTCCGGAAGCGTGCGAGCAAATGGCGGCGCCGTTCAAGAACGCCGGCGTCACGCTCGTGGCTGCGATCGAGAGCCGCGGCTTTCTCCTCGGCGGCCCGGTGGCGCAGGCGCTGGGCGCCGGAATCGTCCCGATTCGAAAGGTCGGAAAGCTGCCATACACGACGCGTCGAATCACGTACCAGCTGGAGTACGGCACCGACGCGCTCGAAGTTCACGTCGACGCCTGCGCGAAGGGCGCGAACGTGCTGGTGGTTGATGATGTCCTGGCGACTGGAGGAACCGCAGCCGCCGCCTGTGATCTTATCGAGTCCGTGGGCGGGCGGGTCGTTGGATGCAGCTTTCTGATTGTGCTGGGGTTCCTGAACGGGTCGGCCCGTCTGACCGGACGACGGCTGGAGTCGGTTCTGACATACTAGGGGAGCGGGTCGCGAGTCGCAGCAGAGCCCGGTGCGAGCGCTTTCCTGACTTTCGTAGAACCCGATGCCCCAATAGGTTTGTGAGTCTGGCCACGACGTCGGGCACAGGAGTCTACGACGCCGTCCGGCGGCCGCCGCGCCCCTGTAGCTCAGATGGATAGAGCAGCGGTTTCCTAAACCGTTGGCCGCGTGTTCGAGTCACGCCAGGGGCACTGGACGCGTCTCGGTGGCTGGCGCGCGAGACGCAGCGCGCATTCACCATATCTCACGAGCAATGACGAAGACGGGAGCAGCAACGACCCGGCCGGCGTTCGAGGACCACGCCGAGTCGGTTACGGACTGGGCAAGGACGAATGCCAAGCCGCTGGGCATCGCTGTCGGGGTAGTGGCATTGGCGGCCGTGCTTTGGATCGTCGGGAACCAGTGGCGGCATCAGCGGGCGGACGCTGCCGATGCGGCGCTGAGCCGAGCTCGTCAGAGTTTCGCTCAGGGCAACCTGCCCCTGGCTCAAACGGATCTCAGGCGGGTCATCGCGCGCTTTGGCGGGAGCTCTGCCGCCAGCCAGGCGACCATGCTTCTCGCACAGGCCTACTACGAGCAAGGGAAGGCAGACAGCGGTTTACGGGTGCTGAACGACGGCAAACCGTCGAGTCAGGACCGGGCAACGTTCGAGGCACTGAAGGGAGCCGGCTACGAGCAGCAGAAAAAGTACGCCGAGGCAGCTGAGCGGTATCAGGCTGCCGCAGCGTTGACCGAGGCGAAGGTGGCCAAGGACCGTTATATGGCCGACGCTGCGCGAACGCTGACGGACGCGGGCAAGAAAGCCGAGGCCGAGAAGATTTGGTTGGCGCTCTCGAAGGACAACACGTCACCATATTCGGCCGAGGCTCGCGTTCGATTGGGCGAGCTCACGGCCACTCCGGCCGGCAAGTAAGCCGAGTTGCCGAACTCTGGCGGGCGGGTCGCTGCGGCTCGCCCGCCATTTTCGTCGCAGGTGCTAGTATTACGTATAATAAGTATTATGTAAACTAGAGACGTGGGAAACTAGGGAAAACCAACATCATTCCGGCAGCTCCCCCCTGAACACGATGCGCCCTTCACCGGCCAACGACGGCGTCAACGTCCCGCCTTGGCCCCCTCGGAACCGAACGATGAGGTCCAGGCCCGAGCGCGTCCGCAACGACGTTACAGGGCCGCTTTCGCCCCACGCCGACAGCAACGCTGCGGTGGCGACGGCGCCGGTCCCACACGCCAGCGTTTCAGCCTCCACGCCGCGCTCGTAGGTCCGCAGCGCCCATCCCTCGCCGTGTCGAGCGACAAAATTGACGTTCGCGCCCGAGGTAAGCGCCGGATCGTACCGGATTGGCCTGCCACGACCCTCGACGTCGATGTCTTCGATGTCGCCGCCGCACAGCACCACCATGTGCGGGACGCCAACCATCGCGAAGCCCATGCGGCGGTCGCTAGCGACGCGTCGCAGGTCCTTCTCGGTCTCCATCTCGGCGACGGGCTGGATGTCGATCTCCGGGCCACTTGCTGTCAGCCTGCCCCGAACGACACCCGCGCCAGTTCCGAACTGAAAGTCTTCGCCTGCCGCCACGATCTCCAGCTCCACGGCGAGACGAACGCTGCACAGCGAGGCATTGCCGCACAGCAGCGCGAGCGATCCATCCCGGTTCAGATATCGGATCGAGAACAGCTCGTGGGCAGCCTTCGGGCGTTCCACGAAAACGATGCCGTCGGCGCCAATGCCGGTCCCTCGTGCGCAGAGCTGGCCGACCACCTCCGGATCCTCCAGGCGCCCAGCCGGCTCGCTGCGTGTGTCCACGAACACGAAGTCGTTGCCGGAGCCGCTCAACTTGTAGAACCGCCGACCGTAGCGAGTCACCATCAGACCCGTCCGGTGATCGACCACCACCGCAGTCGCCACACCATCCAGACGGCTTCGCGGACGATACGCTTGGACATCTTGCTCTCACCCTCCGTCCGGTCCACGAAGACGATTGGTATCTCCGCGATCCGAAATCCCTTTTTCCACGCCCTAAAGCTCATCTCGATCTGAAATGCATAACCGTTTGATTTTACGGCATTTAAATCGATCGCTTCAAGCACTTTACGACGGAAGCACTTGAACCCGCCGGTGGAATCGAACAACTGCAGCCCCGTCACCGCGCGCGCATAGATGTTCGCTGCGTAGCTGAGAAGCAGTCGCGTCATCGGCCAATTCACGACAGTCACCTTGCCGTTTCGATAGCGGGAGCCGAGGACGAGGTCGGCGTCTTCGATTCGCCGAAAAAACTCGGGCAGGTGATCCGGATTGTGTGAGAAGTCGGCGTCCATCTCGAACACATACTCGTAGTCACGAGCCAGCGCCCAGCGAAAGCCCTCGAGGTACGCCGTTCCGAGTCCCATCTTCCCTGCACGATGGAGCGCGGAAACTCGAGGGTTCGTTGCGGCAACTTCGTCGACGATCGCTCCGGTGCCGTCGGGCGACGCGTCGTCGACGATGAGCATGTCGATCCGCGGATCCTTGGCGAGCACGCTTTCGATGAGCGGCCGGATATTCTCGCGTTCGTTGTACGTCGGGACGATGACCAGAGCGCGCTCAGACACGCGACCGTCGCTCCGTGTATACGCCGGCGAGCCACCACACGACGGATAGCGCAAGCGCAACGAGTGTGATCGCCTTTCCCGTATGGTATGGCGCACTGTCAAAGCTGAGCTGCACCGAGCGCGCTCCTGAGGGTAGCGCGACGCCGATGAGGGAGTAGTCGGCTCTGCCCAACACGGCGTCCCGGCCATCGACCGTCGCTTTCCAACCCGGGTAGTAATTCTCCGATACGACGAGTGCGGAGCCCTCCGGCGCCGGTGTGTCGAGTGCAAGCGTGACGCTCCCCGGCTCGTATCGCGTCGCGCTGACCTTTACCGGAAGCGGGTCAGGCAAAGTTGACACGTCGCGGCCCTTCACTGCCGATGTCGGGTCGAACAGGGCCGCGCGACGAACGTCGAACCGAGTGTCGAGCACCGTGGCCAGAACCTGGTCGTCCGGCGCCTTGACTATCACCGGCGCCACCCAGGCATAGGGATTCTCGCCGGGCAGGCGATACAGAAAGAGCGTCGTGCCGGCCGCGTCGCGAGACGGCCCGACGACACGCTGCGCGCCCGGGATCGGCAGGCTGTCAACGTTCGTCAGGAAGTACTGCGCGTTGGCGAGCGCCCAGAGGTTCGGGTTCGCGATCTGCCTCCCGCCCTCGTCCATGCCTAACAAGTCGTTGTACCGCCCGAGCTGATTACCATGGTAACCGAGAACGTTGCGAACGCGGTGCGTCATGAGCCCGTTCGCCTGCCCGCCAGGACGAATGAACGGATCCGCTGGCGCGAACTCGGCGGTAAGCGGAAGAGGCAGCACGCGCGCCGGCTGCGGCTGCCGCATCAGATACTCGATCGTTTCGTCCGCGGCGTAGAGCTTCGCCGCCGGTGGCGAGAACATCCAGTACGACCGCTCGATGCTCCACAGATCGAGCGCTGCCGCGGCGACGAGCAGAAATCCGCCAACAGTGACGGCGAGCCGACGCGTGGCGATCGCCCAGATCAGTCCAAGGGCGATCGCCACGAATGCGAAGGAGCGGATCGACCCGATCGCCAGATCGCGACTGTTGTCGAGCACCGCATCGGCGCGTTCCGGCGCAGCCACGCCGGCGGCGAGGTTCGTCAGCCCACCGGTCGCACCGAGAATCGCGAATAGCGCGGCTGCTGCCAGCCACGCCAGCAGATAGCGATTTCGAACCTGCCCCGCGACCACACGATCCATTCCACACGCCGCAAGCACGGCCACGCAGAACGAGACGACGTACAGCATCGTGCTCGGCGCGCGAAAGAATTTCGTTCCCGGGACGATGGCATACACGATGTGATAGAACGGCGTGTAACCACCCATCGCCCACAGCAGCGAAACGATCAGCGTGCCTAACCAGAACCAGATGAACCGTCGGCCACCACGCGTGGCCGACCATCCGAATCCCAGGCCCGCCAACACGAGCACCACGACGCCGATGTACTCGCTGTGGAAATGAATGCCGTTCCGTCCCCAGTACTTGTCGAGCATCCCGGTGAACTGGGGCAGATATGTGTTGACCAACTCCTCGGGCGGCAAGGAGTAGGAGATGGCGTGCTCCCAACCCTTCCCGCCGGCCCGCGGCGAGAACGGGACGTACTCGCGCACCGGGAGATACTGAATGGCGCCGATGGCTCCGCCGAGGATTATCGACCCGGCAGCGGCCGCAAGCCGGCGAATCGCGACAGGACGATCGAGCTTCACGCCCCCGAACTCCGAGAATGCGACGTAGAGCGCGAACGCCCCGGACGCGAGCAGCAGGTATTGCAGCAGCTGAGGATGAGGGCTGAGGACCGCGAGCCCGATGACGATGCCGAGAACTCCCCACGCCCACCGTTTGCCATCGTGCACGCCGCGCAACACGAGAAGAAGCGTGAGCGGCAAGAGCGCGCTGATATACAACTTCCCGTCATGCCCCGGAGACACCAACCCTGCGACGTTGCCTCCGATCATGTAGGCCAGGCCGCCGAAGAGCGCGCCGAAGAACCCAAGCCCGCACGCCCGGAGGAAGAGGTACGCGAAAAGCCCGGCCAGAAAGACGTGGATGATGAACGACCACGTCATCGCCACGTCCGTGGGCAGCAGCAACCGAAGCAGAAATGTCGGATAGAAAATGTCGCCGTGCATCGCGGCGACGTACGGCATGCCGCCGTACAGGTATGGATTCCAGAGCGGGAAGGCGCCGTGTGACCGCATGTACTGCGCCGCAAACTCGCGAAACGCGTAGCCCGCGATGTACTGGTCGCTGTGCGGGTTGACGAGAAAGCCGCCCGAGAACGCCGGGTAACCGAGCGACAGAACCGCGATTGCATACACGAGTGATGCCCACCCGGTCGCGAAGCGCGGCGCCCATTGGTCAGGCGCCGCGCCGGGCGACTTCTCCGACAGTTGGTTGATCTTCGCGATCATCCTTCTTCTGCGCTTTGATCTCGAGCAGTCTGCGTGGAACCACTACGGAACAGTAGCAGGCCGGGTAGAATCTCGAGTATGGTGAGCCAGAGCCGGCTGGTAATGGCAATGACCGCGGCGTCCGCGGCGGACGCCAGGCCAAACTTCGGCATCGCGATCACGATAGCTGCTTCGCGAATGCCAACGCCCCCGGGCGCGAACAACGCCAGATATCCGGCCAGGTAGGAACCTGTGTAAACTGCGATGTACGAGAGGGCATTGCCAGTCACGCGGGGCGTGATACCGCGCGCGAACAAGAAGAACGCAACGCCATAGGCCAGCCAGCTTGCAACTGTGGAGCCGGCTGCAACCCACACCGCCTTCGGCGGAACGCGTGGGATTGCGAGCGGCCGGCCCGTCATCCTGGCCGCGAGCACCGCGAGGCGCGGGACAGCGACGGGCGCAAGCCCGAGGGCGACTGCTCCGGCAATGGCTACGCCGACGACCATGAGTTGCGCGGACCTCTCTCCCCCGCCGGTGGACTGTGCTCCCACGACGGCGCCGACTCGTCCAGCAGCAGTAACCGCAATGACCGCGAATCCAGCGAGGACGCTGACGAGGTTGACGAGCAGGCTCGATCCGATCGCCGCGGTTGCTGATACGCCGCGCTTTTGAGCAAGCGCACCCATGGCAGCGATCTGCCAAACCTTCCCGGGAACGTACTTCCCAAGGTTCGAGACGAACCAGATGCGCGCGGCATCGGCGAACGGGAGCGATTCGGACCACACGCGGAGCGTCGCTCGCCAAGCCTCGATGAGGAGCAGGTACGTCGCGATCACGAGCGCACCGGAAGCAAGAACCGGAAGCCAATCGAGCCTCAAACCCTCGAGCGCAGGCGCGACGCCTTGCCATTGGCGTGCGAGCTCACGGACCGCAAACCCAACGACGATTGCGGCAAGGAGCCACTGCGCGATGACGGTGAACCTACCTTTCCGGCGAGCCAACGACGGATCGATAGATACCGGCGTAGCGGCGCGCGGCTGACTCCGGTGCGAACCCCGCGAGCGCGACCATCCGTCCTGCCCGGCCGAGCTCGGCGCCTCGATCCGGATGATCGAGGAGCTGGTCCAGGGCCGCGGCCAACGCCTCGATGTCCCCCGGCGGAACGAGGACGCCCGTACGCTCGTGCTGAACGGTGTCTGTGAGGCCACCTGATTCGTACGCAACCACCGGCGTCTCGCAGAGCTGCGCCTCGACGGCCACGAGACCCAGGCCTTCGTCCGTCGACGGGACGACCAGGGCCGCGGCCCGACGATACAGATCGACGAGCTCCGGTTGTGGAAGGGCGCCGAGCCAACGGACGCGCTCCTTCAACCCGAGCTCCCCCACCCGCGTGGCGAGCGCCGAGGCGAGCGGTCCATCGCCGACGACGTCGAGTGATGCCGGATGGCGCATGCGCGCCAACGCCTCGATGAGCCCCTCGATGCCCTTTTGCGCGGTGAGCCGCCCAACGAACAGCAGCCGGTTCGGGTCACGCTGGCCACCGGGCAAGAACAGGTTGGTGGCCACCGGCATCGGGGCGACCGACGCGCTCACACCCGACACAATCGTTTCGGTTTCACGCGCGAGCCAGCGCGACACCGTCGTCACGGCGCTCGACTGCTGGAGGACATGACGAAACAGCGGCCGTGCCATCGCGGTCGCGCGCGCCAGCCTAACGTCAGTCCCGTGCAGGGTCGTGACCAGTGGAACTCCCGACAGGCCGCTCACCCACGTTCCAACCAGTCCGCCCGGAAACCACCAGTGTGCATGCACGACGTCGGGCTCGAAGCTGCGGCGAGCGCGCACCGCGCTCCCGAACTCCGACCCGAGAAACCCCAGCAAGGCGAGCCTGGCTCCCCAGGAGTCGCGCACCTGCGTGTGCATGTTGCCCGTGTAGGCGAGCTTCTCGTATTTCCGCGGCGCGTAGCGGAACCGCTCCACCGGGATGCCATCGAACGTGTCCGTCGATGGGAGGTCATCGCCGGACGGCGCGACGACATGGACGTCGATCCCCTGATCCCGCAGCGCGACGGCGAGCTTGAGCACGAACGAGCCGGCGGCGTCGCCCGGCTCACGCGGGAACGAATGGGTGAGAAAGAGCGCTCGCATGTCCGAGCTCTAGTCGTTAGGCTCCACGGCGTGCTCTTCGACGCGACGCCGAAGCTCGCGAAGCTCCGAGCGCTGGACGGCCACCTGTTCACCGATCAAGCCGGTGGCGAAAAACACGCTGCCGACGATCACGCAGGTTTGAATGATCGTCCATACCGGGCGCGTTCCAACGCCGAACAGCAGGAGCCTGCCGACCGCGAACAACCCGGCCAGCACGCCGATCGCAAACAACCCAAGCCCGAGCATCCCGAACAGCAGGAGGGGCTTGGGGCCGAACCGCAGCTCGAACCAGACCGAGAGCATGTCGAGCACGCCCACGGGAATGCGACCCAGGCCGAACTTCGACTTCCCGTATTGGCGTGGGTAGAGCGGGACCGGGATCTCCGAGACGGTGAACCCATTCGCGGCGGCGATGACGATCATGTAGCGGTGCCAGTCGGGGCGGATGGGCAACGCCTCCATGATCTCCCGGCGATACGCCTTGACCGAGTTCAGGTCCTTGACCGGGACGTGGAAGAGCGCCCGACTGAGCCAGTTGTAGATGCCGGAGACGAACTTCTTCTCGTACTGTCCCTGTTTGAACCCGGTGACGATGTCCGACTCGCCGGCGAGCACCGGTGCGACGAGCCGCGGAATGTCCTCCGGCTTGAACTGCAGGTCGGCCGGGTAAAAAACGAGCACCTGGGCGCGTGCCTTCAGGTAGCCGGTCCGCAGGGCGTCCGCGATCCCGCGCCTAACGCGATGACGCGCCAGCCGCAGAAACGGAAACTGGGCGGCGAGCGATTGCAGCACGTCCCACGTGTCGTCCTCGGATCCGTCGTCGATGACGATGACCTCGTAGCTCACATCCGATGATGCGAACGCGGCTGCTGCCTGACGCATGAACTCGGGCAGGTTGCCGGATTCGTCCTTGGCCGGGACGAGCACCGAGACATCAGGGGCACCGAGTGCCGAGTGGGAATTGGCAACTTGCTGGGAACCGGGAACGGGGCGATCCCTCGCTGCGCTCGGAACAGGCCGGGAACCGAGGCTCCGAGGCTCTTCTGTTCCCGGTTCCCTGTTCCCCGTTCCCATTGTCGTCGTGGTTCCCATCTCGCCCGTCAAACTCGCTTGCGCATCCGGGCTGACAGCACCCCGAGTTGATCGCGGTATTTCGCGACGGTACGACGCGCGATCTGCACGCCGCTCTCCTTGAGGATGTTCACGATCGCCTGGTCGGTGAGCGGATGCTTGGGATCCTCATTTTCGACGAGCTTCTGGATCTGGTCCTTGATCCCGCGAGCCGACACGTCCTCGCCGCCCGTCGTCGAGAGCCCTGACGAGAAGAAGAACTTGAGCGGGAGCACGCCGCGGGGCGTCTGGACGAACTTCTCGTTCGTCACGCGACTGACCGTCGACTCGTGCATGCTGATGACTTCCGCGACCTCTCGCAGCGTGAGCGGTTTGAGGTACTGGACGCCTTTCTCGAAGAAGTCGCGCTGCCGCTCGACGATGTAGTTCATCACCTTGAGCATCGTCTGGCGGCGCTGCTCGATGGCCTGGATCATCCAGTTGGCCGAGTTCAGCTTGTTGGAGATGAACTCCTTGTTCTCGCCCTCGAACTTCTTCTTGTCGCGCGCGATCTCCTGATAGGCCCGGCTCAGCTTGAGCCGCGGCAGGTTCGCGTCGTTGAGGAAGACGTGATACCTCCCGTCGATCTTCTCGACGACGAGATCGGGAATGATGTAGTTGTCGCTCGCGTCGCTGTAGACGAGGCCAGGTTTCGGGTCCAGCTTCGCGATCTCGTCGGCGGCCTTCTGAACGTCGGATGGGCTGATTCCGAACCGTTTCGAGATCTCACTCCAGCGGTGGTTGATCAGCTCATCGAAACAATCGCGCACGAGCCGGTATGGAACCGACTGCTCGAGCCCGGCGTCCTTGAGCTGCAGCATGAGACACTCGCGAAGGTCGCGGGCACCCACGCCCGCGGGATCGAGCCCCTGAACGGTCTCGAGCATCCGCGTGACCTCCTCCTCGGTGTACACCGGGACCTCGGTGGGGTCACGATCTGTCGCCTCGGCGGCCTTGAGCACGACGTCGTTGATCGACTGCCGGATGTCCTCGACGGGACAGGCGAGGTAGCCGTCCTCGTTGATGTTCCCGATGAACTCCTCGGCCAGCAGCATCTGACGCGGGTCGAGGTCGAGCAGGGCGATCTGGTCGCGCAGATGGTCGCTCAGGTCACGCGTGTCGACGGTGACCGGCTCGTAATACTCCTTTTCCTCGTGCTCTTCGCGCCGGCCACCGGCATCGAACCCATCGAGAAGGATGCCTTCCCAATCGATCTCGTCGTTGGGGGTCTTCTCCTCTTCCGGCGTCGCAGCTTCCTCGGCCTCTGTTCCCTCTTCCTCTTCCTCCTCTTCCGGCTCGACCATCTCGAGGAACGGGTTGTTCAACAGCTCCTGCTTGAGGTGCTGCTGCAGGTCGAGGAGTGGCATGTACAACAGATCCATCGCCTGATAAAGGCGAGGATTGATCTTGAGCTCCTGGCGGAGCTGCGTGCTCTGATTGAGCCCGGGCTTCATTCTTAGGCTGCCTCCCCCGTGGAGAACCGGGCACGTAGCCGGGCCGTCAGCGTTGGGCCGAGATAGATCTTGGCGACGGTGTCATCGAACACGAGCTCCCTCACAGTCCCCGATACCTTCACCTGTCCGTCGAACATGATATAGGCACGATCGACGATATCGAGCGTCTGCTCGACGTTGTGGTCCGAAATGAGCACGCCGATACGTCGCTTGCGAAGGTCGGCAACGATGGACTGAATGTCATGGACGGCGATAGGATCGACCCCTGCGAACGGTTCGTCGAGCATCATGAACTTCGGTCGGGTGACCAGCGCGCGCGTAATCTCCAGCCGGCGCCGCTCTCCACCCGAGAGGGCGTACGCTTTCGAGTCACGAAGGTGCTTGATGCCCAGCTCATTCAAGAGCGACTCGAGGCGCGTGCGGCGCTCGTCGCGTGGGATCCCCAGCGTTTCGAGAATCGCCAGGATGTTATCCTCTACCGATAGCTTGCGAAATATCGAGGGCTCCTGGGAGAGGTATCCGATACCGTGTTGGGCGCGGCGGTACATCGGCATTTTCGTGATGTCGGTGCCGTCGAGCAGGATTCGCCCTTCCAGCGGCTGGATCAGTCCAACGATCATGTAAAACGTCGTCGTCTTTCCGGCGCCGTTGGGGCCAAGAAGCCCAACAATTTCTCCCTGTTGCAATCGCAGGGCCACGTCGTTCACGACCTTGCGACGACGGTACATCTTGACGAGCCCTTTGGCCTCGAGGAGGCTGCCTCCCGCGACGACCGCCTGCATCGCGGGCTGGGTGGCGCGCTGGGCGACGGCGACATGTTCGCCGGTCTGCCAGACGGTGGTGGCGATGTTCTCTCGAGCGTCACGCACGTCCGCCCAAAACGCCGGCTCGATGACGACCAGCGGCTGGCCTTCCGCGTCGCGCGAATCCCGGGTCAGCGCAATGATCCCGATGCCCGCCAGGCGCGGGAGTACCGTTCCAACGAGGTTTGCACGCGCCTCATCGATGCCGAGCGTGCCTGCCTCGCGGTCGGTATCGCGACCTTCGAGGCGCATGGCCGAGAGGGTGTCCTCGCGATATTTGATCGCGACGTCGTGCAGCCTGGCCTGTCCGGTGTCGTCAGCGGCGCGGAGAATCGCGTGCAGCGCGATCAGGCTCGATCGGTCACGGGCTGCGAGGTGGCCGATGAGCTGACGCACCCGTCCCGGCACTTGGCGTTCAGTCATCGTTGTCCGGACGTCGTATGGGTGAAGAGCCCGGTCGACTCGGCGCTCGGGGTGTGGTCTTCGACTTCTTCGTCGCGGTGCTGTCGGCACCAGGCTCCAGAAAGATACCGGCTGCCTGGTCTTCAACGACCACCGACTGCACTTCCTGCTGCTCGAAGCTGACGGTGATGACCCGTCCGCGAACGTAGTTGAGGTTCGGCGGCTCGCTCGGCCCTTTGTCGTTTGGGATCTGGTAGAAGGAGCTGGCGTTCCCGGTCGCGAGCAGCTGGCGAATGCGCGGCTTGGATGACGTATCCGCGGTCAGCGCCGTATCGAAGGTTGCCAGGATCGTATCGCCGCGAAGCCAATCCTTCTCGTTCGACTTGACCTTGGTGGAATCCGGGACGGTTTCGGCGAAGGCGCGGTTGATCGCGTGCACTTCCCGGACTTTCTGGTTCGGCATCAGCACGTCGAGCGAGTCGGCGATGATCGTCTGGTCCGGTGATATCGCACGCGCACCCGTGGGTCCCCAGGACTGTGCGCGCGAGAGCTTGTTGTCGGTGATCCGGAGATCGATGCTGTCGCTCTTGAGGTCGAGATCCCCGCTCACGGCCTGCGCGGAATCGACGGCGAGCACGCGCTCGAGCTGGCGGTTGTTCGAGAACAGGTCGATCGCCTTCCCCCGCAGGATGAATTGCCGGTCCTGCTTGTCGCCGCGTCCCTCGATCTGCGGACGCTTCAACAGCCGGCCATACTGCCGGGTCTCATTCATGTACGCCGAGTCGCTCGTGGCGTGCATGTCCGGTCGCGTGATGTCGACGTTCCCGCCAGCGTAATAGACGGTATCGTCCACGACGCTCACGCGGTCGGCGAGCAGCTTGGCCGGGTCGAGCTGCTTCCCGGTCGAGTCCTTCTGAACGAGCGTGAACGTGGGCCGCTGAATCGCGTTGAGCCGAGCGACCTGACGGATCGGCGCGACCGGTCGAAGATATTCGGCCTGCGGGCCCGTCATGGTCGAACCGCTCGGCATTGTCGCCCGGACGTTCTGCTCGGCGAGGATGCGCTCGTCACTCAGAAAGTACGTGACCTTGTCGGCGTCGATGTTCACCCGCGGCTCGCGATAGTGCACGTTACCGAACAGGTAGTAGAGCTTGATCGTGTCGTAGAGCTCTGCGCTGTCGGCGACGAGGGTAACGTCCTGACCTCCACACTTCGCGACGACGCCGCCCCCAACGAACGTGTTGTTCCGCTTGGTGGCGGGATCCTGCACGATCTGAACGCGAGTGTCGGGCGTGTTGGGAAAGTTGAGCTGGCACCGGCGTTCCTGCTTCGGCCTGCCGGCGGCGCCAGCCGGCGTCGGCGGGGCTGCCTTGCGCGCGAGAACCGTGTCACGGGCGAGCGAGTCCGCGCGCTGTTTCGCAGCGGCCAGCGAATCGGCGCGAAGCGCCGCGCGACGGGCCGAGTCCGAGACCGCTGGCGGTCGGGCGGCGGAATCGGGCCGCGGCGGCAGCGCCGGGATCGCGCTCGGGCGCGGCTCTCGGCTGCCACGGCCACAGGCGGCCAGCACCAGCGCGATGACACATAACGAGTGCCTAACGGCAAAAGAGTGGCGAATCACCGTTCTGGCTGCGCAACGGACTTGGTGGTGCGGCCGGATGCACCCTTCAGGATGCGTATCCGCGTCAGATCCGGATCCGTGACGAACCCGATACCTGTCAGAATATCCTCCGGTCGCGTGAGCACGAACGCGCTGTCGCCCGAGATCTCGTTCCGTCCCGGATCATAACGCAATTGTGGCGTCTCCAGCCGTCGTCCATCCTCGGAGATCACAACGACGTCGCCTCGGGCTTCCATGTTCCCGCTCCGCACGTTGTATGTCCCCTGGTGCGACGTGAGCGTGGCGTTCTTGACGCCCGTCTCCGTGTAGAACGTGCTGCGGACGGTCCGAAGCTCGAAGCGCGTGTTGTCGTCGTACGTGAATGCGGTGTCGGCCTGCAGCAGTGAGCGCTGCACGCCGTGGTCGGACATGACGACGCGGACGCCGAACAGCGTCTGGTCAGCCGTATCGGGAGTGACGCTTGCCGCAACCGGTGGAGTCGCACCCTGGTTCTGACAGGCTGCGCCGCCAACGAGCGCGAGTACGATCGCAAGGACGGTGATGGCTCTCACGCGACGCCCGCCCGCATCAGGTCGTGCAAGTGAACCACCCCGTGGACATGACGATCTTCGTCGACAACCGGCATCGCCATGATACCGTGGCGCTCCATGCGGTACACCGCGGCGCTTCCGAGTTCCCCACACATCGCGACTTTCGGGGCGGTCGTCATCACCTCGCGGACGAGCACCGCCAGCGGGTCGGTAACGCGCTCCATGAGTCGGGTCAGGTCGCCCGCCGTCAGGACACCAGCAAGACGGTCCCCTTCGAGGACGATCACGATGCCCCGACGTTCCGCGAGCAGCACGATCGCCTCGCGCATGGTTGCCGAGAGCGGCAGCGTGGGGACACGCTCGGTGACCATCACGTCGTCGACGCGTGTGAGCAACTGCCGGCCGAGTGCGCCGCCCGGGTGAATCCGCGCGAAGTCCTCCCGGCGAAATCCCTTCTCTTCGAGCAGCGCCACCGCGAGCGCGTCACCGATTGCAAGCGCTGCGGTGGTACTCGTGGTCGGGGCGAGGTCGTGGGGACAGGCTTCCTCGCGCACCCACGCGTCGAGTGCGACGTCCGCGTGCCGCCCGAGCGTGGAGTCGAGGACGCCAGTGAGCGCGATGCTACGGACGCCGAATCGCTTGAGATGCTGGAGGAGCCTCACGAGCTCCTCGGTCTCACCGCTCTTGGAGATGAGGACCGCGACGTCGTCGTGACCCACGATGCCGAGATCGCCGTGCACGCTGTCGACGGGATGCAGAAACGTCGCTGGCGTACCCGTCGACGTGAACGTCGCGGCGATCTTCCGGCCGATGATACCGGACTTGCCGACGCCCGCGACCAGGACGCGGCCACTCGAACCGGCGATCAGGTCCACGGCCCGGGCGAACCGTTCATCGAGTCGTCGCCCGACCTCCACCAGCGCCTCGCATTCGAGGCGAATGACACGCCGGCCGCGGTCGATGAGCGATGCCTGACGAGCGGCGGCGGTGGCTTCGGTCGGTGTCATCGTCATGAGCGTACGGCCTCGCGGGGCTCGCCCGAACGCTCGGCAACGTAGCGGGCCGTCACTTCCTCCCACACGCCCTGCGCGCGGAGCAGCATCTCCGCAAACTCGCGCACGGCGCCGCGCCCGCCGGCTCGCGCCAACTGGACCTTGGCGATCGCCCGTACCTCGGGGACCGCATTGGATACCGCGACGGGTAGAGCGACTCGCTGGAGAATGGCGATGTCCGGAAAGTCGTCGCCAATGTGGGCTACGTTCTCCATGCCGAGGCCCAGCCGGTCGAGAATCCGTCGGAGTCCGACGAGCTTTTGCGCGTCCGGGTCCTGCGCGACGTGCTCGATGCCGAGCTCGCGCGCCCGCAGGTCGACGCTCATCGAGACGCGTCCGGTGACGATCACGGGAATCAACCCGGCCGAGCGCAGAAAGTAGATGCCCAGACCGTCCTGGATGTCGTAGCGCTTGAACTCGTGCCGCGCTCCGGCAACGTCCCCGAGGTAGATGCCACCGTCGGTGAGCACGCCGTCGACGTCGAGGCCGACGACACGAATGCTGCGGGCAATCACCGGGTCGATCATTGGCGGCACAGGTGCCAGAGGTCGACCGCACGACTCACCAACGCGTCGAGCGAGGACAGGTGCAGCATGTTCGGCCCATCGCTCGGGGCGTGATCGGGATCCGGGTGTGTCTCGAGAAAAAGGCCGTCGGCACCGGCTGCGACCGCGGCCCTCGTTAGGGCGGCGATGTGCTCGCGGGCGCCGCCGCTCGCGCCACCTTCGCCCATGCCCGGCCGCTGGACACTGTGTGTGCCGTCGAAGACGACCGGCGCCTTGCACGCGTCCCGCATTCGTGTGAACCCGCGCATGTCGACGACGAGGTCGCCGTAGCCGAAAAAGCTTCCGCGTTCGGTTACCGCGATAGTCGAATGGGAACCGGGAACCGGGAACCGGGAACCGTGCTTCAGCGGAGCCTCTGTTCCCTGTTCCCGGTTCCCAGTTCCCGCTCCCCTCACCTTCTCAACCGCTCCGCGCATCCCTTCAGGATGCATCCACTGCCCCTTCTTGATGTTTACCGGCTTCCCCGTCGCGCCGGCGGCGACGAGGAGATCGGTCTGGCGGCAGAGGAACGCGGGGATCTGCAGCACATCCACCACTTCGGCGGCCGGGGCGCACTGCTCCGGCAGGTGCACGTCGGTCAGGAGTGGCAAGCCCGTCGCACGCCTAACGCGGTCGAGCGCGGCGAGGCCTTCGTCGAGCCCCGGGCCGCGAGCGGCCCCGGCGTTCGAGCGATTGGCCTTGTCGAAGCTGGCCTTGTACACGATCCCGCCAGGCACGCGCTCGGCCAGCCTCGCCAGATGCTCGCCGACGCGCAGGTTGAGCGCGTCGGACTCGAGCACGCAGGGCCCCGCGATGAGGAAAATCGCGTCGCGCGGAAACGTGAACGACATGTCAGTCAGCCGCCTCGACGAGCTTCCGCTCGGACTTCGTCGTCTCGGCGCGGCGCTTCTGACCCATGGCCGCCGCAATGAGCCCGGCGAACAACGGGTGCGGCCGCGTTGGGCGCGACTGCAGCTCCGGGTGGAACTGGCAGCCGATGAACCATGGGTGATCGACGAGCTCGACGATCTCGACGAGCGATCCGTTCGGGCTCAGACCACTCAGCCGCAGCCCATGCTCGACGAACGCATCGCGATACTGGTTCGAGACCTCGTAACGATGTCGGTGGCGCTCACTCACCTCTGGCACGCCGTACACCTCGGCTGCCTTGCTGCCGCGCGCGAGGCGGCACGGATAGGCGCCGAGCCGCATCGTCCCGCCCATGTCGGTCACGTGCTGCTGCGATTCCATGAGGCTCACCACCGGGTTCTCGCAGTCGGGGGCGAACTCGCTCGAGTCGCTGTCGTCGAGCTGCAGTACGTTTCGCGCGAACTCGATGATCGCCGTCTGCATTCCCAGACAGATGCCGAGGAACGGCAGTCGTGTCTCGCGTGCGGCCCGGATCGCTTGGACCATTCCCTCCACGCCACGCACGCCGAAGCCGCCCGGAACGAGCAGCCCGTGATACGCGCTCAGGATGTCACGTGCACGCTCGGTGGTCGTGAACAGATCGCTCGAGAGCCATGAGATGTCGACACCAACGTCGTTGCCGATGCCGCCGTGAATGAGCGCTTCCTGCACGCTCTTGTAGCTGTCCACCAACTCCGTGTACTTGCCGACGACGGCGATGCGAACGCGGTCGCGCGGCGCGACTATGCGGTTGACCATTGCCTTCCAGCGCGACAGGTCGGGCGTACGACCCTCGAGCTCCAGCCGCTGCATCACGCGCTCGTCGAGTCCCTGCTCGTGAAAGCTGAGCGGGATCTGGTAGATCGTGGGCACGTCGCGGCTCTCGATGACGGCGCCGAACTCCACGTTGCAGAACAGGGCGATCTTTCGCTTCACGTCCTCACTGAGGGGCCGTTCGGTCCGGCAGATGAGGATGTCGGGCTGAATTCCGATCTCCATGAGCTCGCGCACCGAGTGCTGCGTCGGTTTGGTTTTCACCTCGCCGGCGGCGGCGATGAACGGTACCAGGGTCAGATGGATGAAGAGCGCGTTCTGGCGACCGACCTCGTGGCGGAACTGGCGGATGGCTTCGAGGAACGGAAGCGACTCGATGTCGCCGACCGTCCCGCCGATCTCGACGATGACGACGTCGTTGTCCGGCGACATGCGCTTGATCGCGGACTTGATCTCATCGGTGATGTGCGGGATGACCTGCACCGTGGACCCGAGGTATTCACCGCGGCGCTCTTTCGTGATCACGTTCAGGTAGATCCGTCCCGTGGTCACGTTGTTGAGCTGCGATAGCGAGCGGTCGATGAATCGCTCGTAGTGGCCGAGGTCGAGGTCCGTTTCGGCGCCGTCGTCGGTCACGAACACTTCGCCGTGCTGGAACGGCGACATCGTGCCGGGATCGACGTTGAGGTAGGGATCGAACTTCATGATCGACACCGTCAGGCCGCGCTCGACCAGGAGCCGCCCTAACGACGCGGCGGCGATGCCTTTGCCGAGCGACGAGACGACGCCGCCGGTGATGAAGATGTAGCGTGTGGTTTTCGTGCTCGGATTGTTAGGCATCACGTCCCAGGGCGGAGAGTTCGGTCCATCGGGCGTTGGCGCGTACGAGATCCTCTTCGGTATCCACGCCGGCGGCGGGCAGCTCGCCGACGGAGGCGACGCCCATGGCGAGGCCGGCGGCGAGCGGGCGGAGCTGTTCGAGCCGCTCGATACGCTCGAGCGGGTGCTGCGGCAGCGCGACCCACGCCGTGAGGGCATCGCGGGTGTACGCGTAGACCCCCACGTGCTGGCGAATGCAAGTATCGCGGAGCGGCGCGTCGCCCGGTTCGCGCAGCCAGGGGATGGGCGCGCGGGAAAAGTACAAGGCGCGGCCGTCATCGGCGGTAACGACTTTGACGACATCCGGCCGAGCGAGGATCTGGTGGCTGGCGGTGGCGGCGGCGGTCCCCAGCGGAAAGCGACCGGAGGTGACGACCTCGACCGCCCCTCGGACGGCAGCCTCCGGAACGAAAGGCTCGTCGCCCTGGACGTTCAGGAGTACGTCGTACGCGGCGTATTGGCGCTGTGAGGCCACTTCGGCGACGCGGTCGGTACCGGATGGGTGTGAGGCGCTGGTCAAGGCTGCGAGGCCGCCAGCGGCCCGAACCACGGCCGCGATCTCGTCGGAATCGGTAGCCACGACGACCTCATCGCAAATCCGGAGGTCGGAAACACGCTCCCAGACGCGGACTACGAGGGGTGCTCCGCCAACGAGGCGAAGCGGCTTTCGCGGGAGGCGTGAGGCGCCGAGCCGAGCGGGAATGACGGCGAGCGTCTTCACACGGGGCTCTGAAGGGCGCGCGGGGCAGCAAATTGCACGCCACTCAACTTACACCCCTGCCTCTAGAATGCAAAGCTCCGCGTTGCGTCAGCGAGTGAACGAGAACGCAGCGCTGAAGTGCCCCTGGCGCGACGCGGGATCGATCGTGTACTCGACTCGCGCAAAGCTGAGGGTTGCCGAGACACCCACGTTCTGGATGAGCCGAGGAAGGGTTTGGAGGCCGGCTGAGCCAATACGATGGCGGAGGGCCAGAACCGGCCCGCCGAGGTACGGGACTGCGAGGCGCGGGACGGGGACCTCGTATCGCATGTCCAGGTGAAGCAGTTGATCGCCTCCGATAGAGAGCAGGTCCTCAACGACCGGTAGCGTCCCTGCCCCGCCGATGTACGCGAATCGCTGCGGCGGCGCGGTGTCCCCGGGCGTGATGACCCAGTGTACGTCAGCCCGAAAACGCTGCAGGCCGAACGTCGGAAACTGGATCGTCCCGTCGGTGGTGAACTGAGCGAACCGTTCGTCGCGCGGCGCCTGCCACGGTATCTCGAGTCGCGCGGTGGCACTTGACCGAACGTCTCCGTATTGCCAGCGCGCCGTGGCGCCGAGGACCGCGCTGGAGATGCGCCCCGGCTCGATCGCCGGGTTTCCTCGCCGCACGTGGTCCGGGTCGTCCTTGCCGACGACGGTCCACGGGCTGGAGCCGATGGTATCGGGCGATCCGACGGACCAGGCACGCTCGGTCATCGCGCCGGCGTACGTCTCCAGCTCCACGCTGGTCGTGGCGTCGATGGTCAGACGGTCGATGCGGCCGACCGTGGCCTCGATGCGGTCGGCGCGGTAGTAGTTCCGCTTGTCCGATCCGACGCTGAACGTGGTGATGCTGTTGATGAGGTCCGAATTGATCCAGGCGTCGTTCGTGAAGGTCCCACGCCGGGCGTCAATCGTTAGGCGCCAGATCTCCCCGGCATTGACGAGCACCTGCACGCCGGGGTCCCACGCGCCGAGGTGCGACCGGTACGTGACCGTCGGATCGAGCTGGAGCCGTGCCGTGGGTCGGAGGATCGGGCCCCACGCGAGGCTGGCGCCGTCGACCCGGTCGTAGGACGGAATACGGAGTCCCTCGACCAGCGGGAACTCGATGGACGGATCACGAGCGCCGAGGCGTCGATACTCGAGCCGAAGTCCGTCCGGCGTGCGGCTCGCGATGAACGTTCGATCGCGAATGCTGCGTGTACCCCCGGTTACCAGCGCCAGCGTAGATCCGTAGACGCCGCCGCCTATCGCGATGGCCTTCCCGCGGATCGTCGCGCCGGGGTGAATGAACAGGTCTCCGCCAACGACAATGACGTCGCCGTGGACGGAGGCGGCCACGGACGCGTCGCCGCCAACGATGATCGTGGTTCTGGGCAGCGTCGTTCCTCGAGGGAACGTCACTCGCCGTGAAGAGTCGGTGACGATCAGGTCGTGCGGCCCGGCCGCGGCCGTCCGGAGGAGAAAGGTCGCTTCCGACTGGTTCGGTCCGTCGATGCGGAGCGATTGCTGAGCGCCGGCGCGAGTTGCCGCGATGATCGTGAGCGCCAGAACCCACGCCCCACGCCTCATCCGGCGAGCGCGAGAAAGTTCTGGAGGATTGTCTTCCCGCCGGTCGTCAGGATCGACTCGGGATGAAACTGGACGCCCCAGACCGGATGGTGGCGATGGCGCATCGCGTGCACCTCCGCGGCGTCATCCGTCGCGACCGCGAGAATCTCGAGGTCGTCCGGCAGCGACTCGCGCTCGACGACGAGCGAGTGGTATCGCATGACGGGAAGCGGGTTGGGCAATCCGCGGAACAGGCCTGTGGCGTCATGCCGGACCGTCGAACACTTGCCGTGCATAACGCGGCGCGCGCGGACGATGCGCCCGCCGTAGGCCGCGCCGATCGCCTGGTGGCCAAGGCACACGCCTAACGTGGGAATGGTGGCGCCCCAGCGCTGAATCAGCGGCACACTCACGCCGGCCTGGTCCGGTGCGCACGGGCCGGGCGAAATGACGATCGCGGTCGGCGCGAGCGTGCCCACCTCGTCGAGTGATACCGCGTCGTTCCGGCGCACCGTGACGTCAGCGCCCAACTCGCCCAGGTACTGGACGAGGTTATAGGTGAACGAATCGTAGTTGTCGATGACGAGGAGCATTGGCCGGGCCGTTGCCGCCGGCGGCCGAGATGCGAGACGCAGGCGGTGGGTGGTTACGCGCGGGGATGATACTGACGGTGTACCGTCCGAAGATACTCGCGGTCGACGTGAGTGTAGATCTGCGTGGTGGAAATGTCCGCATGCCCAAGCATTTCCTGGACCGCGCGCAGGTCAGCCCCGCCTTCCAGCAGGTGGGTGGCGAACGAGTGTCGGAGCGTGTGCGGTGACACGTGCTTGTCGATCCCGGCGCGCGTGACGTATTTCTGCAGGATCTTCCATGCCCCCATTCGGGTCAGCGGCTGCCCGCGCGCACTCAGAAAAAGCACTCCGCGTCCTTCCCCGCGTTCGAGGCGCGGTCTCAACTCCCGAACGTACGATGCGAGCGCGCCAATGGCGCGGCGCCCAATCGGGACGAGCCGCTCCTTGCTGCCCTTTCCGAAAACGCGGACCAGACCCTCGTCGAACATGAGGTCGCGCACGGCAATCGAGATCCACTCCGAGACTCGCAGCCCGGCGCCGTACGCGAGCTCGAGGAGCGCCCGGTCACGAAACACGAGCGGGTCATCGAGCGTGGGCGCCGCCAGGAGCCTTTCGACCTCCGCAACGCTCAGCACCTCGGGCAGCGTCCGCCAGCGCTTGGGCGACTCGAGTCGCTCGCTGGGGTCCAGCGTGACATGGCCCTCGCCGAGCAGGAACTTGAAATAGGTCCGCAGCGACGAGACGTTGCGTCGAATCGACGCGGGGGCGAGCCCGAGATCCTTGAGATGGTAGACGTATTCGCGCAACATGCGTGCGGTGACATCCGGCGGCGCGGCCGCGCCGCGTGACATCGCGTACGCAGCAAATCGCGCGAGGTCGCGCCCGTAGGCCTCGTCCGTGCGCGGAGAGGTGCCCTGCTCGAGCGTCAGAAAGTCGTTGAACCTCTCGAGCAGGAATTTGCGTGCGGCCAGTGCGGCTGGATCCGAGTCGCTCACGCCCGCCTCCGGCGACGCAGCACGTACCACACGACGAGGGCCACCACGACGATCGCTCCGGCAACGATCGCCGCGACCGTCTCGAAACGCTTGATGGCATCCATGATGCGCTCCCACTCCGCGCCAAGTCGATAGGCGATGAGTGCGAGCACCGTGTACCAGATGGCCGACGCGATGGCGATGGCGGCGACGGCGCCACCGAGCGGAACACGCATCGCGCCGGCAAGCGGCGGAACGACGGCGCGGACGCCTGGAAGAAATCGGCTCACGAACAGCGCAGGCAGCCCGTACTGATTGTACCAGTGCTGCACGCGCTGCTCGGCGCCTTCTCCCATCACCCGTTTCAGGTGGCGGTGGATCCATTCGGCGCCGAATCGTCGGCCAAGCGCGAGCATCGCCAACGCGCCGCCGACGTTACCGACGACGACCGCGATGATGGTTGGTACCGGCGATCGATTTGCGCGCGCGGCGAGGAAGCTGCCGAACGCGACGATCACGTCGGCAGGGATGGGCGGGAGGAAGTTCTCCATTGCCGAGACAAGCGCCAGGATGATGGAGAGCGTCGCCGGAGGGAGTGATGCGAGCCAGGCGAGGACGCTGTTCACGCCAGGCCAGCTCGCTCTACGGACGGCCCACGGGGGCGAGCGACGCGACGGCCATGCAGGCCAGCCCCTCCGAGCGGCCGATCCAGCCCATGCCCTCGTTCGATTTGCCCTTGATGCTGACGGCGGTGGCGTCGATGCCTAACGCGGACGCGAGGGTGGCGCACATGTCGGCTCGGTAGGGACCGATCCGAGGCTGCTCGGCGACGACCGTGATGTCGGCGTTCTGCACCGTCCAGCCGAGCGCTCGGACCCGGTCGACGGCGGCCCGAAGCATCTCGATCGAGTCTCGGCCGCGATTGCGCTGGTCGGTGTCGGCGAACATTTCCCCGATGTCTCCAGCACCGGCGGCGCCGAGCACGGCGTCGGTCAGCGCGTGTGCGACGGCGTCACCGTCGGAGTGGCCGACGAGGCGACGGTCACACGGAATCCGGCAGCCGCCGAGGATCATCTCGGTGCCGGGGCCGAAGCGGTGGGAATCGTAGCCGATTCCGACACGAAAACCGTGAACGAGGAACCGGGAACTGGGAACCGTGTCTCCGAGAGGCGCTTCTGTTCCCCGTTCGCGGTTCCCGGTGCCCATCACGCTGCGGCTCCGGCTGGCGCCGGAAGGATCGTATAGTCCTGGCGCCTGCGCCGGGGAATGAACCCGGCGTCCACAATCAGCCGCTCGAGCTCCTCGATCGTCGTGCGGTGAGTCGTGTTGGCGGCCGAGACGACGTTTTCCTCGATCATGAGCGACCCGAAATCGTTGCACCCGAAGGTCAGCGCGAGCTGGCCGACCTTCATGCCCATGGTCACCCAGCTGGATTGCAAGTTCGGCACATTGTCGAGGACAATGCGCGCGATGGCGACGGTGCGAAGGTAGTCCACGGCGTCGGTGCGCGGCATGTGCGACATCGTCGGCGTGTTCTCGGGCTGCAGGGGCCAGCAGATGAACGCCGTGAACCCACCGGTGCGCGACTGGAGATCACGCACGCGCTGCAGATGCTCGATGCGTTCGGCCAGGGTCTCGCCGATGCCGTACATCATCGTCACCGAGGTCTTCATGCCCTCTTTGTGCGCGAGCTCCATGATCTCGAGCCAGCGGTCGGCGCCAGCCTTTTTCGGCGCGACGATATCGCGGACGCGCTGCACGAGGATCTCGCCACCGCCCCCCGGGATAGAGTCGAGCCCGGCCTTGCGGAGCTCGCGGATGACGTCCACCGCGTCCATGCGGAACACCTTTGCGAAGAAGTCGACCTCGCTCGGGCTGAAGCCGTGGATGTGAATCGGGTGATAGGTCTTGATGTAGCGCAGGAGGTCGAGGTACCACTCGAACGGGATGTACGGGTTGTGCCCGCCCTGGATGAGGATCTGGACCCCGCCGAGCGCCTTGGTCTCATCGATCTTCTGGCCGATCTGCTCGAACGAGAGGGTGTAGCCTTCCCCGTGCTTCGGTCGCCGGTAGAACGCGCAGAAGCCGCAGTCGGCGACACACACGTTCGTGTAGTTGATGTTCCGGTCGACGATGAACGTGACGATCCCGTCGGGATGGCGCTCGAGGCGCATCCGATTCGCTTCGGCGCCCAACTCGAGGAGCGGAGCGTTGGTGTAGAAGTCCAGAACGTCGTTCATCGGGACTGGGACTAGGGACTGGGACTCGGCGCTGGCCCGCACACCTAGGCGGCCGGCAAGAATGCCAGAGTCCCGTTAGGTACGCGACCGGCCGCGACCAGGCGGCGGAAGAATTCGGTGAGGCCCGCCAGGTGCTCGTACGACAGGCCGTAGTCGAGGCCGGAGAGGTACTCGAGGCAGACGGGCTCGGACACGCCGGTTGCTTCCGACGCTTGCGCAGCCAGCACGGGAAGGTGCTCCAGGCCCCAGTTTCGCGACGTGATCAGGCTGGCGTGGATGCCTAACGCCTCAGCCACCGGCGCGGTACGCTGTGCGACCCAGACGGCGAACACGAACGGCAGGCCCGTCCACCACTTCCAGACTTCCCCGAGGTCGTAGGCGAACGGATACGACGGCAGGCCCGAGACGTGACTCGAGTCGAGGACGTGCGGACGCGCCTCACCGCGGAGTACGAGTGCGGCGTCGCCGATCACCAGTCGCGCCTGGTGGGGTTCGCGGTCGAACGACGCGATGTCCGACATCTCCGCGTCGCCGGCCACGAATTCCGGACGGGCATGCCAGACGTTCTCGAACAGGAGCTCGAGGAGCGCGACGCTCGTCATGGAGCTCTTGCTCACGATGACGCGCTGGCCGTCGAGCGCCTCGGCGGGGGCGCGCGAGAACAGCATGACGCTGCGCACGGGCCCGTCGCAGGAGATCGCGAGATCGGGAAGCAGGAGGTACCGCCGCGCGTCGCGCGCATACTCCACGGCGGAGACGACACTGATATCGAGCGCTCCTTCGGCCATGCGGCGGTTCAGGGCGCTTGGTACGCCGGTGATGATCGTACCGCCGAGCGGGACGACGCCGCGGTCGATCGCGCCGTAGACCGGGTAGCAGTTGACGTACGGAATTCGGCCGACGCGCACGTCAGGCCGCCTCGACGGCGGCCACGTCGGCAGCCTGCCCCGGAAAGGTGCGCAGAATGTTGTAGAACGAATCGCGCTCCGCCGGAATTTTCTTCGCGCCGCGAATCAGCTTGAGAATCTCGGCGAGCGTCATGGCCTGCGGCGTGTGCGCGCCGACCGCGTGATAGATCTTTTCGCGGACGACCGTGCCTTCCATGTCGTTGACGCCGAATGACAGCGACGTCTGCGAGAGGAACGGCGTGACCATGATCCAGTGCGTCTTGATGTGCTGGATGTTGTCCAGGTACAGGCGACCGACGGCGAGCATACGGAGGTCGTCAAACCCCGTGCTCGCCGTGCCTTTCCGGTTCAGTTGGACACCCAGCTCGTTGTCGTCTGGGTGATATGCGAGCGGTATGTAGGCGAGGAAGCCACCGGTTTCGTCCTGCAGGTCGCGGAGCATGCGCAGGTGCGCGACGCGATCGGCGTGGGTCTCCACGTGGCCATACAGCATCGTGCAGTTGGTGCGGATCCCGAGCCGATGCGCCGTGCGATGGACGTCGATGTACTCGGCACCGCCAAGCTTCTTGTCCGCGATCTGCTCGCGAACGGCGGCGCTGAAAGTCTCGGCACCGCCGCCGGGCATCGTGTCCAGGCCTGCGTCGCGCAGCGCTACCAGCACGTTCTCCCACGACATCTTCTCGATGCGCGCGATGTGCGCGATCTCGACGGCCGTGAGCGCCTTGATGTGGACGTGCGGAAATTCGCGCTTGAGGGCGCGGAACATCGTCGTGTAGTACTCGAGCCCCGCCTTCATGTCGAGCCCACCGACGATGTGGAACTCTCTGGTCAAGCCGTTGCGAGCCGGCTCGGCCTCGGCGAGGACCTGCTCGAGCGTATACCGGTACGCGCCGTCTTCCTTGGGCAACCGTGCATAGCCGCAGAAGACGCAGGTCTTGCGCAGGATGCAGACGTTCGTGGGGTTGATGTGCTGGTTCGCGGCGAAGGTCACGACGTTGCCGTGCTTCGCGCGATTCACCGCATCCGCCAGCGCGCCGACGCCTAACAGGTCGGGCGACTGATACAGCGTCAGGCCGTCGGCATCATCGAGCCGCTGGCCAGCCGCAAGCTTCTCGGCAATGGGGCGGAGCGCCGGGTCCGACAGGCGATTCAGCGGCAGGTCGATCGAAGTGCGCGCGGTCACGCCCGGATCACTCCCGGTACTTTCGGACGGCGAGCGCTACGTTGTGCCCGCCGAACCCGAAGCTGTTGCTCAGGGCAACCTCGACCTCACGGTGCGTCGCCTTGTTAGGCGTGTAGTCGAGGTCGCACTCCGGATCCGGGTTCTGGTAGTTGATCGTCGGCGGGATGACGCCCTCGCGGACGACGAGGGAGCTGACGACGAATTCCAGTGCGCCGGCGGCGCCGAGCATGTGCCCTGTCGCCGACTTCGTGGAGCTGACGTTGAGCTTCTTCGCGTGGTCGCCAAAGACGGCCTTGATCGCTCGCGTCTCGTTGAAGTCGTTCGCGGGCGTCGAGGTTCCGTGCGCGTTGACGTAGCTGACGTCGGACGGAGAGATCCCGGCGTCCTTGATGGCCCGCCGCATCGCGCGCTGCGCGCCCTCGCCATCGGGCGCGGGCTGGGTGATGTGGTACGCATCCCCGGTGGCGCCATACCCGACGATCTCGGCGTAGATCCTTGCGCCGCGCCGCTTCGCGTGCTCGAGCTCCTCCAGGATCACGACCGCCGAACCCTCGCCCATCACGAACCCATCGCGGGTGGCGTCGAAGGGGCGCGACGCGGTTTCCGGGGAGTCGTTGCGCTCGGACAGCGCCTGCATGTTCGCGAAGCCGCCGATGGCCATCGGGGTGACCGTGGCCTCGGAGCCTCCCGTGATCATGACGTCCGCGTCGCCGTACGCTATCGCGCGGAACGCATCGCCGATGGCGTGCGCGCTCGTCGCGCAGGCGGACACCGTGGCGTAGTTCGGACCCTTCGCGTTGAAGCGCATCGAGACGATGCCGGCCGCGATGTCGGCGATGAACATCGGGATGAAGAACGGCGAGATCTTCCCGGGTCCGCGCTCGCGGTAGACGTCGTGCTGCTCCTCGAAGCTCTTCAACCCGCCGATCCCGCTGCCGAGGATCACGCCGGTCGCGTCGGGATCGTAGCCGTTACCGGCGGGAAACGCAGCGTCCTGCATTGCCTGCACCGCGGCCGCCAGGGCGTACTGCGTGTAGCCATCGGCGCGTTTTGCTTCCTTGCGATCCATGTACTGCAATGGATCGAAACCCTTCACCTCACACGCAAATCGCACCGGGAAGCTGCTCGCGTCGAACTTCGTGATCGGCGCGGCGCCGGAGCGCCCGTCGACCAACGCACGCCAGGTCGTCGCCACATCGTTGCCGACCGGCGAGAGCGCACCAACCCCGGTGACGACGACCCTTCTCTTCGTCACGCCTTGACCTTTTCGTTGAGATAGCCCAGCGCATCCCCAACGGTGCGAAGCTTTTCCGCGTCCTCGTCGGGAATGTCGATGTTGAACTCCTTCTCGAACTCCATCACCAACTCGACGATGTCGAGGCTATCGGCACCCAGATCATCGATGAAGCTGGCTTCGTTAGTGAGCTTCTCACGCTCGACACCGAGCTCCTTCTCGATGATGTCTTTCACTTTCTCCGAGTGGTCCGCCATGACTTGAGTCCCTCTTGCGATGGATAGGAAGGATGTTGAAGGAAGATAAAATAACCAGTTTCAAGGCCTAGTGTTACATCACCATGCCCCCGTCCACGACGAGGACCTGACCCGTTATGTAGCCGGCGTGTTCCGAGGCAAGGAACGCGACCATGGCCGCAATGTCTGCCGGCGACCCGAGACGCTCCAGCGGAATGCTTCCCATGAGGGCGGCGCGGGCCTCCGGTGTCATGGCGTTCGTCATGTCGGTCTCGATGAAGCCCGGCGCGATCGCGTTGACGAGAATGTTTCTGGAGGCGAACTCCTTTGCGACCGCCTTTGTTAGGCCGATCAGTCCGGCCTTGCTCGCGGCGTAGTTGGACTGGCCCTTGTTACCGACGAGCCCAACGACGCTGGCGATGTTGATGATGCGGCCCCACCGGCGCTTCATCATGCCGCGAGTGGCCGCGCGAGTGGCGGCGAACGCGCCCCGCAGGTTCGCGTTGATGACCGCATCCCAATCCTCGTCCTTGAGACGCAGCATGATGTTGTCGCGTGTCAGGCCCGCATTGTTCACGAGGATGTCGACGGAGCCGAAGGCCTCCTCGACCGCGGCGACAAGGGCGGAAACGGAGGCGACGTCGGCAACATCGCAGCCGAACCCGCGCGCGTCCGGCGAGATCTGCGCCGCAACCTCCTGGGCCTTCGTCGCGTCGCGGCCGACGACTGCGACGCGAGCGCCGCACGCCGACAACGTCTCCGCGATCGTCCGCCCGATGCCGCGGGTGCTTCCGGTGACCAGCGCGACGCGTCCGGTTAGGTCGATCTTCATGCGAGTCTCGACAGGAGTTGTTCGACCTCGGTGGCGGTGCCACACGTCATGGTTTCGACGGACGGGGCGATCTTTTTCACGAGGCCGATGAGAACATTTCCGGGTCCCATCTCGACATACAGCGCATCGGGGTAGTCGCTCGCGAGGCGCTCGACGAGCTGCGTCCATTTCACGGGTGCAGTGAGCTGCTCGAGCAGCAATCGTCGGGCATCGGCGGCCGACCTAACGGGCTCGGCGTTCACGTTGGCGTATACCGGAAATGCGGGATCGCGCAGCTGTGCCTGCTCGAGCGCGTACGCCAGGCCCTGGCGGGCGACACCCATCAAGGGCGAATGAAACGCGCCGCTCACGTTGAGCCGGATCGCGCGCTTGGCGCCCGCGGCTTTGGCGAGCTCCATTGCGCGCTCGACGGCAGGCACCTCGCCGGAGATGACGACCTGGCCGGGCGTATTGTAGTTCGCCGGGACGACACAGCTACCGTCCGCGCTCGCCTTGGCACAGAGCGCCTCGATTCCTCCTGCCACGTCACCGAGAATCGCCGCCATGGTGCCGGGTCGCTGTTCGCCGCTCTCGAACATCAGCTCGCCGCGCCGCCTAACAAGCCGCGCGCCGTGCGCGACGTCGAACGCGCCGGCCGCGTGGTAGGCGGTGAACTCGCCCAGCGAATGCCCGGCGGCCGCCCGCACGTGCGCCGCGACGCGATCGCGCACGGCCGCCCAGACCGCCGCGCCGTGGGCGAGCAGCGCGGGCTGCGCGTTATGCGTGAGCGTGAGCGTCTCGGCCGGGCCGTCGAAGCACAGGGCGCTCAACGGCTCACCGAGGGCGGCGTCCACCGCGGCAAGGGTCTCGCGCGCAGCCGGGAACGCGTCCACGAGATCCCTCGCCATACCCGGCTTCTGCGATCCCTGTCCCGGGAATAGCAGAACAACGTTCATTGGAGACCGATCGGAACGGAGCTAGAACCGGACGACGGACGAGCCCCAGGTGAACCCGGCGCCGAACGCGACCATGAGCACGGTCGACCCTTCCTTGATGCGCCCGCACTCGATCGCCTCGTCGAGCGCGATCGGGATCGATGCCGACGACGTATTGCCGAAGCGGTCGACGTTCACGTAAACCTTCTCCATCGGAATGTTCGCGTGCTTCGCCGTCGCCTCGATGATCCGGATGTTCGCCTGATGCGGGATCATGAGGTCGATGTCGTTGCCCGTTAGGCGAGCGCCGTCGAGCGCGCGGTCGGCCGCGTCGGACATCGACCGGACGGCATGCTTGAACACTTCACGACCTGCCATCTTCACGAAGTGGGTCCGCTCGCTCAGGACGGTTTCCGAGAAGGGCACGGTGGAGCCGCCACCCGGCCGGTAGAGGAGCTCCGCCAGCGTGCCATCGCTGCGGATGAACGTCGACAGCACGCCCTTGCCGTGCTTGGCCCGCTGCAGCACCGCGGAGCCCGCGCCGTCGCCGAACAGCACACAGGTCGAGCGATCCGTCCAGTCGACGATCGCGCTCATCTTCTCCGCGCTGATCACGAGGGCCGTCTCGTGCGATCCGGCGGCGATCAGCCCTTCGGCCACCTGCATCCCGTAGATGAATCCCGAGCACGCGGCCGAGATGTCGAACGCGGCCGCGCGCGTCGCGCCGAGCGCGGCCTGCACGTCGACCGCCGTCGCCGGCAGGAGGCGATCGGGCGTGGCCGTCGTGAGAATGATGACGTCCACTTCCCCGGCCGTGATGTGCGCGCGCTGCATCGCGTGCCGGGCCGCATCGGCGGCGAGCGAGCAGGTGGACTCGCCCGGACCGGCGATACGGCGCTCGCTGATGCCCGTTCGCTCGATGATCCACTCGTGCGACGTCTCGATGCCTAACGCGGCGAAGTCGTTGTTCGTGACGACTTTCTGGGGCGCTGCGCGCCCGGTGCCCGCGAAATACGTGACTGGACGCTGCTTCACGCTACTGAGTCCGGGTTGCCGTTGGTTTCGCCGAGGCGTCGCCCGATGTGCTCGCTCATGCGCGACTCGACGGTCTTGGCGGCCACCTTGATCGCGTTCTTGATGGCGCGCGGCGATGACTTGCCGTGGGAGATGACGCTGACACCGCGCACGCCGAGCAGCGGCGCGCCGCCGTACTCCGAGTAATCGAGGTGCTTGAGCGCCGTGATCAGCACTGCCGGCTCGAGGCCGGCCTGCTTGGACATGATCCCGATCATCATCGGGGCGATCGCCTCGTAGAACTTGAGCACGACGTTACCAACGAAACCGTCGCAGACGACGACGTCGATCGGTCCGCGATCGCTGCCGCCGGCCGGGAGGTCTCGCCCCTCGATGTTGCCCTGGAAGTTCACCCCCGCCGACCGCAGCAGCTGGTTGGCTTCCTTCACGACGGCGTTTCCCTTCTCCGCTTCCTCGCCGATGCTGAGCAGGCCGACGATCGGGTTGTGGCGGCCCAGCACGTCCTCGGCGTACACCGCGCCGAGTCGCGCGAATTGCACGAGCTCCTGCGCGGAGCAGTCCACGTTCGCGCCGGAGTCGAGCACGACGATCGGTTGCCGGGCAGTCGGGAACAGCGTGGCGATGGCCGGTCTCGTTAGGCCCGCGTGCAGCTTGAGCAGGACGGTGGACGCGGCCATCTGCGCGCCGGTGTTGCCGGCGGAGATGAACGCGTCGGATCGCCCTTCGGCCTGGAGCTTGAGCCCAACGACCATGGAGCTGTTGGGTTTACTGCGGAGCGCTGCCGTGGGCTTGTCGGACATCTCGATGACGTCCGGGGCCTCGATCAGCTCGACGCGGTGCGTCAGCGCCGCAGCCGGTGCGAGATCGCCCGTGCTGAGCGCCGAGATACGCTCCTGGATCACATCGACCGGCCCGACGAGCTGCAGCGTGTGCTCGGCGGGAAGTTCGAGGATGGCATGGAGCGCTCCGGCGACCGCCGCATCGGGGGCGAAGTCGCCCCCCATCGCGTCCAGCGCGATCCGCGCCAAGCTAGGCTTCCCGGGCTGCTACTCGCTGCTTTCCGTCATAGTAGCCACACTCGCTGCACACATGGTGCGGGCGGCGCATCGCCTGACAGCGCGGGCACGGCTGAATGACGATCGCAGGTGCGGTCTTGTGCGTGTTGCGGGCGCGCTTTTTCCGCTTCGAGGTTCGGCGCTTGGGAACGGCCATGGAATTGAATTGCGTCGAAAGGTCGAGCCGTCAGCGGGACTGTCCGCGGACCTTCCGCAGCGCATCCCAACGGCTGTCAGTAGCCGGCGCGCAGTCGCACGCGCCGGCGTTGAGATCGGCACCACAGGTCGGACAGAGTCCCTTGCAATCGTCCCGGCATTGGACAAACGCCGGGACCGCCAGCAGCCACTGCTCGCGAAGCGCCGGACGCATGTCCAACTCGTGAGCGCGTGGATCGATGACGTACACGTCAGGATCGTCGGCGCCCTCGGTATCCGCTTCCACGAAGAGCAGCTGGATGTCCTCGGCGATCGACGCCGTGACATCAGTCAAACACCGCCGGCATTCCGCGGCTGCCTCACCCTCGAGGTGACCGCTGAAGTAGTACCGGTCAGCACCCGCGGCGGAGAGCCGGCCCGTAACATGAACCGGCCTGGACGGACGGGTGTCGTCGCCCTGCCAAACCGCGTCGTCCGCTGCCAGCACGCCGTCGATATGCACGGCCCTCGAGGCGAGCGAACGAATGTCAAAGGACAGCATAGCCGAGCAATCTACCGCGTCGGCGCTGTTGGAACAAGTCAGCGTGCCCGCGAGACTTAGCAGGTGCTCACCGCGCCCGAATGAGCTCCGTTTCGGAGAAGAAGAACCCGGATTCGCGCGCGGCGTTCTCGTCCGAGTCGGACGCGTGAATGGCGTTTCGCTCCTTGGACTCCGCGTACAGCTTCCGCACCGTTCCGTCCGCCGCCTCCGCCGGGTCGGTGGCACCAATCGTCGACCGCAGCGCCGCCACCGCATTCTCGCGCTCGAGCACCATCGGCATGCACGCGCCGGACGTCATGAAGCTGACAAGCGACCGATAGAACGGACGCTCGCGGTGAACCTCGTAGAACGCCCCCGCCTCCGAGTCACTCAAGTGTGTGACGCGGGCGGCCACGACGCGAAACCCCGCGCCCTCGAGGTGCGCGATGATCTTCCCTGTCTTCCCCGAGCCGAACGCGTCGGGCTTGATGATCGTGAGCGTGCGGTTGCCAGCCATTTCGAATCCGTTCCGAGTTCAGTGTCCGAGGAGTTTGCGCACGATGTCCCCGCGCGTGAGCATCCCGACGATCCGCCCATCGCGAACGACGGGGACGCGGTCGACATCCTTGTTCGTCATCATCGATGCCACATCGGCGATCGCCTCATCCGGTGACACGCAGAGCACCTGTCGTGTCATCGCGTCGCGAACCGTGGGCTTCGGGGCTGGAACTCCCGGAGCCCTCGGGCCCTCGCCGCGACCGCCCTGAAGATAACTGCTCAGGGAGCGAAGCAACTCGCGCTCGCCCAGCATGCCGACGACGAGCCCGTCCCCGTCGACAACCGGCAGTCCGCCGACGCCGAGGCGCATCATCTGGCGTGCAGCGTCCTTGAGAACGGTGTCCGGCGCGATCGTGCGCGGCTGGTACGTCATGATGTCGCGCACGGTCAACTTCGCCGGAAGCTCGTAGTCGCGAAACACCGGCAGGTTCGCGAAGGATGCCGCGTCAGGCTGAGCGAGCAGCTCGTCAACGACCGGCTGCTTGGACAAGAGACGCGCAAACGCGCCGACGAGCTGGAGGTACTCGGTCGCGAACTTTTTCGGGGCGACGATGAGCAGGAGGATCCGCGCGCATTGCGTTTCGCTCTCGCCGAGCTCGCGACAGATGGGTTGCTCGGCGGTTCCCAGGACGACGCGGAGCTCGGTGACCGCGTCGGTTCGGTAGTGCAGCAGAAACGCCCGGTCGCCCATCGCGACGATGTCTTCGGGGCGCTCCTCCGCGACGCGTGTCCGCAGCTGCTCGGCGTTGGAGACCGCGCCGGCTGTCATGAGACGTTCGATCAGCTCGTCCGCCGCGCCGATCACCGTGTCGCGGTGCAGCGGAACGACGACCTGGGTTGCAGGAATGAAGTCCGAGAGTCTCACGCTCGAAACCTCAGAGGCGGGCCCTTATGAGCTCCACGAAGTCGATCGGGCGCCGAGCCACGCCCATGCCTGCGTCCTCGAACGCCTGGATCTTTTCGGCGGCGGTTCCCGCCGACCCGGAAATGATGGCACCCGCGTGACCCATCCGTCGACCCGGTGGCGCGGTCTGTCCCGCGATGAACCCCACGACGGGCTTCGTCATGTGCTCCTTCACGAACTGCGCCGCGTTCTGCTCGTCGGTGCCGCCGATCTCTCCCATCAGCGCAACGGCCTTCGTATCGGGATCCTCCTCGAAAGCCGTCAGGCAGTCGATGAAGTTCGTGCCGTTGATGGGATCGCCGCCGATCCCCACACACGTCGTCTGGCCTATGCCGGCGCGGGTCAACTGGTAGACGATCTCGTAGGTGAGCGTGCCGGATCGGCTGACGACGCCCACCGGCCCCGGCGTGCAGATCCGCCCGGGGATGATGCCGACCTTCGACTTGCCGGGGGAGATGAGTCCCGGGCAATTCGGGCCAAGGAGCCGCGCACCGCGCTCTTTCACGAAGGGATACACGCGCGTCATGTCGAGCACCGGGACGCCTTCGGTGATCGCCACGATGAGCATCACACCGGCGTCCGCTGCCTCCATGATCGCGTCGGCGGCGTACATGGGCGGTACGTAAATGACGGACGTATTCGCGCCCGTCTCCTTCGCCGCTGCGGCGACCGTGTTGAAGACCGGCACGGCGTCATCGAACTTCTGTCCGCCTTTCCCGGGCGTCACACCCGCGACGACCCGCGTCCCGTATTCGATCATCTGGCGCGTGTGGAACGAGCCGTCACGGCCCGTGATTCCCTGGACGATGACCGTGGTGTTCTTGTCGATGAAGATGCTCACGCGGCCTTTCCTCCCGTCGCGAGCTGCACGGCGCGCTGCACGGCTTCGTCCATGTCGGTCATCGCGGAGAACCCGTTCTCGGTCAGGATCTTCACGGCGATCTCCTCGTTCGTCCCCGTTAGGCGTATCACGATCGGTACCTTGAGTGGGTTCTGCTTCGTGGCCGTCACGATGCCGTTCGCCACGTCATCGGTGCGCGTGATGCCGCCGAAGATGTTGAACAGGATCGCCTTCACGCTCGGGTCAGCGGTGATGATCTTGAGCGCGTTGACGACCTTCTCGGGGTTGGACGACCCGCCAATGTCGAGGAAGTTCGCCGGCTCGCCGCCGTAATATTTCACGAGGTCCATGGTCGCCATGGCGAGCCCCGCGCCGTTCACCACGCAGCCCACGTTGCCATCGAGCTTGATGAACGTGAGGTTTGCGTTCCGCGCCTGCACTTCGCTCGGGGCCTCCGCCGACTCATCGCGCAGCGCCGCGATCTTGGGGAGGCGATCGAGCTCGTTGTCGTCGATCGACATCTTGGCGTCGAGTGCGACGACATCCCCGTTAGGCGTGACCACCAGCGGGTTGATCTCCGCGAGCGAGCCACCGTTCGCCATGAAGGCGTCGTACAGCTGCCTCATGATCTTCGCCGCGGCGCGCGCCTTCGGGGCATCGGGATAGAGGAAGAACCCGAGCTCCATGGCCTGGAACGGCAGGAGGCCGTACCGGGTGTCGATCGGGAGCCGCATGATCTTTTCCGGCGTCTTGGCTGCGACCTCCTCGATATCGATGCCGCCCGCCGGGCTCACCATGAAGACCGGCTTCTTCGATGCGCGATCGAGGATGACGCCGACGTACGCCTCGCTGGCGATCTCCGCGGCGTCGGTGACGAGCACCTTTTGTACGGTGAGACCCTTGATCTGCATCCCGAGGATCTTGCTCGCGACGTCACGCGCTTCCTCCGGCGTCTTCGCGAGCTTCACGCCGCCGGCCTTGCCTCGACCACCGGCGTGCACTTGCGCCTTGACGACAACCGTCCGACCTATCCGCCGCGCAATCTGCTCGGCCTCGGCCGGCGTGGTCGCGACATCACCCGGCGGGATCGGCACGCCGAAGCCGCGCAGGATCTCCTTCGCCTGATATTCGTGGATGTTCACGTGCTCTCCGCGGTGAAAGTACGGATGGTAATCACTTCGCGGCCGGGAGCTTGAGCAACCGGCCGAGATCATCGTAGGCCTTGCCGAATGCCGGCCAATCGCCACGCTGCAGGGCCTCGCGCATCGCGGCGTAGAGATCGTTGACGCGTTGCCGAAAGACGGCGGGCGTGATGGTCGTGGCCGCGTCGGGCGTTTCCGGCCGCATGCCGACTGCCTCGGCGAGCGTCGACCCGAACGCGACGGAGTCGCGCGCGGCGCCGGCCCCGTGAATGGCGACACGCGCGATCGTCGGCGCGCCGTCGCTTCGCCACGCGTACGTGGTCTGCAGATAGGCGGCCCCACCACCTCGCAGTGGAACGGCCCGCACCGGGCCGCGACGCAGCGTGACGTCGCGCGGAGGCGCCGGGGAATCCGGAACGCGCAGCAAGCGCTCGAGCACGGCGGGCCATCGCAAGCCCGGATCGGGGAGCTTGTGCCAGTACGCGACCGGTTGCGGCCCGCCAACCGACACGATGAGTCCGCGCACGCGATCGCTCTCGTCGAGAATCGGCGTCGTCCACGCGAGCTTCGAGTCCGCCGGCGTTAGGTACATCGGACGATACGCGCCGCCGAAGAGTGTCGTGTCGCCACTGAACGACCCGGGCAATCGCGCCGGGATTGTCGCCGGATCGTTACGCGTCCCGAAGCGCGCGAACGCGGCGGCCTGCGCGATGGCACTCTCGATTGGCGGTGGAACGTTCGCGACGACGGCGGCGGGTAGCGAGCTCCAGCTCGAGAACAGCGACGGAAATCGCCGCACCCAACTTGCCGCGATGGGGTCGAGCACCGAGTCCGCGACGAACGTGACGTGCCCCGACTGCGCGTGGACAATAGCCGTTGCCGCATGACGGATGTACGACACGTCCTCACCACCGAGACGGGTGTGCTCGCTGAGCGGGTAATAGTCGGTCGCAGTGTAGAGGTGGACCGCCCAGTACAGCGTGTCGCCCCAGGCGATGGGTGTGACGTGCGCTGACTGCCAGAAGAACGGCGCGAGCATCTGCAGCCGGTCATGAACATCGCGATGCAGCATCATGCGAGGCTCGCGCACGTCCACGTCGCTGAACATGAGACGGAGGTTCTGCTGGTCCCATGCGTGCGCGACGCGTGAGGGCCATTCCGAGATCTCGGGCGCATCCACGGGGCCCTCGCGGTCCGACACGACGAGTGGACCGGATGCCGAGTCGTATACGAGCGCGGCACGGATTGCGTCGCCTTCCTCGACTCCGCCGCCACCGACCCCCGTTATGCCGCCACGGTCGTCGCTCGCCCATGCTCGCACGCGCGTTACCGTCCACGCGGCAAACGGGTCCACGGCATCGGCACCGGTTGGCCGCTGTGCCGCGACCGCCAACAGGCGCCCGCTGTCCGAGGCCCAGCCAATTGCGCCGCTCACCGCGCCCTGCCGACGTCGTTCCACCGCGCGACGGATCGCACCCGCGTCCCACTCGGACAGCGATTGCACGGCATCGCGAAGCGACGGCAACGCGACCCGTCCGGCCGAGTCGGCGGGCAGGATGCGATCGACGGCGTACGCTCGCTGGGTGTAGACGGCGCGCGTTTTCAGGTAGCCTTCCTCGCGACTCACCGGGTCCACCGGACCGGCGAGCCGCTGCGCGAGAGGCGGGAGGAACTGGCGCAGTCCGAGCGACAGCGCGAGCACCGCGGTGACCGCGACGAACGCGATGCGCATCTGGCCCGTCCACGCGGCCCAGCCGACGAGGACCGCGGCGGCTCCCGTCGCGAACGCCAGAACGAAGTTCGCCGGCACGGCGACCTTCCAGTCGGCCGAGATGAACGCGCCGCCCGGGCCCGTTCCGTTCAGCAGCAGTCCCAACCCGTCGAGCCGGTAACTCCAGGCGAGGAGGAAAATCAGGAGCGCGCCTAACAAGGACAGGTGACGGCGCACGTAACCTGACACGTGAAGCGTGCCACGCTCCCATCGCAGGCTCGGTGTGAGCGCATAGAGAAACACGACGACGGTGGTCGCGGCGAGGAGTGCGATCAGCGACCACACGTGCAACGACGTCTCGAACGGCAGCCAGTACGTCCAGAAGCCGAGGTCGTACTCGAAGTACGGATCGGCCTCACGGAACGGCTGGCCCGAGCGGACGAGCGCCAACGAGGTCCAATCATCCTGGGGAAAGGCGAGCAGAATGCCGAACAGCAGCGACATCGCGATGACGGCGAGCAACAGGTACCGGCTCGGTACCTCTTCTCCGATCTCGATGTTCGCGACGCGGCGCGGCAGAACGAGCGAGACCACCGAATGGCGCACCGCGTACAGGTTGCAGAAGAAGAAAACCGTCGCGACCGTGCCCGAGAGCCCGCGAAGGATCGTCAGGTTCTCGAGACGCGCCCACCAGACGGACTCTGCTCCCAGTGCCGAAAACCAGCGGTAATCGACATAGATGCCGGCGAGCGCCTTCCCGAGCAGAAGCAGCAGCGCGACGCCCGCCGCCGCGGCGATCAACCAACGTCGAGTGAGCACGTCAGGGTGTGATGCCCTGTGAGCGAAGCCAGTTCTCCATCACGGTTCGAATCCGGGTCAGCTGCTCCGCCGTTTTCGCCTCGAACCGAGCGACCAGCACTGGCTGCGTGTTCGACGCCCGGATGAGGCCCCACCCTTCACCGAACAAGACGCGTGCGCCATCGACGCCGACGACCTCGTGGTCGCGCGAGAAGTGTTTCACCGCTTCGTCCACGATTGCGAATTTTCGGTCGTCCGGACAGTCGATTCGGATTTCCGGCGTCGAGACGAACCGGGGAACATCCGCGAGAAGCGCTTCGATCGGTTGTCCCGCCTCCGACACGATTCGCATGAGCCTGGCCGCCGCGTACACCGCGTCGTCGTGGCCGTAGAACGACTCGGTGAAGAACATGTGGCCCGACATCTCTCCGGCGACCGGGGCACCGAGCTCTTTCATCTTCCCCTTGATGAGCGAGTGCCCGGTCTTCCACATCACGGGCCGCCCTCCCGCGCGAGCCACGGCGTCCGGAAGCGCCTGCGAGCACTTCACATCGAAGATGATCGGTTGTCCCTTCCCGGTCCGCGCGAGCACGTCTCGCGCGTACAGAATCAGCAGGTAGTCACCCCAGATGACCTGGCCGGTCGAGTCGACGACGCCAATGCGATCGGCGTCGCCATCGAACGCCACCCCGAAGTCGTAGGCACCGCGGGTCACCTCGGCGATCAACGGCTGGAGGTTCTCGATGACCGTCGGGTCGGGATGGTGGTTCGGAAACGTGCCGTCGCTCTCGCAGTAGAGGCACTTCGCGTCAGGCAGGAGCTTCCGGAACAGCGAGGGCGCGACGAGGGCGCCCGCACCATTCCCGCAGTCGATGACGACGCGCGGGGGGTGAGCCAGCGGCCCGATCCTTCGCACGATGTCGTCGATGTAGCGGTCGATCACCGTCTCGTGCCTAACGGTACCGGCGCCGCTCGTGAATACGCCACTCGTGGCGAGTCGGTGCAGTTCCTGAATGCCCTCGCCGTGGAGAGTCTCCTTGCCGACGCAGATCTTGAATCCGTTGTACGCCGGCGGATTGTGCGAGCCGGTGATCTGGATGCCAGCGCCCACGTCGAGGTGCGAGAGACTCCAGTACAGCAGCGGCGTCGGCACGACGCCGATGTCGACCACGTCGACGCCCGACGCGGTCAGCCCAGCGACGAGGGCATCGCGCAGCGCCATTCCGTTCGGCCGGTTGTCGCGCCCAACCGCCACGGGCTGCGTGACGCCGTGGCGTGCCAGGTAGAGGGCGAACGCGCCACCGATGGCACCGGCGGCTTCGATCGTCAGATCATCCCCGACGACGCCGCGGATGTCATTTTGGCGAAAGATCGCCGCAGCTATCGACATGCGATCGGAAATGCACGAAGGGCCCGCGTGCGCGGACCCGTGACGCTAGCGGCCCGCGACGGCGGACCCGGGTGACATGACCGCGATCGGTCCCGAGGCCGCCGGCGCGGTGGGGGTGGGCTGCGCGACGCTGCGCTGCGCGAAGACGGCCATGGAATCCGGGAACAGCCCGAGCGCGACAATGAGAATGGCCGCGGCGCCGATGACGATCCGCGTTAGGCCCCCCGTCGGCAGCGGCGTTGGCGCGTTCGCCGGCCGAGGCTTCATGTACATGACGCGCACCACCTGGAGGTAGTAGCCCGCCGAGATCGCCGTGGTGATGACGAGCAGGACCGCGAGTCGGAACTGTGGTGCCGGTGCCTGGAGCGCGGCCTGAAGCACGTACCACTTCGCAAGGAAGCCGATACCGCCGACAATCGGGAAGCCGAGCAGCGCCAGCATGAACACGGTCATCGCGAGAGCCATCCACGGCCGGTCATTCCAGAGCCCGGAGTAGCTGTCGATCGTCAGGTCCCCCTCTCCTGGCTGGCCGAGGGCCACGACCACGGCGAACGCGCCCATCGTCGCGAGCGTGTACGCGAACAGGTAAAAGATGAACGCCGACGAGCCGGCTGGCGTGCCCACCACGATCGCGACCAGCACGAAGCCGGAGTGCGCGATGCTCGAGTAGGCCAGGAGCCGTTTGAGATTCTGCTGAGCGAGCGCGACGACGTTGCCAAGGACCATCGTGAGCGCCGCCAGCCACCAGACCGCCACGTGCCACCGGAGGTACGCGCCGTTGAAGCCCTCGAGCCACACGCGGAGGAACGCGGCGAATGCCGCCGCCTTCACCGCCGCAGCCATGTAGCCCGTGATGGGCGTGGGCGCGCCCTCGTAGACGTCGGGCGCCCACATGTGGAACGGGGCCGCGGCGACCTTGAAGCCGAACCCAACGAGGATGAGCGCGATGCCGGCGAGCAGCATTGGGCTGTCGCCGAGTCGGTACTTGGCGACCGTCTCACCGATCGCCGCGAGGTTCGTCGACCCGGTCGCGCCGTAGACCAGCGCGATGCCGTACAGCAGAAACGCCGTCGAAAACGCGCCCAACAAGAAGTACTTGATCGCCGCCTCGGCGGAGCGTGCGCTGCGGCGGTTGAGCCCCGCGAGCACATACACGGCGATCGACATGAGCTCGATGCCGAGGAAGATGATCATGAGGTCCCGCGCGGCAGCGAGGATCATCATCCCGCTCGTGGCGAACAACACGAGCACGTGAGTCTCCGGCGCGTCGATCCCCTCTCGCGTGTTGTAGTCGATCGAGACGGCGATTGCGATGAAGGTTGCCAGGAGGAAGATCAGGTCGGCGGCCCACCGAAAGCTGTCGACCGCGACGATCCCTGGCTTTGCCTTCGCACCGGTCGCGGCAAACCAGATGACGGCTGCTGTCGTGATCACCGTCACGACGAGGGCGCCGATTCCCACCGAACGCTGATGGCTCGCGCTGTCCGGCCGCCAGGCGGACCACAGCATCAGCAGCATCGCGCCGGCCATGAGGATGAGGTCGGGTGCGAGCGCGAGTGTCAGCCCGCCTGGCAGGGTCACGTCGATCGGCATCAGCGGGCTCCGCGAGGCAGGCTCGCCGCCCGCTGACTTGCCCCGGCTTCGACCCTCCGGACGAAGGAGGTCGTTGCGCCTTCCATGCGAGCGAGCACGGGTTTCGGATAGAGGCCCAACCAGAGGATCGCGAACAGTACCGGCACGAGGAGACCGATCTCGCGCCAGTTCAGGTCGGTCAGATGCTCGTTGTCGCGCTTGTCGAGCGGGTTGTAGATGATCCGCTGAAGCGCCCAGAGGAGATACGCCGCGGCCAGAATAACGCCTAACGCCGATATGGTGGTCATGTACGGGTAGGTCTTGAACGACCCGACCATCACGAGGAACTCGGACACGAACCCGTTGGTCCCGGGCAGGCCGATGCTGGAGAGCGCCACGATCGTGAGCAGCGTCGCGAACACGGGCACGACCTTGGCGATGCCGCCATACGCCGCGATCTCACGCGAGTGCTTTCGCTCGTAGATCATCCCGATGAGGAGGAACAGCGCGCCCGTGGACAGGCCGTGACCGATCATCACCATCATGGCCCCCTGCACGCTTTCGCGCGTGAGCGCGAAGAGCCCGAGCATCACCATGCCCAGGTGCGCCACCGACGAGTACGCGACCAGCTTCTTGAAGTCCGGCTGCACCATCGCCACGAGTGACCCGTAGATCACGCCGATCACGGCGAGGATGATGATGCCGGTCCGCATTCCCGGGCTCATCGCCGCTGTCGGGAAGAGCGGAATGGCCAGCCGGATGAACCCGTACGTTCCGAGCTTCAGCATGATGCTGGCGAGGATCACGGAGCCCGCCGTCGGAGCCTCGACGTGCGCGTCAGGCAGCCACGTGTGGAACGGGAACATCGGCACCTTCACCGCGAAGGCGCTGAAGAACGCGAGGAACAGGAGGGTGCTGCCCGGGAGGAAGATCCCGAACCACGAGAGGTTGATGCCGCCCTGCGGCGTCTGAGCGGCGGCGGCGAAGATCTGATCGAACGCGAAGTTCGGAATGCCGGTCGCCGGATCGCCCGCCTTGATCCCGAGATACAGGATGGCGACGAGCATGAGCAGCGACCCGACCATCGTGAAGATGAAGAACTTGAGCGCCGCGTAGAGCCGCCGCGCGCCCCCCCAGATGCCGATGATGAAATACATCGGCACCAGCATGACCTCCCACATCACGTAGAAGAGGAAGAGATCGCGCGCCATGAACACGCCGAGCATGCCGCTCGTGAGGATCAGCATGAGCGCGTGATAGGCGTGGAGCTTCGTGCGCACGCTCGTCCAGCCGCCTAACACGACGAGCGGCATGATGAACGTCGTGAGCAGAACGAGCATCGCCGAGATGCCATCCACGCCGAGCGCGAAGCGAATTCCCCATGTCCGAATCCAGGGGAGGTCCACGACGGCGCGGAATCCGGTTTCGCCAGGCGCCACCACCCACCACAGTCCGATCGAGACGACGAACTCGAGGAGGAACGTGAAGAGCGTGATGCGGCGCGGGAACATGGCAGCGGCGTCATCGAGGCCGCCGGTTCCCTCACCCTTGCTGGCGCTGCCATGCAGGACGATTACGAGCGCGGCGGCCACTGGAAGCGCCAGCAGCGTAGGCAGCACCCACGACTCGTATCCGATCGAGGTCAGAAAGGCGAGCACAGGAATCAGCGGAAGGTGAAGGCGCCGAGTACCGCGATGACGCCGATCAGAAGCACCCAGGCGTACGTACCGACCTGCCCCGACTGGAGGCGCGAGCCGAACCATCCGAACAGGCGTGGAATTCCCGCCCCGACCCACGTGACGAGCAGCTTGTCGATGATGCCCTCATCCACGCCGGTTGCCAGAACGTTTCTCGAGATCCAGACCGTCGGGCGCACGATGACCCGGTCGTACAGCTCGTCGACATAGTACTTGTGCAGAAGCACGCGCTCGAAGCCCTGCTCTTCCGGCGCCTGCGCCTTGGGCACGAGGCGATCGGGCTTGAGGCGAACCAGCGCGATGATGATGCCGAGGGCGGCGATCGCAACGGCGGCGCCAATGAGCGCCAGCTCGGTGCTGTGCGCCGGCTCGTGCGGCCCGCGCGTCACTGCATTCGTCGCCGATCCAACCACCGGCTCGAGCCAGTGCTCCAGCGCTCCGACCGGGCCAAGGGGCAGCAATGCCGGCAGGTTGAGCCAGCCCCCGAAAAGACTGAGCACGCCCAACACGACGAGTGGGCCTGTCATGATCCACGGCGCTTCCGCGAGATGCGACTGCTCCTTCTCGCCGCTCCGGTTTGGCCCGTGGAAGGTGTACAGCATCATCCGCGTCATGTAGATCGCGGTCAGGAGTGCCGCGGCCAGGCCCATTGCGTAGATCAGGTACAACAGGGAGCCGCCCGGAATGCCTAACCAGGAAACCTCCGACAGCGTCGACTCGTGCGTACGAGCGAACACTGCGCCGAGGATTTCGTCCTTCGAGAAGAACCCGGCGAACACCGGAATCCCCGCGATCGCGAGTGTGGCGATCCACATGAGGATGAACGTCACCGGCATGTAGCGCCGCAGCCCGCCCATGTTGCGCATGTCCTGCGCGTCGTCGTGATTGTGCGTCGCGTGATACGCGCGATGCATCGCGAAGATCACCGAGCCCGACCCGAGGAACAGCAGCGCCTTGAAGAAGGCGTGCGTCACGAGATGGAAAATGCCCGCGGTGTACGCACCGACGCCGACGCCGACGAACATGTAGCCCAGCTGCGAGACCGTGGAGTACGCCAGCACCTTCTTGATGTCCCACTGCTTGAGGCCGATCGTCGCGGCGAACAGCGCGGTCAAGCCGCCCACGAACGCGACGGTCAGCTGCGCGACCGGCGCGAGCGAGAACAGGAACGCGCTGCGCGCAATGAGATACACGCCCGCGGTCACCATCGTGGCCGCATGGATCAGCGCGGACACCGGAGTCGGGCCGGCCATCGCGTCAGGCAGCCACACGTACAGCGGAATCTGCGCGCTCTTACCGGCGCACCCGAGAAACAGGAAGAGGCAGATCGTCGTGACGAGCGCGCTGTTGAACCCCGCGCCGGGCGCCGCTGCGGAGACGCCGACGAAGTCGAGCACACCGAAATTCGCGAACATCAGGAACATCGCGATCAGGAACCCGAAGTCGCCGATCCGGTTCACGATGAACGCCTTCTTGCCCGCGTCGGCGTTGGCCTTGTCGGTGAACCAGAAGCCGATGAGGAGATACGAGCAGAGCCCGACGCCTTCCCACCCGACGAACAGCACGGGGTAGCTCGCGCCCAACACGAGCACGAGCATGAAGGAGACGAACAGGTTGAGGTAGGCGAAGTAGCGAGGGTACCCCGGGTCGTCCTGCATGTAGCCGACGCTGAAGAGATGGATCAGCGTCCCGACGCCGGTCACCACGAGCGTCATCACCATCGAGAGCGGATCGACCTGCAGCGCCGCGTCGACGTGCAGATCGCCGGCCGGTATCCACGAGAACAGCGTGCGGACGAACGGTGCTTCCCGGCTCACGCCGAGCATCGCCATGAAAATCGCGACGGCCAGGCCGAACGAGAGCAGGAGCACCGCGGGTCCGACGACCGACACGATCCCGGCGTACCTGTGCCGAACGACGGCGTGATGATCGTCGCCGTGCGCGCCGCCACCGGAGTCGTGGCCGTGGTCGTCCGCGTGTCCCGCGGCATCGTGCCCCGCGGCGCTCGGATCCTTCGGCCCCACGTGGGCGGCCGACGTGATCGACAGCCAGCCATTGATGAGAAAGCCGATGAACGGCAAGAGCGGGATGAGCCACACCCACTCGGCGATGCTGCCGCTGAGCGGATGCGAGAGCCGAGTCGCTTCCTGAAGCAGCATTAGCCTTTCAGCAGGTTGATGTTCTCGAGATTGACCGTCTGCTTGTGCCGGAAGATCGCGATGATGATCGCGAGCCCGACCGCCGCCTCGGCGGCGGCGACCGTCATGACGAACACCACGAACACCTGCCCCGCCATCCCGTACACCTTGCTCAGCGCGACGAAGGTCAGGTTCACCGCGTTCAGCATGAGCTCCACACACATGAAGATCACGATCGCGTTGCGACGGGTCAGCACGCCGATCGCACCGATCGAGAACAGGACCGCGGACAGCGCGAGGGACTCAGCGAGCATCGATTTGCCTCCTGCGCCCGATCACCACCGCGCCAACGATGGCGACGAGCAGGAGGATGCTCGTCAGCTCGAACGCCAGGAGATACTCGTTGAACAGTGGCTGCGCGACGCTACCCACGGCGCCGAGATCGCGAACCGCCTGCGCGTCGTAGCCGGTGCCCGGGATGAACGGCTCGGGCATGCGCTTGCCGACGAGTGCCGCCACCTGCGCCAGAAGCGCGAGGCCGAGGAACGCCGCCGCGAGCTTGCCCCACCTTCCTCGTATGTCGGCGATCTCCGTTGGCTGCCCGAGGTTCAGCAGCATGACGACGAACAGGAACACCACCATGATCGCGCCGGCGTAGACGAGCACCTGGATGATCCCGATGAATTGGGCCTCGAGCATGATGTAGAGCGCCGCGAGGCAGAACATCGTGTTGACCAACCACAGCGCTGCCGCGACGGGACTCTTGCGGGTCACGAACGCGATCGCCGAGGCGATCGCGATCAGCCCGAACAGGTAGAAGTTGAACTGGTAGAAAAAGTTCGGCATGAGTCCGCGGCTATTCGCCCTTGGGATCGGCGGGGTCCCACATCTCACTCACGGGGTGCGTCTGGGCCGTCAACCGCTCGAGGTCGTAGACGAAGCCCTCGCGACTGTACTCGGAGTTCTCGTAGTGCCGCCCGACGTGGATCGCTTCCTCCGGACACACCTCCTGGCAGTAGCCGCAGAAGATGCAGCGGAACTCGTCGATCTCGAACACCAACGGGTAGCGGTTGCCCTGCTCGTCCTCACCCGGCACCAGCTTGATGCAGTTCGACGGGCAGACCGTGGGGCACAGCCCGCAGGCGACGCATTTCGCTTTCCCGGTTTCGGTCGTGAGCATGCGGTGCGTCCCGCGCCATCGGCGCGAGATGTCGTACTTCTGCTCCGGGTACTGAATGGTCACCTTCGGGTCGAACAGATGCTTGAGCGTTCGAGCCATGCCCTTGAGCGTCGCCCGCACGTAGCTGACGTCCTCCACCGGGCGTGCGAGCACCTTCACGTTGATCGCCATCAGTCTCCTGACTGGGGGCTGAGGTGAGAGCGTGCCGCCGTGACGGCCCGCAGCCGGGCGATCTGCTGAGGCGTCGCTCGGCCGTATGCGGGGCTGATGATGCGCCCGCGGTCGAGAATGAAGAACACGATGACGACGCACACCGCATTCACGGCGAGCATCGCGAGGCCGTAGGTGAATCCCCGCTGCAGACCGAAGTAATCGAGCACGAGCAGCGTCGACGCGATGATCACGATGTACGCCAGCGCCAGTGGAAGCATCGTCTTCCAGCCGAGCGACATGAGCTGGTCATACCGGAAGCGCGGCAGCGTCCATCGGACCCAGATGAAGACGAAGAGGAAGAAGCCCGTCTTCACGCCAAAGATGAGGATCGACAGCAACGTCATGGGCAACGTGACGCCAGTCGTGTTGTCCCGCGTCGTGAACGGGATGTCCCACCCGCCGAAGAACAGCGTCGCCATGAGCGCGCTCGACGTCGCCATGTTGGCGTACTCGGAGATGGGGAACATCGAGAACTTCATCGCGCTGTACTCGGTGTGATACCCGGCGATGAGCTCCGATTCCGCTTCGGGGAGGTCGAATGGCAAGCGGTTCGTCTCGGCGAACGCGGCGACCATGAAGATGAAGAACGAGATCGTCAGCGTCAGCACGTTCCAGAGGTGCATGCTCGCCTGTTGGTCGATGATCTCGTTCAGCGTGACGTTGCCGGCGAGCAGCAGGACGGGAATGAGCGACATGCCCATCGCGATCTCGTACGACACCATCTGCGCGCTCGAGCGGAGGCCGCCGAGCAGGGCGTACTTGTTGTTGGACGACCAGCCGGCGAGCACGATGCCGTACACGCCCAGCGACGTGATGGCCAGGATGAACAGGAAGCCGATCGGCAGGTCCGCGACGATCATCGGGATGCGTCCCCACCGGGAGTCCCAGGTCGCGCCGAACGGAATGACGGCCGCCGCCATGAGCGCGGGAACGAACGCGAGCATGGGCGCGAGCGTGAACAGGGGCTTGTTCACGTGGGCCGGCAGCGTTTCTTCCTTCATGATGTTTTTCACGCCGTCGGCCGCGGGCTGCAGCAGGCCGAGCTTTCCGCCCACGCGATTCGGACCCAGGCGGCCCTGGATCCATGCCGAGATCTTGCGTTCGGCCAGGGTGAGCATTGCGACGCCCACCATGTAGATCGTGAACACCACGATCATCTTGATGACCGTGGAGATGATGAACGGCCACCACGCCAGCGGCGGGTCGGGAATGACGTGGACCGCGGCGAATACCGGGGGCGAGATCACTGGGCCGCTCCTGCCGGCTGCGGGGCGTTGATTACCGGGAGTCCGCGCAGCCCGATGCGATCGTAGGTCAGACCGGCGAACTCGGCGTGGCTCGCCGCGAGCGCCGCGAACACGTCGGCCGGGAGGAAGTAGTTGGCCGACTCGCCTAACGCTCCGAGCAGATCGGACAGCACGAACCCGCTGGGGCGTGCGAGGCCGGGGGCTGCCTTGGCCTGCAGGAATCGTTGCACTCTGCCGCGGAGGTTCGTGAACGTGCCCTCCTCCTCGGCGAAGTTGGCAATGGGAAGCACCGCCGCGATGTTGGCGAGGCTCGCGGGCAGCGTGGTGCCGATCACGACGACCGCGGCCGCGCGGCTCGCGGCCTCGATCTCGGCGTCGGTCAGCGCATGGTCCGCGATGACGAGGACGTCCGTCGGCTGCAACCCGGCGAGTGGCGTATCAGTCTTCGTGAAGCCGAGCTTTTCGGCGCCGACCACGTTGGCGGCGCGCTCACTGCGGAGCGCGAGATCCTTCACGCCGGGGAGCGGTGCCTCCGGGCCGCGAGCCACGCGGAACGCACCACGGCCGCCCGTCTTGCGGATGAGCCGGGACAGCAAGTGCAGCGCCTCGTTCGAGAGCATGGGCGATGCGACGACGAGCGTGCGGTTGCCCCGGATGGCGGCCGCGGCGGCGCCTAACGCGACGTCCCAGTCGGCGTCCGCGAGCAGGCCGTTCTGGCGTGCCTGCGGCAGCTCCAGGCGGTTCGGGCCGTTCATCCAGCGATAGTCGAGCCGACCAGCGTCGCAGAGGAAATACTCGTTGACCTCCGGGTTGGCGCGCGGACGCATGCGCACGACGGTGTTGTCGCGCGTCTCGACGATGGCGTTGCAGCCCTGCGTGCAGTTGGGGCAAATGGACGCCGTGCGATCGAGCTCCCACGCGCGCGCCTTGTTCAGAAAGTCCTTCGACAGGAGGGCGCCGACCGGGCAGAGCTCCACCACGTTACCGGCCCAGGGATGCGTCAGGTCCTTTCCCTCGAACTTGCCGATGTACGCGCGGTCCCCGCGCTCGCTGACGTTGAGCACCGGTTCCTGCGCCACGTCGTCCATGAACCGGACGCAACGCGTGCAGAGGATGCACCGGTTGGGGACGTAGACGACGTCGCCGCCGAAGTCCTCCATCGGGTTGAACCGCTTCGGCTCCTTGTACCGCGAGTCCTTGCGTCCTTCCTGGAAGGTGTAATCCTGCAGCTCGCACTCACCGGCCTGATCGCAGATCGGGCAATCGAGCGGGTGGTTGATGAGCAGCATCTCGAGCACACCCTTGCGGGCTTCGCGCGCCTTCTCGGAGTGCACGTGCACGATCTGCCCGTCGGCAACCGACGTGGCGCACGCGGGAGCGAGTTTCGGCGCCTTTTCCACCTCGACCAGGCACATCCGGCATACGCCGGCCACCGGGAGCCCTGGGTGGTAGCAGTAGTGCGGGATGAGCACGCCGACCGTGCGCGCGGCCTCGAGGAGCGACGTGCCCTCCGGAACCGCGACCGGCCTGCCCTCGATGGTCAGATTGATCGTCTTGACGTCAGCCATTGACTCGTCGTTAGGCTTTGGAGCGCACGCGGCCTCAGGCCGCGGCCGCGGTGCGGAACGGACAGCGCTTGCCCTTGATGTGCGCCTCGAACTCGTCGCGCCACTTCTGGATGCCGGACGCGATCGGGACCGCGCACGAGTCCGACAGCACGCAGATCGTCTTGCCGGTCATGTTCTCCCCGATCTCGAGGAGCGTGCCGAGGTCGTCCATCGTCCCCTCGCCCGCCTCGATCCGCTCCATGATCTTCGTCGCCCAGGCCGTGCCTTCGCGGCACTGCGTGCACTGGGCGCAGCTCTCGTGAGCGTAGAAGCGGGCGAGCCGCGCGATCTGCTTCACCATGCACTGGGCATCGTCGATGACGATGCAGCCCGCGGAGCCGAGCATGGAGCCCTTCGCGACCATGCCCTCGTAATCCATGAGGGCGGCTTCGGCCTCCTCCATGTTCATGATGGGGACGGAGGAGCCGCCCGGGATGACCGCCTTGAACTTCCGGCCCGGCGGGGGACCGCCACACAGGTCGTAGAGGAAATCCTTGAACGGAAATCCCATCTCGACCTCGTAATTGCCGGGGCGCGCAATGTTCCCGCAGACCGACCACAGCTTGGTGCCGGTGCTCTTCGGGTTGTCGGGCCGCGCCATCTTCTTGTACCAGTCGGCGCCGTTGTTCAGGATGTGTGGCACCGCCGCCAGCGTCTCGACGTTGTTGATCGTCGTCGGTTGCCCGAACACGCCGGCGACGGCCGGGAACGGCGGCTTGATGCGCGGGTTGCCGCGCCGCCCCTCGAGCGAGTTCATGAGGGCCGTTTCTTCGCCGCAGATGTACGCACCGGCGCCCTTGTGCACCCAGACGTCCACGCGCTTGCCGGTGCCCATCGCGTTAGGCCCGATGACCCCCGCGGCGCGCGCCTCGCGCACGGCCACCTCCATCCGCTCCAGCGGTTCCGTGAACTCGCCGCGGATGTAGATGTAGCAGGTCTCGGCCCCGATGGCGTAGGAGCCGATCGCGCATCCCTCGATGAGCGCGTGCGGCGTCCAGCGCATGATCTCGCGGTCCTTGAACGTGCCCGGCTCGGATTCGTCGGCGTTGCAGCACAGGTAGTGCGGCTTGCCGTCGCCCGGCTTCATGAACGACCACTTGAGGCCCGTCGGGAAGCCGGCGCCGCCGCGGCCGCGGAGCCCCGAGTCCTTCACGATGGTGACGATCTCCGCGGGCGTCATGCCTAACGCCCTCTCGAGCGCGACGTAGCCGCCGCGCTTGCGCCAGCCGTCGAGGCCAATGGCATCGCGGTCGCCGAAGTACTTCGAGAGAACGAGCGTCTCCCGCGGGTGCGGGGCGTGCGGGTATCCCATGATACCTGGCTTAGGTCAGCTTGGAGATAAGGTCCGGCACTTTCTCCGGAGTCACCGACTCAATGAAGTCGGAATTGATCATCACCGGCGTCGCGAAGCCGCAGGCGCCAAGGCACTCGACCTCGATCACGGTGAACCGGCCGTCCTCGGACGTGACGCCGAGCTCACCGCACTTCGTGTGCTTCAGGAACGCGTTCACCACATCCTCGGCGCCGCACACGTTGCAGGGCGACGTCGTGCAGACCTGGATGAAGTACTTTCCCACCGGGTGCTGGTGGTACATGGTGTAGAACGTCACCACGCCCTTCACGTACGCCGGCGTCAGGGACAGCACCTCGGCCACCTCCGCCATTCCCGCCTCGCTCACCCAGCCGCGGTCCTCCTGCAGCATCCAGAGCGCCGGCAGCAGCGCCGCCATCTTCGTCGGGTATCGCGTGAGGAGCTCGTCGAGCTGTTTGCGCCGCTCGCCGACGAACACCGGCTCGTGCGGCTCGCCGTGCGCGTGCTCGGCACTGCCGTGCGTGGCATGAGACTCGGCGTGCGTGCCGCCCATCTCCTTGGAAATGGCCATCAGCGGTCGATCTCTCCCATGACGATGTCGATGCTGGCGTTGATCGCGATGACGTCGGACAAGAGGTGTCCCTCGACCATCTTCGGAATCGCGGCCAAGTTGACGAACGATGGCGGACGGATGCGCCAGCGCACCGGCTTGGACGTGCCGTCGGAGACCATGTAGTAGCCCTTCTCGCCCTTGGGGCTCTCCATGGCCACATACGCTTCGCCGAGCGGCGGACGCGGGCCCTCCATCACGAGCTTGAAGTGATGGATCATCGACTCCATCTCGCTCGTGGCCTTCGACTTGTTAGGCAGGATCACCCGCGGGTCGTCGACGTTGATCGGCCCGTCCGGCAACCGCTTCGCGGCCTGCTCGATGATGCGCACCGACTGCCGCAGCTCCTCCATGCGAACGAGGTAGCGGTCGTAGACATCCCCGTTCGTGCCGACCGGGACGTCGAAGTCGTACGTCTCGTAGTCGTAGTACGGGAAGTCCTTCCGCACGTCGTAGGCGACGCCCGAGGCGCGAAGCATCGGACCCGAGAGTCCCCAGTTCGTCGCCTCCTCCGGCGTCATCACGCCGAGACCAATGGTCCGGCCGACCCAGATGCCGTTCTTCGTCAGCATCTCGTCGATCTCGTCGACCGTGTGCGGGAACGTGTCCGTGAAGTTGCGAAGGTCGGCCATCCAGCCATCGGGGATGTCGGCGGCGAGGCCGCCCACCCGCGTGATCGTCGGCGTCAGGCGCGCGCCCACCCACTTCTCGATCAGGTCGTAGATGCGCTCGCGCTCCTGGAACGCCCAGAGGAACGGCGTGAACGCCCCGATGTCGATGCACGTCGTGCCCACCCACACGAGGTGCGACGCGATCCGCGACAGCTCACACGCGATGACGCGCAACACCTTGCAGCGCTCGGTGATCTCGATGCCGAACAACCGCTCCGCGCTCATCACGCAACCGACGTTGTTGCCCATCGCGTTGAGGTAGTCTTCGCGATCGGTGAGCGGGAGAATCTGGTTGTACTGCCGATACTCGCCGAGCTTCTCGAACCCGCAGTGCAGGTAGCCGATGTGGGGGATGCAGCGCACGACCGTTTCGCCATCGAGCTCGAGCACCAGGCGGAGCACACCATGCGTCGCCGGATGCTGCGGCCCGATGTTGATCAGCATGTGCTCGCCGGCGAGATCCGGCTCCACCATCGGCGGCGCCTCGACGGCAACCGGCGAACCGTCATCCGCGATGACGAGCGGGACGCGCTGCGGCCGTCCCTGTGCGTCCACCCCGGTCGTCGAGAGCGCGACTTCGACCGTCCGCTTCTGCGTGGCCACGGCTATTCTCCTGTGCGCTCGCCGCCCTTGAGGCGCTTGCGCATGTCGGTCGGCAGATCCTCGAACGCGTCGGCGATGGAGAGCTCCTCCATCGAGTAGCGCGCTTCGGGGTTCGCGGCGAGCGCCTGGCGCAGCTGCTCCGCGCGGCTGAATCGCCCGCGCAGCGGGAAGTCCTTGCGGAGCGGGAAGCCCTCGCGGTACTGCTCCCACATGAGAATGCGGCGCAGATCGGGGTGCCCGATGAACCGGATGCCGAACATGTCGAAGCATTCCCGCTCGAGCCAGTCGGCACCCTTGTAGATCGACCAGACGCTCGCGATCTCGAGCGGCTTGCCTTTCGGAAGCTGCGCCTTGAGGCGGAGCTCCCGCCGAAACGGAAGCGACCGAAGGTGCCACACGACCTCGATCGGAGCTTCGAGATCCCGATACTCGACCGCCGTCACATCGGAGAGGTAGTCGTACCGCTGCGTGCTGTCGTCGTGCAGCCAGCGCACGATGTCGAGGACGCGCTCGGGCCGCACGTACACGTTGGTCACACCCCACACGACGTCGACACGCTCGATCGCGTCGCCGAACTGCTGGCGCAGCGCGGCAGCCGATGGGTTCTCTTCTCCGCCGCGGTTGGGAACGTTGCGCGGCGTGACCGGGGCTGGTGCTGCGTTGCCGAGGGCGCTGCCCGCGTACTGAATCTCGAACCCGTCGCTCACAAGCCCGACCGTGTCTGGTGAACGGAGTTGCCGAACGGCTCGGAAAGCTCGTCGATGACCGGCGGCGGGATGTACAGCTTGCTCTTCGGGTCCGGCTCCATCTCGGCGCGGATCGTTTGGTCCTTCATGCGCTCGCGCATCACCTTCTGCTGGAGCAGCCCGATGCCGTACATGAGACCCTCCGGGCGCGGCGGGCATCCCGGCACGTACACATCCACCGGAATGATCGTATCAATGCCCTGCACCACGGCGTAGTTGTCGAAGATGTTGCCGCTGGACGCGCACGCGCCCATGGCTATCGCCCACTTCGGCTGCGGCATCTGCTGCCAGATCCGGCGAATGACCGGGGCGAGCTTGAACGGCACACGGCCGGCGCAGATCAGCACGTCTGCCTGACGCGGCGAAAAGCTCATGCGCTCCATGCCGAACCGCGCGAGATCGAACCGACTCGCGGCGGTCGCCATGAACTCGATGGCACAGCAGGCCGTCCCGAAAGGCATTGGCCATAGCGAGTTCGCGCGACCCCAGTTCACGAGAAACTCGAGCTTCGTCGCAACCCATCCCTCCTGTGAGGTCGGGATGTACTCGACCACGCGATGCTCAGGGCGAGGCGTCAGTCCCACTGCAAGGCTCCCTTCTTCCAGACGTAGACGAGACCGACGACGAGAATCAGCATGAACACCAGCATCTCGCCGAGGCCGAAAAACGAAAGCTTTCCCGCGGGACACACGTTGGTGAGCGTGACGAGCGGCACCGAGCAGGAGAGCTGTCGGTAGAATACACCCCACGGGATCATGAACACGGTCTCGATGTCGAAGATGATGAACAACATCGCGACCATGTAGAACTTGATGGAGAACCGTTCGCGCGCGTCGCCAAGGGGCGGGATGCCGGATTCGTACGGGGTGTTCTTTTCCGGTGTGACGCGACGGCGAATCGTGAGGTGGGACAACGCGACGATGAGTATCGCGTTGGCGACCACGAAGCCCATCAGCAGCAATATCGGTAGATACGTGCGATCCATCACGCTCCCGACTTCGTGAAATAATTCACTTGCTTCGCAGGTGGTAAGCTACCCTGCTTTCGGAAGTAGTGTCAACGTGTTCGCGCTTCGCGCGAACACGTCGGAAATCGGGAATCGGGAATCGGGAATCCGATACGCAAAGATGAGCGCGCCGAACTGTCGCGACTCACCGTTCCGGTTATCTTCCGCCGCCTCACGTCGACGCGACCTCGGGTCGGCAATTCCCGATTCCCGATTCCCAATTCCCGATTCCCGATGAGCATCCAATCTGACCGCTGGATCACTCGAATGGCGCTCGAGCATCACATGATCGAACCATTCGAGGGCCGTCAGGTGCGAGCCGGCGTCATCTCGTACGGCGTCAGCTCGTACGGCTACGACATGCGCGTGGCGCGCGAATTCAGGATCTTCACCAACGTTCTCAATTCCATCGTCGATCCCAAGAACTTCGATCCGAAGTCGTTCGTCGAGTTCGAGGGTGATGTCTGCATCGTGCCACCCAACTCCTTCGCCCTCGCCCGGTCGGTCGAGTACTTCCGCATTCCGCGCGACGTCGTGACCGTCACCGTCGGCAAGTCGACGTATGCGCGGTGCGGCATCATCACGAACGTCACGCCCTTCGAGCCCGAATGGGAAGGCTACGTCACCCTGGAGATCTCGAACACGACGCCGCTGCCGGCAAAGATTTACGCGAACGAGGGAATCGCGCAGGTGCTGTTCTTCAAGGGCGACGAGCCGCCTGAGGTTTCGTACCGTGACAAGCAAGGCAAATATCAGGGACAGAAGGGCGTGACCCTTCCCAAGCTCTAGCGGGGCACGCGTTGGCCGCGGCGTTGGCGGCGGCGTTAGGTGAACAGCCCCGTGGCGTACGCTACCACGACGAGTATCGCGAGAACGAGCAGGCCCCACCCGATCGCTCCCAGCCCCTTGCGGTGAGGCACCGTCGCGGTCAGCCCGACGGGTGCCTGCGCCTCGCGGTTTACGTCGGAGCCGTGAACGTCGCCGAGAGTGCTCGTCTTTTCCACAGCATCCGCGCCGCCCAGATACGGTTCGGTCGCCCGGTTCGGCGTGCGGTTCACGGCGCTCGGTGGATTCGTGTCGGGTGGCCGCTCCATGCCGCCGTAGCGGTGCACCAACCGCGCCACGTCACGCGCCGCACGGCGCCGCCTTCAGCCTGAGCCGGCCGACGGCTTCGACTCCTCGCGCGCTGACATGGTCGCCTTGAAGTAGTCCCGGTTCATGCGAGCAATGACGTCGATGCTGATGAGCTTCGGGCACGCCTCCTGGCATTCACCGAAGAGTGTGCATCCGCCGAAGCCTTCGAGATCCATCTGCTCCACCATGCGAGTGACGCGTCGATTCCGCTCCGGCTGACCCTGCGGAAGCAGTCCGAGATGGCTGACCTTCGCCGCGGTGAACAAGGAGGCCGATGCGTTAGGGCACGCCGCCACGCACGCGCCGCAGCCAATGCAGGCGGCCGCGTCCATGGCGTCGTCGACATCCTGCTTGGGAATCGGGATCGCGTTCGCGTCGGGCGCGCTGCCCGTTGGCGCCGAAATGAACCCGCCGGCCTGGATGATCCGGTCGAGGGCCGCGCGATCCACCATCAGGTCTTTGATGATCGGGAATGCCTGCGCGCGCCACGGCTCGATGTCGATCGTCTGACCGTCGGTGAAGCTGCGCATGTGCACCTGACACGTCGCGGCGCCGCGCACGGGCCCGTGTGCAACGCCGTTGATCATGAGCGAGCAGGTGCCGCAGATCCCCTCGCGGCAGTCGTGGGCGAACGCGACCGGCTCCTCGCCTCGCTCCGTGAGCCGCTCGTTGACGACGTCGAGCATTTCGAGAAACGACATGTCGGGGTTCACATCCGGTGCGTCGTATTGCACGAGCTTTCCGGGTGTGTCGGCCGACTTCTGACGCCAGATTCGTAGAGTAAATCTCATCGTTGGCGAGAGTGCCATCAGCCATCAGCCATCGGCCATCAGCTCAGACAGCGGAAAACCGATTCCCGCCGTTCGAGGTGATGGCTGATCGCTGATAGCCGCTTCATTTATAGCTGCGTTGAGACAGGGGAACATTTTCAAACAGCAGCGGCTCTTTCACCAGCCTGGGAGCGTTCCCCACCCCGCAATACTCCCACGCCGCCACGTACGCGAAACGCTCATCGTCCCGCAGCGCTTCACCATCGGGTGTCTGATGCTCCTCCCGGAAGTGACCGCCGCACGATTCGTCGCGGTGCAGCGCGTCCGTGCACATGAGCTCCGCGAACTCCAGGAAGTCAGCCACGCGACCCGCCTTCTCGAGCGCCTGGTTGAGCTCTCGATCGCTGCCCGGAACGTTGACGTTCTGCCAGAACTCCTCACGGATCTCGGGAATGCGGGCGAGGGCGCGCTGCAGCCCGGCGGCATTCCGCGCCATGCCGCAGTCCTCCCACAGGAGCGCGCCGAGCTCGCGGTGGAACGCGTCGACCGTGCGCTTGCCGTTGATGCCTAACAACCGCTTCGTCATGGACTCGATGCCGGCCTTCGCCGCGACGAACTCCGGCCGATCCGTCGACACCTTCTCGAGCTTGGCGTTCGCCAGGTAGTCGCCGATGGTGTACGGGATGATGAAATACCCGTCGGCGAGCCCCTGCATGAGCGCGCTGGCCCCGAGCCGATTGGCGCCGTGATCGGAGAAGTTCGCCTCGCCGAGGACGTGCAGCCCGGGCACGGTGCTCATGAGATTGTAGTCCACCCAAAGCCCGCCCATGGTGTAATGCACGGCCGGGTAGATGCGCATCGGCACGCGATACGGGTTCTCGTTCGTGATGCGCTCGTACATCTCGAACAGGTTGCCGTAGCGCTCCCGGATCTTGTCCTCGCCGAGGCGCCGAATGGCATCGGCGAAGTCGAGATACACGCCGCGGCCGGTCTCCCCGACACCGCGCCCCTCGTCGCACACCTCCTTCGCCGCACGCGACGAGATGTCGCGCGGGCTGAGATTGCCGAAGCTCGGATACTTCCGCTCGAGATAGTAGTCACGCTCGGCTTCCGGGATCTCGCCCGGCGGACGCTTGTCACCCGCCTTCTTCGGGACCCAGACGCGACCGTCGTTGCGCAGCGACTCGCTCATGAGCGTGAGCTTCGACTGATAGTCGCCGCTCACGGGGATGCACGTCGGGTGAATCTGCGTGAAGCACGGATTGGCAAAGGCGGCACCGCGCTTGTGGGCCCTCCAGATGGCCGTCGCGTTGGAGTTCTTCGCGTTCGTCGAGAGGTAGAACGCATTGCCGTAGCCGCCGGTGGCGAGCACCACCGCGTCGGCCGCGTACGCCTCGACCGCCCCCGTGCGGAGATCGCGGGTGATGATACCGCGCGCCTTCCCGTCGACGAGCACCACGTCCAGCATCTCGGTGTGCGTCACCATCTTCACGCCGCCGCGCGCGATCTCCTTCTCGAGGGCCTGATACGCGCCTAACAACAGCTGCTGGCCGGTCTGACCGCGCGCGTAGAAGGTGCGCGAGACCTGTGCACCACCGAACGATCGGTTCGCCAACAGCCCCCCGTACTCGCGCGCGAACGGGACGCCCTGCGCGACACACTGATCGATGATGTTGACGGAGATCTGCGCGAGTCGGTAGACGTTGGCCTCACGCGAGCGGAAATCCCCGCCCTTCACCGTGTCGTAGAACAGCCGGTAGACGCTGTCGCCGTCGTTCTGATAGTTCTTCGCCGCGTTGATGCCTCCCTGCGCCGCGATGCTGTGTGCGCGCCGCGGAGAGTCGTGGAACGAGAAGCACAGCACGTTGTAGCCGAGCTCACTCAGCGTCGCCGCGGCAGATCCGCCGGCCAGCCCGGTGCCCACGACGATGACCGTGAATTTCCGCTTGTTGGCGGGATTCACCAGCTTCATCTCGAAGCGGTGGGTGTCCCACTTCGATTCGATCGGACCGGAAGGTATTCGGGACCGCAGTTCCATCGATGTCGTTTCGCTCGAAACGATCGCGCGAACGCGGGACGTTACTTGACGATCCCCGCGAGCACCGCGATCGGTATGATAGAGAAGCCGAGATAGATCGCCCAGGCGAGCACCGCCGTCACACGCCGCCGGAACGGATCCGCCGACGGTCTCGTTAGGCCGAGCGTCCTGATGCTGCTCCACGTGCCGTGGTAGAGGTGCAACCCCAGGCCGATCATCGCCAAAAGGTAGAGCACCACCACCCACCATATCTGGAACGCGGCGATCATGTTGCCGTACACGTCCTTCCGGTCGAAGGCCGGATGAATCGTGCCGAACGTGAAATGCAGCAGATGCAGCACGATGAAGACGAGCAGAAGGACGCCGCCCCATCGGATCGTGCGCGCCGCGAACGTCGACACCTGCGGCTCGCGGTCCACGTAGCCGACGCGCCGTGCGCCCTGACTTCGCCGGGTGAGTTGATACGCGGCGACGACATGCAGCACGAGCGCCGCGAGCAGGCCGCCTCGCGCGAGCCACAACAACAGTCCGAGCCGGTGCAGTGTCGCGGAGTACTCGTTGATCTTGAGCGGCCCCTCGAATATCTGCAGGTTGCCCAGCACGTGGACGATGAGGAAGGCGACCATCATGAGGCCGGTCACCGCCATCACCGCCTTCTTCCCGATGGACGAGTGCCAGAACCGGGCAATCGCGCCGCGGGGGGCACTCGGTCGGGCCGTCGTGGCTGCGGACGGGGCAGTCATCGCCAGTGTGAGCCAGTGTGAAAGCGCTAGATCGTGAGCTTCGACATCGGCTCGCGCACGGCCTCCGCACTCTTGCCGAGATCGACGCGTTCCTTCGAGGTGAGCTCGACCTCGAGCACCTTCTCCACACCACCGCGCCCGAGCTTCACCGGAACGCCAAGGAAAATGCCCGACATTCCGTACTCCCCCTCGAGCCACGCGGCGCACGGCAGCACGCGCTTCTGGTCGAACACGATCGCTTCGGCCATCTGCACGGCACCCGACGACGGCGCATAGTACGCGGAACCCGTCTTCAGATACTTCACGATCTCGGCGCCGCCGTTTCGCGTGCGATCGACGATCTCGTCGAGTGTCTTCCGGTCGAGCAGCTGCGTCACCGGAATCCCGCTCACCGTCGTATAGCTGATGAGCGGCACCATCGTGTCGCCATGGCCCCCGAGCACCATCGCCTGAATGTCGCGCACGGAAACGTCGAGCGCCTCTGCCAGGAACGCGCGATAGCGCGCGGTGTCGAGAACGCCGGCCATACCGATCACGCGCTCGCGAGGGAAGCCCGTCACCTTCTTGGCGACGTAGCACATCACGTCGAGCGGGTTCGACACCACGATGATGATCGCGTTCGGCGACGTCCTCGCGATCTGCTCCGACACCTGCTTCACGATGCCGGCGTTGGTGTTCAACAGATCGTCGCGCGACATGCCAGGCTTGCGGGCGATCCCGGCGGTGATGATGACGATGTCCGATCCGGCGGTCTCGTCGTAGCCGTTCGTGCCGACGATGCGCGAGTCGAAGCCTTCGATCGGTGCTGACTGCCACTGGTCGAGTCCCTTGCCCTGCGGAACACCTTCGACCACATCGACCATGACGACGCGCCGAGCCAGCTCCTTTTCCGCGACACGCTGAGCGGTAGTCGCGCCGACGTTACCCGCGCCGACGACCGTGATGAGATTGACCATGTTGTACGATGAGGTGGGTTGGTTGCTCCAGTAACGCAAAACTAGTTGGAGCAGGAGCCACCTACAACGCGCGTCTCCTCTTACCCACCAACCTGCGAAAGCGCGCGAAGGCCGCCGACTTTCATCTGCAGCAACGCGTGCTCCTTGGGTTTGTCAGCGAGCGCCTGTCGAAAGAGTGGCTCCAGCGGCTCATGTTGGCGGAGCGCGTCCCGCAGCAGCACTTCGTGATCACCGAAAAGACAGGTGCGAAGTCTTCCGTCGGCCGTGAGCCGCACGCGATTGCACGACGCGCAGTAGGTGTGTGTCATCGGCGTGATGACGCCCACGGTACCCGGCGCACCGGCGAGCCGATAGTACTTCGCCGGGCCGTTGCCTCGTGGCGGCCCACCGTCGGGCGCGAGCGCACCAAGCGATGCGATGCGGGACACGACCTCGTCGCTGGGAACGATGTGCTCCCACGTGAGGCCGCTCATCTCGCCCACGGGCATGAGCTCGATGAACCGAACGTGCCACGGGTGATCCAGCGTGAGCCGCGCGAAGTCCTCGACCTCGTCGTCGTTGATGGAGCGCATGACCACGACGTTGATCTTGATCGGAGCGAGGCCGACTCGCTCGGCGGCGAGCGCGGACGTCACCGGATCGAACCCGAGGTTTCGCCGCGCGATCTTCGCGATGCGATCCGCACGCAGACTGTCGGCGCTCATGTTGATGCGATCGAGTCCCGCATCGCGAAGCCCACGCGCAAGCTGGGGAAGGCGCGCGCCGTTCGTCGAGAGAGCGATATCCTCGATCTCGGGTATCGCGCGAAGCAGTCGGATGAGCTCTTCGAGATTCGGGCGAATAGTCGGTTCACCGCCCGTGATGCGAAGGCGTCGCAACCCGAGCGGTGCCAACTGACCCACGACGCCAGCGATCTCCTCGTACGAGAGAATCTCGGCCTTGGGCAACCACGGGAGCCCTTCCGCGGGCATGCAGTACAAGCAGCGGAAGTTGCACCGGTCCGTCACCGAGATACGGAGATACTCGATGCTGCGACCGAATTGATCCCTGAGGGCGCCGGTCATCGCACGCCCTCGGGAACCGCGCCCGCACCGACCCATTCGCGAGTCCCATCCACGTACAGCTCGAGCTTCCAGATGGGCACACGTCGCTTCAACTGCTCGATGGCGAATCGCATCGCATCGAGCGCCGGCGCGCGATGCGGGTGCGCCGCCACGACCGCCACGCTCACGTCGCCGAGACGGAGTGTGCCAAGCCGATGCTCGACGACCAGGCGTGTGACACCAAATCGCTCGGCCGCTTCTCGCGCGATCGCGGTCATCTCACGCTCGGCCATGCTCCGGTAGGCGGAGTACTCGATGCCGGTGACTGCCCGTCCCTCGTTGACGTCGCGAACGCAGCCGAGGAACACCGTGGCCGCGCCACACGAATCGTCGCTGACCTCCACGATGAGTGCGGAGACATCGATCGGACCATCGACAAGGGCGATGCGCATCAGCCGCCCGCTACCGGTGGGATCACCGCCACCTCTTCTCCGCCGTGGAGCGCCGTGCTGGCGCTGGCGTATTCCTGATTGACCGCCACGAGCGGGCGTGGCGGGAGTCGATCACCGCCGGGCATGGCCGACAGCGTTCCGAGAATGTCGCGAACGGTCGAGCCAGGCGCGACATCCAACTCGATCGCCGATTTCCCGAGCGCATCGGCGTAAGAGGCGAAGAGCAGGACTGTTACGGTCATGTCTCCGAAAGAATATACGCCGCGCGCGTGGTGTGCACGCCAACGAAAAACCCGGCGCACATTGTTGCACCGGGTCATCATCGAATCTCGAACGATCGACGCTCGAGCCGAGCCGATCGACTGACGCTGTCAGTCTTCCGTGAGCTCCTCGACGTACTCGGTTCCCGCGACCATCGCGCGAAGCTCCTTCGATGGCTTGAAGACGGGCACTGGCCGCGCGGACACCTCGACAGGCGATCCGGTGCGAGGGTTCCGGGCCATGCGAGTCTTGCGCTGTCGGATCTTGAACGTGCCGAAGCCGCGGACCTCGATGTTCTTTTGCTGCTGAAGGGCTTCCTTGATCGCGTCGAGAAACGAATCGACGACGCGAGCGCAGTCCTTCTTTGAGATCATCGGTCCGGCAGTTTGGGAAATCTGCGCGGTGACTCGCTCGACCAGGTCGGCTTTCGTCATTGATGGGCCTCGACAGAGACTCGTAGGGACACTCGATCAACGGCTCGAAACTAGACCGTTAACCATTGTGTGTCAAGCGCTTGGCTCACTTGAGCCAGCCTGGTCGAAGGAGCCGGACCCGGCATTCGGCAACGCCGGACGGGTTCGCTCCAACGGCTAGACGCTTGTCTTCCGGACGGTCTCCATGAACTCGTGAAACAAGGGTCGCGCGTCGTGCGGGCCGGGAGCGGCTTCGGGATGGTACTGCACGGCAAAGATCGGCTGGTCGCGATGCTTCAGTCCCTCGACCGTTCCGTCGTTGAGATTCACGTGCGTCACCTCCAGCGCCGGCGCACCAGGAACTCCGTGTTCGTCACCCCGAACCGCAAACCCGTGATTCTGCGATGTGATCAGGACGCGCCCGGTGGTCAGCTCCTTCACCGGATGATTCCCACCCCGATGCCCGTACGGCATCTTGACGGTCTCACCGCCAAACGTGAGGCCGAGCAACTGGTGGCCGAGGCAGATCCCGAATAACGGGACGCCTGCGGCGGCTATGCCGCGAATGGTTGCCGGCGCGTAGTCGACGGCGGCCGGATCGCCCGGGCCGTTGCTGAGAAACACGCCATCCGGTGAACGCTCGAGCACCTCGCCGTGCGGCGTCGTTGCGGGGACGACCGTCACGCGGCATCCCTCCGCCTCGAACAGACGCAGGATGTTGCGCTTGATCCCGTAGTCGTACGCGATGATGTGCGTGCTCGCGCGAGGGTCGCCCCACGCGTACTCGGACTTCGTGGAAACGCGCGACGCGAGATCGAGGCCCTCCATGCTCGGGCACGCGTCGAGAGCGGCCCGCGCCTCATCGTTGGGCTCATCCCCGACGCCGATCACCCCACGCATCACGCCAACGGACCTGAGGTGTCGCGTCAACCGCCGTGTGTCAACGCCTTCGAGAATTGGAACATTCGCGGCGGCGAGCCAGCTCCGGAGGTCACCCGATGCCCGCCAGTTCGAGTAGCTCCGAGACAGCTCGCGCAGCACGACACCCGCGACCTGCGGCGCACCGGATTCCGGGTCTTCGGTGTTGATGCCGTAATTCCCGATCATCGGCGCGGTCATTACGACGATCTGGCCCTGATACGATGGGTCGGTGTAGACCTCCTGGTATCCAGTCATGTTCGTCGTGAACACGACTTCGGCAACCGCGGGGGCCATTGCGCGGTCGAGCCGGCCGCGAAAAAGGGTTCCGTCCTCGAGGAGGAGGAACCCTGGGAGGGAGCGCTGGTCGGTCACCGGTGAGCGTTACTGCTTGGGCTGTGTACCCTTGGGGGCGGGCGCCGGCGTCGTAGGCGGAGCGGTCTGTGCCGGGGTCTTCGGCGCTGCCTCGAGCGGAACCGCCGGGTTGGACTTCTGCGTCGGCGCGACGGGTGCAATCGGGACGTTCGTCAACGGCTTGTCGAGCACTGAAGCCGGTACGCGACTGCGGGTAGAGGCGATCTGAAGAACGAACGCCAGCAGCAGGAAGATGCCGCCGCACCACCAGCTTGCCTTCGTGAGCAGGTTGCCAGCCTGACGAGTTCCGATGAACGAATCGGCAGCCGACGTCGCGCCGCCGAAGCTCGCGGCGAGTCCCCCGCCCTTTCCGCTCTGAAGCAGGATCGCGGCGATGAGAATGATGCTGTCGAGAATCAGCAGAATGACGAGGAACGTGTACAGCATTGCGTGAGCGGGGCTGGACGATGGAAAAATGCAGCCGCGTAATATCGCTGGCGTGAGCCGGGTGGGTCAACCCGCGGTGAGACTTGGGTTTCGCCGCCGCCGGCGTTTCAGGCGCGCACGATCGTCGCCCACCCGTCCGCGTCGAGGCTCGCTCCACCCACGAGAACCCCGTCCACCTCGGGCGCTCTGATCAACTCGGCGACGTTGCCGCGGCTCACGCTCCCGCCATAGAGAACCGGGATGTGGGCGGCGCGCTCGCCGGCGAGCTCCTTCAATACACGACGCACCACGCCGTGCATCGCGGACGCGTCGCCGGGCGATGCTGTGCGCCCCGTCCCGATCGCCCACACGGGCTCGTAGGCCACGAGCGCCGTCGCGATCTGTGCGGGCTGCAAGCGCGCGAAGCCGGCGCGCAGTTGCCTCACTACCACCGCCTCTTCGGTGCCTCGTTCGCGCTCCTCGAGCTTCTCGCCGACGCAGAGCACCGGCACGAGGCCCGCGCCGGCCACCGCCGCGCATTTGAGGCCCGTCTGCTCGTCGGTCTCGCCGAAGATGTGGCGTCGCTCCGAGTGCCCGACGAGCACGAGTCGCGCGCCCGCATCACGCGCGATGGGCGCCGACACCTCGCCGGTGAAGGCTCCCTTGGGTTCCCAATGAACGTTCTGCACGCCGACGAGGATGTCCGAGCGGTCGCGAAGCGCGTCGGTCACCGCGTGCAACGTCAGCGTGGGAGGAAAGAACGCCACCGTGCGGTCCGCGCGTCGGGCATAGTGCACGAGGAACGTGCGCAGAAATGCCTTCGCGTCGGTCGGGCCGTGGTTCATCTTCCAGTTGGCGGCGAACACCGGCTTGCGGAGCATCACCGGCGGTCCTCCAGGGCTTCCACGCCTGGTAACGGTTTCCCTTCCAGGAACTCCAGTGACGCGCCCCCGCCCGTGGACACGTGGCTCATCCGGGCCTCGAGGCCTGCCTCGGCCACCGCGGCGGCGGAATCTCCGCCGCCGACGATCGTCGTGGCTCCCTTGCTCGTTGCGTCGGCCATGGCCTGTGCGACGGCACGTGTGCCCGCATCGAACGGCGGGGTCTCGAAGACGCCCATCGGGCCGTTCCACACGACCGTCTTGGCGGTCGCGATCGCACGCGCGTACGATCGTGTCGTGTCGGGCCCGATGTCGAACATCGCTTCGTTAGGCGGGATGGCGTCGCGGCGGACGGCGTGCGCGCTGGCAGCCTGCTCCAGCGACGGAGCCACGATGGCGTCGTGCGGAAGCGTGAGGCGGAATCCGGCGCGATCCAACAACGATTTGGCGAGCTCGACACGGTCAGGCTCCACCAGTGACTTTCCGGTCTCGAGGCCCATCGCCTTGTAGAAGGTATTCGCCATCGCACCGCCGATCAGGAGGCCGTCCACCTTCGGCAAGAGCGACTCGATGACGTCGATCTTGCCCGAGATCTTGGCGCCGCCGAGGATCGCGATGAACGGCCGCTGCGGATTGGCGAGGGCCGAGCCAAGGTACTCGAGCTCCTTCTCCATCAGGAGCCCTGCGACGGCGGGGCGCAGATATTTGGCGACGCCCGCAGTGGACGAGTGTGCACGATGCGCCGCACCGAACGCGTCGTTCACATAGAGATCGCCGAGCCGCGCGAGCGCCCTCGCGAGCGCGTCGTCGTTCTTTTCTTCGCCCGCGTTGAACCGCGTGTTCTCGAGGAGCAGGATCTCGCCGTCCCCGAGCTCGCGAGTCGCGGCCACAGCGTCTTCTCCGTCGAGCGCCGCAACGAACCGCACGGGACGTGACGTCAACTCGCCGAGACGCTTGGCGACGGGCGCCAGCGAATATTTTGGCTCGGGCTTTCCGCCTTTCGGTCGGCCGAGGTGAGAAAGCAGTACCACCCGGGCGCCGCGACTCGCGAGCGCTTCGATGGTGGGAAGCGCCGCGCGAATTCGTGTGTCGTCGGAGACGTTGCCGCTCTCGTCGAGCGGCACGTTGAAATCGACGCGCACGAGCGCGCGCTTCCCGCGCACTTCGGCGTCACTGAGATCGCGGATGGTTCGTTTGGAGATCACGCCGTTTGAGCTGATGGCTGATGGCTGATGGCTGGCGGGCGGCGCTTAGAGCCGCGCTCCCATGAACCGAATGAGATCCACGCAGCGCGACGCGTAGCCCCACTCGTTGTCGTACCAGCCGGAGACCTTCACAAGCGTGCCATCCACGACATTCGTGCTCTTCGCGTCGAGGATGCAGGAGTGAGGGTTGCCGATGTAGTCGGCGGATACGAGCTCCTCGCTCGAGTACGCGAGGATGCCCTGCATCGGTCCTTCAGCCGCTGCCTTGAAGGCGGCGTTCACTTCCTCGACGGTGACCGGACGATCGACTTCGGCGGCGAGGTCGGTGAGCGAGACGTCAGGCGTCGGAACGCGGATCGCGATCCCGTCGATCTTGCCCTTCACCTCGGGGATCACGAGCGACGTTGCCTTGGCCGCGCCCGTCGTCGTCGGAATGATCGAGAGCGCTGCCGCGCGTGCCCGGCGCAGGTCCTTGTGCGGCAGGTCGAGGATGTTCTGGTCGTTGGTGTAGCTGTGAATGGTCACCATCGACCCGTGGCGGAACCCAAAGGCATCGCGCACGACCTTCACCATCGGCACGAGACAATTGGTGGTGCACGACGCGTTCGACACGATGTGGTGCTTGGCGTTGTCGTACTTGTCGCTGTTCACACCCATCACGATGGTGATGTCCTCACCCTTCGCCGGGGCGGAGATGATGACTTTCCTGGCGCCACCCTTGATGTGCTTCGCCGCGTCCTCGGCCTTGGTGAAGCGGCCCGTCGATTCGAGCACGATGTCGACCCCGAGGTCCTTCCACGGCAGCGCCGCGGGATCCTTCTCGGCGAAGACACGAACTTCGTCGCCGTCGACGCAGATGCCGTTCGCCGACGTGGTGACCTCGCCCTCGTACGTGCGATGGACGGAGTCGTACTTGAAGAGATGTGCGAGCGTCTTGGTGTCAGTGAGGTCGTTGACCGCGACGAAATCGAGGTCCGCGACGCCCTGCTCTTTCGCGGCCCGCACCACCTGCCGCCCGATCCTGCCGAAGCCGTTGATACCAACCCGAATCGCCATTTCCGATCTTCCTCACGAAAGCGGCCGGTCACTCGCTGAGCGAGCGCGGCCGAAGGTGACATAACTGATGATGCGAGCGCCGCCTTGCATCAGGGTTTCCGCACACGCGTTCAATGTCGCGGCCGTCGTGACGACGTCATCGACGAGCACGAGGTGCGCGCCACGGAGTCGCGTCGACACGGACGACGAAACATCGAATGCCCCGGCCACGTTGCGCAAGCGGTCCGCTGGGGTGAGGCGCGTCTGGGTCTCCGTGTTTCGCTGGCGTGACATGAGGTCGGTCCACACCGGTATCTGCCATCGCGACGCGAGCGCGCGGGCAATCAGCTCGCTCTGGTTGAACCCGCGTTCACGGAGCTTCGCCTGCGACAGGGGAACCGGAACCAGCGCCGTTCGCTCTTCAACGACGTCGATCGGCCATGCGAGTCGCGACATGCGCTCAGCCAGGCCCTCGGCCGCCGCTCGCCAGCCGTCATACTTGAGCGCGTGGACAATGGCGCCGCCGGCGCCGCTCGGCACCCAGCACACCGACCGCACGGCGCGAACGAACGGCGGAAGCAGGTCACACCACCGACACCTGTGCCTCAAGTGCGGGTGCCCGCATCGCGTACACTGCGGGTGAGGCAGCGCGTCGAGACGCGTCCAGCACCGACCGCAGACGACGCCGCGCTCGCGGGGCGCGAGTGGACATTCGCAGACGACACACACCCGTGGCAGGAGGAGATCGGCGATGCCGGCCGCCACACTGCGCAGCGGCCGTAGCGCCCCCACCGCACGCATGGACGAGATCGAAAACGGCCGCGGCAGGAACATGGAGTCAGCGCACGACCGCCCGACGCATGACGCTGCGGTCGGGCGGTGTGCCGAACCACCGCTCGAACGCGAGCGCGCCCTGCTCGATCAGCATCGTTAGGCCGCCGGCGGCGCGATGGCCCAGCGCGCGGGCCGCGCGTATCAGTGGGGTTTCGTTGCGGCCCACGACGAGGTCGAGAACGACGGCCGAGGGATCGAGCAATTCGGCGTCGATTGGCATGGCTGAATCGTCGAGACCGCTCGGCGTGGCATTGATCACGAGCGTCGCGCCGTGAACAGCGGCCGCGCCGTCACCGACCGTGTGCGCCCTCGGGAAACGCTCGCATAACGCGAGCGCTCTGGCCTCGGTCCGGCTGTAGACGCGCACATCCTGGAAAGCATCCTGTTCGAGCGCGGTGAGCACGGCGGCGGCCGACCCGCCCGCTCCCAGTAGAGCGACCGGCTTCGTGCGGTCGAGATCCGGCGCCGTCTCCCAGAGCAGCGCACGAAATCCGCCGACGTCGGTGTTGTCGCCGACGAGCGTGCCGTCCTCGATCCAGAACGTATTTACCGCGCGCGCACGTTCGGCCAGCGCGCTCACTCGCGCACATCGTGACGCGACGTGCTCTTTGTGCGGGATCGTGACGTTTCCCCACGCGTTTTCCGCGAGGAGCGCGTCGAGCGTTGCATCGAGCGCAGCGGGTGCGACGTCGAGCAGCTCGTACCGCACCGGCAACGCCGCGTGCCGCAATGCGGCATTCTGGAACGCGGGCGACAGCGAATGACCTACCGGGTGGCCGAGAAGAACAAGCCGACCCGGCAGCCGCGTCACGACGCGCCCGGCGCCTGCTCCGCCGCTATCCGGTCGAACACCCGCTTGATCTCCTGCTCCAGCTCTTCGTACGTCGCGCGATAGACGTCGAGGTCACCGCCGAACGGGTCGCTCACCGCGCGATCGCTCGATCCGTGGGCCGCGTAGTGCGTCAGGAGATGCGATTTCCCTTCACCACCCAGTGCCTCCGCGCGCTCGAGGTGATGCGGCCCCATCGCGAGAATCACATCGTTCTCCATGACGATCTCACGCGACAGTTGGCGGGCGCGATGTCCACTGAGGTCGACCCCATGCTCGAGAGCGACGAGAAGGCTTCCGTCCGATGCCGGCGATCCGTTCCACGCGCTCGTGCCGGCGCTCGAGACGTCGAAGTCAATGAGCCCGCGCTCGATCGCTTCGCGACGCGCGATGCCCTCGGCAAGAGCGCTGCGGCAGGTGTTGCCCGTGCAGATGAACAGAATCTTCATTCGCGGTTACACGTCTCCGATCAGATCTGGTGCGCTCTCACGCAACGTTGCCGCGGGCACGGCGCCAGGGCGTATCACCCGCGGTCGCGGTCCCGTACAGTCAATGACGGTCGATGGATTGGATGGCTGAAGACGCCCGCCGTCGAGCACGCGGATCCTGCCGCGCGTTACCGCATCACTCCACTGCTGCAAAATTTCAGTCGCAGACATCGCTGGCGGTACCCCTGGCAGGTTTGCGCTCGTGGACGTGATGGGATCACCGTACGCCTGAATGAGCCGACTGAGCCCGGGGTGCGGTGTCCACCGCACTGCGATGCCGCCTTCGGGTCCACGCAATCGAGCCGGCACACGACGCTCACCGCCCGGCAGCACGAGCGTGACGGGCCCGGGCCAGTGTCGTGCGGCGATGCGCGCGGCGGAGCTCGTCAGATGGAGTCCGAGTCGCGTGAGCATATCGCTCGCCGAAATGAGCAGAAGAAAGGGTTTCGCGCCCGGACGCCGCTTGAGCTTCACGAGACGCTCCACCGAATCGTGGTCCACCGCGCCTCCGAAACCGTACACCGTTTCCGTCGGGTACGCGAGCACGCCGCCGGCTTGCAGGTGAACGATCGTCCCGCCGATCGCCGCTTCCACTTCGTCAGGGGACCAGAACGGAACGGCTTTCGGCTCGGGGCGTGTCATTCGTTCACCGCGAAGAGCGCGTCGGCGCGCGCGAAGTCATCCTCGTCGGTGATCTTCATCGCACGCTCACTGCCGCGCACGACGCTGACGGGCAGACCGAGTCGCTCGAACAGTGCGGCGTCATCCGTGGCGGTCACGCGTTCCGCACGCGCCCTCGCGTGCGCCTGCTCGATCAGGTCGCGCGGGAATCCCTGCGGCGTCTGCGCTCGCCACAGGGTCGCTCGCTCCACCGTGCGCACCACGCGCCCAGCGTCGTCCACTTCCTTGAGCGTATCGACGACGGGCAGCGCCGCGATCGCGCCGCGGCCAGCCCGTGCTTCCGCGATGACCCGATCGATGGTGGCGTTGCTGACGAACGGACGCGCGGCGTCGTGAATCAGCACGACTTTGACCTCGTCAGGCAGGTCCTCGAGTCCGTTCGCGACGGATTCGGTGCGTTCGCGGCCGCCCACGGAGAGGAGCAGCCGGTCGATGTCGCACTGAAACAACCAGGGTGGCGGATCCCCGACGAACGCCTTCGGCAGCACGCAGACGACCATCGCGACGTCGCGCCGCGCGTGGAATGCCTGGACGCTGTGGAGCAGCATCGGCTTTCCAGCGACCCATCGAAACTGTTTGAGCTCGCCGCCACCCACGCGACTCCCCGAGCCGGCGGCGACGATCACGACACCGACGTCGGCATCGTCGCCGCCTGCTCGCAGCTCGGGAGGCGTCGCGTCGCGCGCGAGATGACCGGGCGCTCGCGGGTCGCCGTGGTGATCGTCGTGGCGTTCCGTGCTCACGAGAACAGCGACCCGAACAGGTCGCCTACCGTGCGGATGCCGACGGTGCGAATGCCGGCTGCTGAACGCCGAGGGACTCCGCGGTCGGAGAGATACGCGGTCGCCATCCCCATCTTCGCCGCTTCTGCCAGTCGGCGCTCGGACTGCGACACCGGACGGATCTCGCCACCGAGACCGACCTCACCGAGGAAGACGGCATCCGCCGGCAGCGCGCGATCGTAGACACTCGATGCCAGCGATGCCGCGACGGCCAGGTCGCCGGCGGGCTCCTGCATCCGGATGCCACCGACGACGTTGAGAAACACGTCGAGCTGGGCGAACGGCAGGCCGGCCCGCTTGTCGAGGACGGCGAGCAGCAGCGCGAGGCGACGGCCGTCGTAGCCGGTGGCCACGCGCTGCGGCGTCCCGAAGCCGGCTTTCGCCGCGAGCGCCTGGACCTCGACGAGCACGGGACGCGTCCCTTCGAGCAGCGCGGTCACCGCGCTCCCCGATGCCGTCGTTAGGCGATCGCCAAGGAACAGCTCCGACGGATTGGCGACGGGCGTCAAGCCGGCTTCGCTCATGCGGAACACGCCGATCTCGTCGACGCTGCCGAACCGGTTCTTCGTGGCGCGCAGCACGCGGTGATCGAGCGCGCTGTCCCCCTCGAAGTAGAGAACGGTGTCGACGATGTGCTCCAGCGTCTTCGGGCCGGCGATCCCGCCGCCTTTCGTCACGTGGCCCACCACGATCACGGCGGTGCCGGATTCCTTCGCGAACCGCATGAGACGTGCTGCGCACTCGCGCACCTGGCCGACGTTGCCCGGCGCGCCCTCGAGATCCGCGGTGAACACCGTCTGAATCGAGTCCACGACCATGACGCTCGGCACCCGTGCGCTGGCCGTGGCGAGCACGGTCTCGAGCAGCGTCTCGCTCAACAGCTCCACGTCGCCCGCGCCTTCACCCAGTCGGTCTGCACGGAGCTTCACCTGGAGCGGCGACTCCTCGCCGGTCACGTACAGCGCCGAGCCACCGCGCTCGTTCACCCGCGCCGCCACCTGGAGCAGGATCGTCGACTTTCCAATGCCCGGTTCGCCGCCAACGAGGACCATGGATCCCGGCACGATCCCGCCGCCGAGCACGAAATCGAACTCGTCGAGGCCGGTGCGAACGCGCTCTGCCTCGGAGCCGACGACCTGGCGGAGCCGCGTCGTGGCGGCGACGGTTCCGCCAGCGCCTAACGACTCGGTGCCCCCGACCCGTCGTGCGCTGCCGCCCCCGGTCCCCACACGGGCCTTCGGCGCAGCAACCTCCTCGACCAGGGTGTTCCACTCGCCGCACCCGTCGCAGCGCCCCGCCCACTTGGGGTGCTCGGCGCCACAGTCCGTACAGCGATAGACGGTCTTGACCTTCGGCGTCACAGCGCGGTCAGGTGGCTTGTCGGGCCGTGTAGTTCTCGAAGCGCGTGTACTGCTTGTGGAAGAACAGGTTCACCGTGCCAATCGGCCCGTTGCGCTGCTTGAGCACGATGATCTCCGCTCGGCCCTCGAGTGAGTTTCCGTCCTTGTCCACCGGCGGCCCTTCGTGACGGCTTTCCGCGTAGACCTCGGGACGGTAGATCGCCATCACCAGATCGGCGTCCTGCTCGATCGCGCCGGATTCGCGAAGGTCCGAGAGCTGTGGACGCTTGTTCTCGCCCGTACGCTGCTCGGGCGCGCGCGAGAGCTGTGACAGCGCGATCACGGGCACTGACAGCTCCTTCGCCAGCGCCTTGAGCGATCGCGAGATCTGACTGATCTCCTGCTGACGGTTCTCCGCGCTCGCCGGCCCCTGGATGAGCTGCAGGTAGTCGACGATGATGAGCCCCAGACCGGAGTCCGCCTTGAGGCGGCGCGATTTGGACCGCATCTCGAGCAGCGTGATGCCCGCCGCGTCGTCGATGTACACCGGCGCCGATGACAGGATGCCCGCCGCCCGCGCGAGGCGCGAGTAATCATCATCCCGCAGCATGCCTTTGCGGAGCCGCTGCGCGTCGATGCGGGCTTCGCTCGTGAGGAGTCTCTGCACGAGAGACTCTTTACTCATTTCCAGCGAAAAGATCGCAATCGAAGTGTTGTGCTCAATGGCAGCGTGTTGCGCGATGTTGAGCACGAATGCCGTCTTGCCCATCGACGGGCGCGCCGCGATGATCACGAGGTCCGACGGCTGGAAGCCGGACGTCAGCTCGTCGAGGTCGTGAAAGCCGCTCGCCACACCCGTGATCGCTTTGCCGCCGCGCTGGAGCGCTTCGATGCGCTCCATCGTCGGCCACATGAGCTCCTTGATGCGCGTGAAGCCGCCCGTGCCCTGCTGCTGGCTGACCTGGAAAATCTTCTGTTCTGCTTCGTCGAGCAGCTCCGCGGCCTGCGTGCGTCCCTCGAACGCTTCGCTGACGATCGACGTCGACACCTCGATCAGGCTTCGCAGGAGCGCCTTCTCGCGCACGATCCGTGCGTGAAACTCGACGTTGGCCGCCGTTGGCACGGCGTCCACGAGGAACGCGATGTACTCCTTGCCGCCACTCGCGCCGAGCTCTCCGCGCCGATCGAGCTCGTCGGCGAGCGTGAGCGGATCGGCTACGCCACCACGTTCCGTGATCGCGACCAGCGCGCGGAAGATTCGGCGGTGGCGCTCCGCGTAGAACATCGAGTCGTTGACATACTCGGCCGCGCGCATGATTGCGTCCCCGTCCATGAGCATGGCGGCGAGCACCGCTTGCTCGGCGTCCTCCGAGTACGGAGGGCGCCGCTCGCTGTACGGGTCACGCCCCTGCGGCGCGATCGAGAATTCGACGGGCGAGCTGGACATCTTCCCAGGTTGGGCGCTTCCACGCAGGATTGCGCAGCAGCGCGGCGGGGTGATACGTGACGATCAGCGGAATGCCGTAATACTTGTGCACCGAGCCCCGCAATTTACCGATCGAGAGCTTGGTTTCGAGCAGCGTCTGTGCGGCAAACGTCCCGAACGCGACGATCACTTTCGGGCGAATGATCTCGAGCTGCCGGACCAGATACGGGCTGCACGCTTCGACCTCCTGCGGCATCGGGTTTCGATTGCCGGGTGGTCGATGCTTCAGCACGTTGCAGATGAACACGTCCTCTCGCCGCAAGTCAATGGCGGCGAGAATCTTCGTGAGAAGTTGCCCCGCCTGCCCGACGAACGCGAGGCCCGACTTGTCCTCGCTCTCACCGGGAGCCTCGCCAACGCACACTAACTCGGCTGTCGGGCTGCCCTGCCCGGGCACCGGCTTGGTTGCGGTTCTGTAGAGCGGGCATTTCGTGCACTTGGCGATGATCTCCGCGAGCTCGTCGAGCGTCGTGACTCCACTCAGCGACCCGCCGAACAGCTCGCGACTCGCGGTGCCGACCACGATGCCTGATGGTGGGTCGCCGGCTGGTGGCGGTGTCGGTCGCACGCGCGGCATGGCTTGCGGAGTCGGACGCATCACGTATGCCGGGGGCCCCGAAACGGCGTCCTCCGGAGCGTCCGCGTCGTCGAGCTCACCGGGCCTTGGCGGAGGCAAGGGCTGCGGAGGTGGCGATGTCGATGCGTCCGGCTTGGGCAGCGTCGTTGCGCGTGACGGCTCGTTGCCGGCCGCGCGCAGGATCGCACGCCAGTCCGGCGAATCTCCGGGCGCGTCGTCGGTGCGTGCGGTCGTCGTCGCCGAGGGCTCAAGCGGTTCAGGGCTCCGTCGAGATGGTGAGCCGGTGTCCTTCACCGCCGCGCCCGCGGCGCCCAGGATGCGCATGACGTCCTCGACCGACATGCCATCGAGAATGAGCTCACGCTCGCCCATCTCGCGGCGCTGCTCGAGGTACCGCCGAAGTTGTTCTCTAGCGTCCATGCATCAACGAGAGATCAACCGCTCCACGCGGTCGAGAAGGAGATCCGCTACCTCGCCTTTGCCGAGAAGCGGTTGTGCGTCGGCGTGTCCGTCGCGATCGATGAACGTCACGCGGTTGGTGTCTACCGAGAATCCGGCGCCTGGCTCAGTTGCGTCGTTCACGACGATCAGGTCGAGCTGTTTGGACACCAACTTTCCGCGGCCGTGCTCGAGCGGCGAGTTGGTTTCGAGCGCGAACCCCACCGTCACGAGCTTGTCCGGTCGTGCGCGTATCGTCGAGGCGAGAATGTCGGGGGTGGACTCGAGCGCGATCGACGGTGGAGTGTTCACCTTCTTGATCTTCTGACTCGCGGGCGACGCCGGGCGAAAATCCGAGGGGGCTGCAGCCATGATCAGGACGTCTGCTCCGGCGATTGCACGCTCGACCGCATCCCGCATCTGCTCGGTCGTCTCCACGAACGTCACCTTGGGGCCGGCCGGCGGCGCAACCGAGAGCGGCCCCGCCACGAGCTGGACATCCGCTCCGCGCCGCCACGCCGCGGCCGCTATCGCGACGCCCATCTTGCCGCTGCTTCGATTCGTGAGAAACCTAACGGGATCGACCGGCTCGCGGGTCGGGCCCGCGGTCACGACCACGTGCTTGCCGCGAAGGGGGCCCGGCGGCTCGAGCAAACGGCCCACGTGGGCGACGACGGTCTCTGGCTCCGGAAGGCGCCCCGGCCCGCTTCCCTCTCCGACGGCGAGCGGGCCGGCGTCGGGCTCGAGTATGCGGTAGCCGATCTCGCGAAGGCGAACAATGTTGGCCTGCGTCTGCGCGTGGGCCCACATCCGATCGTTCATTGCCGGAACGATCAGCACCGGTGCGGCTGTTGCGAGCAGAGACGCCGTGAGCAAGTCGTCCGCGTTTCCGTTGGCGGCGCGGGCGATGAAGTCCGCCGTCGCGGGGGCCACCACAATGGCGTGCGCCGCGCGCGCCAGCTTGATGTGATCGAGGGCGTGGCCCTCGGCAATGAGCGCCGTATGAACCGGCCGACCGGTGAGCGCCTCGAATGTGATCGCGCCGATGAATTCGGCCGCGGATCGCGTGAGCACCACGTCCACCGCGGCCCCGGCCTGGGTGAGCAGGCGAGCGATCCACGCCGACTTGTAGGCCGCGATCCCGCCCGTGACTCCGAGAAGGATGCGCCGCTGATCGAAGGGCCGAGTCACTCGGACCCTCGCAGCCTCCTCACCCCTCGGCTCTCCGCTTGGGAACCACGCGGTACTGGATCTCGCCGCTCGACAGCTCTTCGAGCGACCGCGTCGTCAGCTTCTTCTCCCGCGACGACGAGCGGTCGCGCGGAAACTCGTTCAGCACGCGCGCGAACTTCGCCGCGACGAGAACGCCGAGGTACTTGTTGCCTGCGTGCTTCGCGACTTCTCCGGGTGTGTACACTCGCATGTCACTCAAGTCCTGATTGAAGAGTATTCGTGAATCTGACGATCGAGCCCGTCGATCAGCTCGGCCAACCGCTCATCGAGCAGAGGCAATCGGTCGTGCCGGACGGTTTCCGCGTCCACGATCGATGTCACCTGCGTGTACGCCCGCTCGAGATTGTCGTTCACCACCACGTACTGGTACCGCCCAACCTCCCGCAACTCCTCGCGCGCCGACCGCAATCGAACGAGCAGCTTGCCGTGGTCCTCCGTCTGGCGCGCGCGCAACCGATCGATGAGCACGTCGGCGGATGGCGGGAGCAGAAACACCAACACCGATTCCGGAAACGCCCGCGCGAACTGGCGAGCGCCCTGCACGTCGATGTCCATGATCACGTGCCTGCCTGACGCGAGCACGCGATTCACCTCGCTGCGAAGCGTTCCGTACAGATTGCCGTGAACCACCGCCGACTCGGCGAACTCGTCGAGCGCCCGCTTCCTCTCGAACTCGTCCCGGGGCAGGAAGAAGTAGTCCTTCCCGTCCTGCTCGCCCGGGCGCGCGGCGCGTGTCGTGCACGACACCGAGTACCCCACGTCCCGCCGCCGCTCGAGCAGGAGGCGAGCAATCGTCGTCTTGCCGCCGCCCGACGGCGACGACAGGATCAGCGGAAACGGATTCATTCGAGGTTTTCCACCTGCTCACGGATCCGTTCCAGCTCCTCCTTGATCGTCACCACGTCCTGGAGCATAGCCGCGTCGTTGGCTTTGCTGCCCGTCGTATTCGCTTCGCGAAGCATCTCCTGCAGCAGGAACCCGAGCCGTTTTCCTACGGGCTCGCCTCCGCTCTGCTCCAGGGCCGCGCGAAACGCGGCGATGTGCGACGCGAACCGATGCAACTCTTCCCCCACGTCCAGCCGATCGGCGAGGATCGCGATTTCCTGAGCGATCCGCTGCTCGTCTACTGCCATCCCTTCCGTCAACACGCGAACCGACTCGCGCAGCCGGTCTCGCTGCGCGATGATCCGCTCCGGCGCCCTGGCCGCGATGCGCGCGAGCGCCGCCTCGACGACGGCGAGTCGCTCGAGCAGATAGCCTGCCAACCGCCTGCCTTCGTCGGCGCGCGACTTCGTCAGCGACTCGATCGCCGCCTCGACGATCGTCGTGAGCTCCGCCGGCGTGCCCTCCGCCCCGTCGTCGTTCGACGCGAGCACGTCCGGCAACCGAAGGATCGTCGCGACGTCGATCGTGCCATCGAGGCCGTGCCGGTCTCGCAGATCGCGCAGCATTGCCACGTAGCTCGCAAACCGCTGCTCGTCGATCACGCTCGTGGCCGACGTGCGCTCGGTTCGCGCGGAGAGCGTGACGTGACCGCGCGCGATCTTTCGACGAAGTGCTTCCCTGACCTCCGGCTCCCAACGAGAGAGATCGCTGGGCAGCTTGATGCTCGGCGAGAAGAACCGATGGTTGACGGTTCTCAGCTCGACGCTCACGCGCGACCCACCGACCAGGCCCTCGGCGGCGCCGAAACCCGTCATGCTTCGGATCATTGACAATCGCGCAAGTTATGAGCTGGCAACGACCTTGTCAATTGAAGAAGTCCCATCGCACGCCGTAGTAATTGATCGCGCGAGGGGCCGTGTAGTACGGGACGATCGAGTAGATGTCGCCAACGACGTTTCTGTATTGCCACGAGATCGTTGCGTCGTAGAGGCGAAGCTCGAACAGGGTGGAGATCGAGCGGAATTGCGTCGACTGCTGTGGCAGCCCGTTCGCGGCAGGGAAAATGACCTCGGTTCGGTAGTCGTGCTGCACTGCCGCGAGCACGTGGAAATTCCCGGTCGGGAACCGGCTCAGCCAGCTGGTGCTCGCATACACCTGGCTTCGCACCTGGTATTCCGGGACGTAGGGTTCGCCGGCGGGCCATTTCTGCGCGACCACATCCACTCCGAAGCCCTTCCACACTTTGCCCCGCAGCGTGGCGAAGGTCAGGCGGCGCGAGACGCTCACGTCCGTGTACAGCGTGTCGTAGGCACGCGGCGCAGGAACGATCGTGGTGTCGATCGACATGATCCCGCCGGTCGCCCATAGCTGGCCGACTCGCAGCCCGACCTCGCCGCGGTAGGCGATCGACGCGGGGCGCTCGTTGCCCTTGATGGGCCGCGTCTTGCCTAACGAGCCCGAAACGGCGAGAAACGGAAGCAGCTTCAGGCGAGCCGAGGCGTCGGCGCGGAACGTCGAGTCCGATTCCTGCTGCTCCCCGTAGACGGTCGCGGCGAGGATGCCGCGGTCGTAGCTCAATCGGGCAGCCGGCGTCAGGTACCATTCGCCGTTGAAGACTCGATACCGTGCAGTTGCGCTGAGGCTCGTATTCGCGAACCGGACGCCGCCAGTCGCGACGTACTGCGCGCGGGACGCGATCGTATCGACGGTGTCGCCGATGAAGGGAACCCCTTCAGTTGGAGGCGTGGTGGTTTTCGCGTTGGTCTCGGCGAACCGGCTCGTGGAGGCGATGAGCTGCAGCCACCGCGCTCCATCGGAATTCCCGTAGCCGATGCGGAAGTACGCGTCTGATTGCGTCGCGTCGAGGCCGGGGAGGTTGCTGAACGCGCCGATCGCCGTCTGTTCGCGCTTCTGTTCGTTGCGGCTCCGTTTCGTACGCAGGATGACTCCGTCCACGCTCCACGCTTTCTTCGCCCACCCGGCTCGCGAGAAGATGCTGAGCAGGTGGCCGTCGCCGCCTGCTCGCTGGTCTTCCGTGCTGTACTGCTGTGCCCCGACCTGAAGTGCATAGCTGTTCGAGAACCGGCGGCCGAAAAAGCCACGGTAGCTGTTCGTCGCCAGGTCGCCCGTCGCGACGTCGGCGCGCGTGTAGGGGGTCGTCTTGTTGACGCGCCAGCTGCGCAGGTACACGCGAAGCTCCTCGGCCGCACGCTCGACGACGATCTCCTCGAGCGTCCATGCCGGAATCGCCGCGAAGTCGTGCATCGGGCCAATGCGGGGGTCGAGCGGATCGAGCTCGACCCCGTCGTAGAAGAGGCGGATCCGGCGGAAATCCCCGACGTACGTGTTCGTATGTGGGCTGGCAATCCAGCCGGACGCGAACCCGGTGACGCCCGGTATGCGCCCGAGCAGCTCGCCTAACGAGACGGCGCCGCTCGCGAACAGCTCATCCCTTCCCCACCGGTAGCGCTCTCCGATGTCGGTCAGCGGCGGCACCTCCGCGTGCGCGAGCGGCGCCTTGATGCTGTCGGCGGACCGCCGTGCCAGGGCTGCGGCGCGCAGGCTGTCGGCGCGCAACCTGGCCCGCGCCGAATCGGCCGCGGCGGAATCGGCCGGAAGCGGGATCGCGAGCACCGTGTCGCGGCGTGTCTTCGTAGTGTCCCGCGTTGGGACCTGTGCCGTCGCGCCTCCGTGCAAAACGGCCCCGACCAGGAGGGCGAGGCCGATGCGACGCACGGGTCGAACGACGACGCCGAATGAACCGGTCAGCCCGCCCTCCCCCGCACGAACTCGACGAATGTCCCGGTGGGCACCCCGGTCGGGCCACGTGGAATCGCCACGAGGTCTGACTCGGAGTAGGCCGTACCAGCGATGTCGAGGTGCACCCACGGATACTCCTCTGCGAACTCCTTCAAGAACATAGCAGCCGTAATCGTACCTCCAGCACGCCCACCGGTGTTCTTGATGTCCGCCACGTCGGACTTGATCAACTCCTTGTAGTCATCCCATAGGGGAAGCTGCCACCCGGGTTCGGCGGCGCGCTTCGCTGCGCTCAGCACCTCGTCGACCAGGCCCTGATCGGAACCCAGCACGCCGGTAGCCACGTGACCCAGCGCAATGACGCACGCGCCGGTGAGCGTCGCCGCGTCGACTACGGCGGCGGGCTTGAACCGGCGCGCATACGAGAGCACATCCGCCAGCACGAGTCGCCCTTCCGCATCCGTGTTGATGATCTCGATCGACTTCCCGAGGTGACTGATGACGACGTCGCCGGGTTTCACCGCCGTGCCGGACGGCATGTTCGTGGTCGCGCCAAACATCCCGACCACATTCACCCTGAGCTTGAGCCGCGCGATCGCCTCCATGGCGCCGAGCACACCGGCAGCGCCGCACATGTCGAATTTCATGAACTCCATCCGGTCGGCCGGCTTGATCGAGATGCCGCCGGTGTCGAAGCAGAGTCCCTTACCCACGAGCACAATGGGGGCAGCGCTTCGCTTCCCCTTGCGATATTCCATGGTGACGAGCTTCGGATCCTGGTCGGTGCCCTGCGCCACGCACAGGAACGATCCCATCTTCTGGCGCTCCATCTCCCGCCGCCCGAGCACCGTGACCTTGAGCTTGTGCCGGCGGCCAATGTCCGTCGCCGTCTTTGCGAGGTGGTCCGGGGTGCACAGGTTCCCCGGCATCTGAGCGAGCCGGCGTGAGACCTCGTAGCCCGCGGCTATCGCTTCGCCACGGGAGAGCGCCTCCTTTGCTGCTTTGGAGTCATTCGCGACGATGATAGCGCGAGTGAGCGGCTTCTTCCGCTCCGCTTCGGGTGGTGGCGTTTTCAGGTCGATGTACTCCCACGCCCCCATTGCGAGGCCAATCGCGATCGACTCGATCGCGGCATCGTCGGTGCCCGGTGCCACCGCGGCGAGCGAACCGGCACCCATCCGGTGTCCCTGACGCGCCAGCAGCGCGGCGCCGCGACGGATCGACGCCGCCGGCGCATCGGCTGCCGGTGTGCCCACCCCGACAAGAAGGACGCGTCCGGCGCCGCTCTCGCCGCCATCGAAGTGCAGCGTTTCGTCTCTGGCCCCGCGAAAGTCACCGCGCTGGAGCGCGCGGGACAGCGCGCCGCCGAGGCGCTCATCCAGCGTGCGAAGTTGACCGGGCAGCTCGGTGCCCGTCTGCAGCAGCACGCCGAGCAGCGGCGCATCGATGTCCGCTGCGTCGCCGTTTCGTAAGGCGAATGTGAGAGCCATGGATGGGATTTCGGTGGCGAAGTGGCGGGTAAGCTAGAGAGGGTCGCGGGCCGCGGGCAAGCGCGATGGCTGGTGAATCACGCGACGCGATCGGGCGGCGCCAGTCCGCGGAAAAACGCGTCGAGGTTGGCGAGGACGCGCTCACCCATCGCCACCCGCGATGTCGTCGTCGCGCTGCCGAGGTGCGGCAGAAGAACCATGTTGGGAAGCACGAGCAGCCGATCGGATACAGCCGGCTCGCGCTCGAATACGTCGAGCGCCGCCGCGCCCAGGTGCCCGCGCTCCAGTGCGTCGGCCAGGGCCGACTCGTCGATCAGATCGCCACGCGCGGTGTTGACGAGAATGGCGCCGTGGCGCATCGACTCGAGTCGACGCCCGTCGATCATGCGTCGCGTGCCCTCACGTGCCGGCGCGTGGAGCGAGACGATGTCACTCGCTGCGAGCAGCTCCTCGAGCGATGCACAGCGCTGTGCGCGGGCCTCCTCCACGGCGGTGGGATCGGGCGTACTGGGATTGACGTACAGCACGCGCATGCCAAACCCGCGGTACGCTCGCCTGGCGACCGCGGCGCCGATGCGTCCGAAGCCGACGATGCCGAGTGTGGCGCCATTCACCCGAGTGCCGAGTAGATGCGTTGGACGCCACCCCGCCCAGTCTCCCGCGCGCAATTGGCGCTCGCCCTCGCTCGTTCGGCGGGCCGCCGCGAGTATGAGCATCATTGCCAGATCCGCCGTGTCCTCCGTCAGCACGCCGGGCGTGTTGGTCACGACAACGTTGTGGGCTCGCGCCGCCTCGAGGTCGATGCGATCGAATCCAACACCGTAGTTCGCAATGATCCGCGCTCTCAGCGGGTCGGCCGCGAACACCTCGGCCGGAACGTCATCCACGACGGTCGGCACAATCGCGTCGAAGTTCCGCGCGGCCTCGATCAGCCGCGCCAGCGGGTACGTCTCGTCTGTCGCGTTCAGCGCAGCATCGTAGCGCTCGCACAGCTTCGTCTCGATTGCCGACGGAAGCCTGCGCACGACGAACACCCTCGGCCGCTCGGAGCTCATCACGTCAGGTTCGGCGATGGTGCTCACCACGAATCGCCACACGCGGCTCGCTCTTCGGACCAGCTGGCTGCCGTGACTGCATCGCACGGGAGGCGTGCGCGTCGCCCGTCAGCGAGCGGGCGAGCAGCAGACCGATGATCGTGACGGGAATGTACTGAATGAGCGAGATGAGGAACGCCACGGCGACGGCAGAATCCTTGTCCAGCCCCGTCGACGTTGCCGCGAGGGTGTAAAGCAGCTGGAAGACGCCGACGTTTCCCGGCGTCAAACGCACGACGAAGCTCAAGTTGACGACGAGGAGCGCGAGCAGCGAGTCCGCGGGTGTGGTCGGGAAGGATGCGGAGTGAGCCGCGTAGTGGAATGTGGCCCACTGCCCAGCCCACGACGCGAATGAAAGGCCCACGGCGATCGCGAGCCGACGTGGCGTCGCGAGCTCCGCCGACGTCGCGGTGAGCCTCCGCCAGTAATCACGTGCGCGCTCGACTACCCTCTGTTCGGCCGCCACGAGCCCTTCCCCGTGCGAACGCCTGGGTCTCCAGAGGACGAGCCCTGCCAGAACGGAGCCCAGGACAGCCAGAGCGACCAGCGCCGCGGTTCGCCAGCGCCCGAGCTGCGGTGGCAGCGGCAGCCAGATGGCGGCGACGGCGAATAGCACGGCATAGCTCACGAGATCGCAGAGCTTGTCGATCGCGAGGGTCGCCAGGACTCTCGCGCTGGACACCTGACTGTTCCGCGCCGTTGCGGCGACACGCACCGCATCCCCGCCATTCGCGACGAGCACATTGTTGAGCGCATGCCCGGCAAACGTGGTGCGCAGGGCCTGGCCGGTTCCGTGAATCCCCACGGCATCCAGAAACCGCGACCAGCGAATTCCCTTCACCACGAGCGTGGCGAGGTTCGCCACGGTCGCGACGCCTAACAACACGGGGTCCGCGTGTGTGATCGCGCTCCACGCATGCGCCCAGTCCACTTTCCGCGCGAACAGTGCGAGCAGCACGACCGTCGCGAGCGGCACCGCCCATCGCAGCCAGCGCCGCTTGGCGCCAGGCCCGCTCACGGCGCCGCCAGCGTGACGAACGAATACCCACGCTCGCGGAGCCCGCGGATGAGGCGCGGCAGGGCCCGCGCCGTCTGCATGCGATCGCCGGCGGGATCGTAACCATCCCCGTCATGCAGCAGGATGATGGAACCGGGGCGAGTACCGCGCAGTACCCGTTCAGCGATCACGGCGGACCCCGGCCGTGCGGTGTCCCACACACCGAGCGTCCAGCCGACGGTCCGCTGGCCTGCACGGCGCGCTATCGGGGAGACCCACGGATTCCGCTGGCCGTGCGGCGCGCGGAAGAGCCGCGGACGCGCTGCGCCGGCCCGCTCGATGGCGTCCGCGCCACGCATGATGTCGTCACGAACATAGCTCGGCGAGCGCCAGACCAGCTTCCGGTGGTGATAGCCGTGGTTGCCGATGACGTGACCCTCGGCCGTCGCGCGCTCGACGATGGCCGGCCAGCGATCCGCGTGGCGGCCCAGCACGAAGAAGGTCGCGGACACGCCCTCAGCGCCTAACGCGTCGAGGACGGCGGGTGTTGCCTCGGGATTCGGCCCGTCATCGAATGTCAGCGCCGCGACCGGCTCGTCGCCAGGCAAGCGGCGCTGCACGCGCCCGAACAACGGGCTGTTGCGCTCGAACGCACCCCAGGCGAGCGCTCCGACCGACACGACTGCGGCGGACGCAATCGTGCCGATCATGCGGGCATCACGCGGCGATGCGCTCCGCGCCGAGAATTCGCGCGTACAGACCCAGGATCATGTCGCTGACCCGAGGCCACCCGTAGGACAGCGCGCGCTGGCGTCCGGTGGCTCCCAGGCGGGCTCTCATCGCGTCGTCCTGGAGCATCATCGCCAGTGCATCGGCCAGAGCGCCGGCATCGCCGCACGGTACGAGCAGCGCCTCGCGCTCGTGCGCGACGACGTTGCGGAAGCCATTCAGGTCCGAGCACACGATGGGCGTTCCGCACGCCATCGACTCGAGCAGCGTGATGCCGAACGATGCCTTGGTCGTCGGGCAGGCGTAGAGTGAGCAGTTCGCGTAGTACTCGGGGCGCTCGCCCAGCACGGCACCCACGAACGTGATGTCTGGGTCGCCCGCCGCGAGCCGCCGATAGTAGCGGCGAAGCGGGCCATCGCCGACGACGACCAGCTGCGCCGGACGGCGCGGGCTCCGAATGCGCTTGAAGGCATCGATGAGCGACGCGAGCCCGTTTCGCGGATCGAACCGTCCGAGGAAGAGCACCGAGGGGACGTCCGCGCGGATGCTCATCGGTCGCGGAGCGTCCGGCGAAAAGAGCTGCGTGTCTACGCCGTTCGGGATGTGCGTCCACTCGGTCTCGAAATAACGTTCGTGCGCTTCGACGACGGTCGGCGAAACGGCGACGGCCGCCGCGAGGCGGTCCATGCGACGCTGAAAATAGCGCCGTCCGAGCGTATAGCCGACCGACGACTCGAAATAGGTGTGGAAGGTTCCCACTACCGGGCAATCGGCCTCATCGACCGCGAGCATCGGGAGCACCGGCGCGAGCGGTGAATGGACGTGCACGATGTCATACGCGCCGGCACGCAGGACTTCGCGCACCTGGCGTCTGAGCGCACGTCCGACGGTGATGCGCGCGAGCGAGCCGTTGCCGTAAACGGGCACGCTCTGCCCGACGCGAATGACGTCCGGCGAATCGACGGCGCCGGCAAGGTTCGAGGTGATGATGTCGACGTGATGGCCGCGGAGCCGCGCCTCACGCGCGAGAAAATGGACGTGCTCACAGATGCCGCCGAGGTGCGGATAGTAGTACTCCGTTACCTGAGCGATTCGGAGTCGGTGCATGGCGGGGGCCCGGACCGCGGCCGCGAGTGGTCGGATCGAAGCGCCTGTACCCGCTCCGCGCATAGTGCATACACCGGACCGGGCCACGCGCCGTGAGCGCAATTCCGTGAGTATGCCGGAGCCAACCTTAACAGACGGTTTACAGCTCGAAGGTGATCTGGGCGCTGTCCGGTGGACGCGGACGTTCTTCCGGTGGAGCGGGCGGGTCGCCGGGCACGACGTCGGGCAGCTGGGGGGGGTCGCTTTGAATCCCATGCGTTCGGATCGCGACGTCGTCGGGGACGAAGTCCGGTGGCGGTTCCGGAATCCGGCGCGACGACGGCTGCTGCCGGCGCGCGTCGATGAGGTGATCGACCGCTGCCTTGGTCACCCCGAGCCGCTGTGCGAGCCGCTCACGGAGGCCGTGATACGGCTTGAACCCGCCCAACATGTTGTACACGAGGGCCGGGGTGACGCTCTCATCGCGAGCCCAGTCGGTGATCTTCTCCGGCCAGAGCAGGATCTGGACGACGAGCGACGCGGGCATGGCCGGCAGCTCGGTGTGGACGCGATAGAGTGCCTTGCGCTCGAGAGCGCTAAGGCCGTCGCGGTCGCGAGACGGCGGTGGGGGCAGCGGCACCCCGCCTGGGTCTCGCTCGAACGCCGATGAGACTGATTCCATCCGAAGCACCTGCCTTCGGCGGCGATCGGCGAGAAGCGAGCATCACCTAACGTCCCCTAACGAATGCCGAGCCGCCTGACCCGAAAGTACAACGAAGCGGTAGTTCGCGCCATCGCTGACTGAAGAGCTGGGTTGTTAGGCGGTGGCGTGGATGGATGGGGTAATATACCTCCTTGGAGGTATCATACCCTGCCGGCCGAGAGACGAAAGAGTCTGGCTTTGGCGCGGCAATGCCGCGCCATCGCTCAGACGATCACTGCCAACCAGAGGTGCTGTCTCACTGGCGGGCTCGTGTCACACAACGGCCGCGGGCGTCAACCTCACACGAGGCGACGCCCGCGGCGCTCAGACGGCACGCAATTGTTGGAAGGCATCGAGCCTTTGATACCCGGGACGAGACTCGAACTCGTAAGACCCGAAGGTCGGGGGATTTTGAGTCCCCTGCGTCTACCGATTCCGCCACCCGGGCGCGCTGCTCCGACGCAATGTAGCCGCCTCGGTGGCGCCGCTCAACGCGGCGGTCCCCGCCTGACGACCTACGGCAGCGGACGCCGGCCACCTGGGCCAGCCCCTGCCCGTCGCTCCTGCCGCTGCCGACGAAGATTCTCGAGGCGTTGCCGAAGCTGGTCCTGAATGGCGAAATACTGTGCTCGCTGCGTCGGTGTCATGAACGCCGCGAGCTCGCGCTGCTCACTTTCCGTGAGATCGAGTCGCCGCCGCTGAATCGTGAGCATCTCATCGAGCAGACCCGCGACCTTCTTCTGATCGGCGGAATCGCCCGCGAGCACCTCGGCGCGCAGTGCCTGACGCGCGCGCCGCTCGTCGCGGAGCAGCTGCATGCGATCGCTCTCGAACCGATCGTTGACTCGACCGAGCTGCTGCATCTGCGTGTCATCGAGGTTGAGGCGCCGCTTCACGACCTCGGCGAATCGCTCGCGAAACTGCCGCTCGAGCGCGCGCCCCTGCTGCGCGGGAGCGCCAGGCTGCGACTGCGCGCTACTCACGCGTTGGGCGCTCACGGGAGAAGCGCCGAGAATCAAACACAGCGCCCACAGTCCCCACTTCCCGGGCGAGAGACGCACGACGTGACGCACGACGTGACCTGTCATGGCTGACTCGTTCCGATGACGGGCAAGACCGGCGTGGGATCCGGCTCTTCGGATGGAGCCACGGGCGCATGGTCCAGCTCGTCGAGCGCGCCGAGCAGCGCCTTGATCGACGCATCGTCCATGTCTTCCATGCCGCCGGCAAACACGAGCTGCGCTTTCGGCCGAGCTGCGGCTGTAACGCGACCGGGCGGATTGGCGGGCCGGGTCGTGTCGTGCGCGCCCGACGGAGAAACTCCCGCCACCGCTCTTTCCGCGGGCTGCACGCGCTGGCTGTCGACGGTTGGAACCGCAGCAACCGAATCGCGTGGTGCCGGTTCCCCCGACTGGCGATGCACCAGCGCGAGCGAGAGGCCCCCGACGGAGATCATCGTTAGGGCCGCCGCGACTCGCCAGTCGATCCACCGCGTGACGCCGTGGCCAACGCGTGCGTGCTTCGCGAGCGGCGCAGGCTGGGGCAGCGCGGCGACAATCCGCTGGACATTGACGGTCGGCGCGACGGCGTACGCCGACCGCACGAGATGGAGCGTCTCGAGCTCCGAAGCACATTCAGCGCAGGTGGCCACATGCCGCTGCACACGGGCACGCGTCGCGTCATCGAGCGTACCGGCGGCCAGCTCCGGCAGCAACTCACGCATCTCGACGTCCGCGCAATCAAACATAGAGCGACTCCTTCACTGCCCGCATCGCATTGTGGTAATGCACCCGCGCTGCACCCTCGGTGCTTCCGACGATTTCAGCGATCTCCTTGTACGACAAACCTTCATTCACTCGCAACAGGAAGACCTCTTTCTGCAGCCGCGAGAGCTGGTCCACGGCCTTTCTCACTCGGGACTCCGCTTCTTCGGCCACGATCTCATCCAGCGCATCGAACTCCGTTGCCGCATCCGCGTCGTCCACGGAGGCGTCGTCCCGCCGACGTCGCGCTGCCCGGCGACGATCCAGAATGAGGCGTCGCTCGATCGTAAACAGCCACGTCCGCAGCGAGCTGTCGGCCCGAAACGAGTGCAGCGATCCGAACGCCCGCACGAACGTGTCCTGGACCACTTCGTCCACGTCGGTCCGCTGACCGAGGCTGACGGCAAAACGCGCGAGCGCCGGCGCGTGCCTCGCCACCAGACTCGTCGCGGCTCGCTCGTCGCCAGCGTTCCACCGGGCTATGAGCTCCAGATCGGTGGAGTCGTCATCGGGCTCATGGTCCTGGGCCATGCGGGTCATTCGGTGAGACGCCTCGACGACGCCAACGTTAAGAACCCGTTGACACTCGAGGACGGGCCCCGTAGGTTCGCGTGGACCAATGGCTTACGCAAGCGCAACACGTCCTGCCCGACCCTGGGTCATCGGCCATCGCGGCTCGCCTCGAGAGCACCGCGAAAACACCATTCCCTCGTTCGCCCGCGCCTTCGATGCTGGCGCCGAAGCGATCGAGCTCGACGTCCACGGGACTGCCGATGGCGCGGTGGTGATACACCACGACGCGGCGACAAACTCGCGTCCCGGTGACTCGGGGCCGAGGGTGGTGATTGCCGAGACCACGCTTTCGGCGCTGCGGGAGATACGAATCGCCAACGGCCCTATCCCAACCCTGGCCGAGGTGCTGTGTCTCACGCCGGAGGACCGAGCCGTATTCGTCGAGGTCAAGGCGAAGGGGATAGAGGCGGCGGTCGTTTCGGTCATTCGAGCAGCGGCCAAGCAGTGCGCCGTACACAGCTTCGACCATCGTGTCGCGCGGCGCGTTCGCGAGGTCGCACCGGAGATTCCAGTCGGTATTCTCCAGACGAGCTACCCCGTCGATCCGCTTCGGCCGATGCACGATGCCGACGCTCGCGATCTGTGGCAGCATTGGGAGCTGATCGACCGCGACCTCGTCGACGGCGTTCATGCGGACGGGGGCCGGGTCATCGCCTGGACGGTAAACGACGGTGACGCTGCTCGGCGCCTCGCGCGCTGGGGCGTGGATGGCATCTGCACCGACGTGCCCGCAGCGATGCGAGCGCTCGTGGACGAAGCGGTTGGGTAGCCAACCTCGTAGCCCCACCTCGCGGCGCGTGAGCCCCTCCTCTAGGTTCGCGCTGCTGGCGAGCTTTCACCTCGTGACTTCTCTCACCCTCACCACTGACTCATGAGATATCGATTCGTCGGATCGGTTGCCATGGGCGGCGTCGTCGCGGCACTCGCTGCATGCGCGCCGGCAAAGTCGACGGCCGCGGCACAGCCACCGGCTGCCGCACCTGCGCCGGCCCGCGATACGACCCGGCCACCACCGGGTGCGGGCGCGGTGTCCGCGCCTAACGCGGATCCGTTCCCGAGCACGTACGTGGTCCCCGCGTCGCGCGCGACGCTGATTCGCAACGTGACCATTCTCACCGCGGCGGGGCCGACCATTCGCGATGGGAGCGTCCTGCTGCGTGACGGGAAGATCGCCGCGGTTGGAACCTCGGTCACCGCGCCTGGCGACGCCGACGTCATCGACGGGCGCGGCAAATACCTGACGCCCGGAATCATCGATGACCACTCGCACATGGGGGTCTACGCAGCGCCTGGCGGAGACGCGCTGTCCGACGGCAACGAGTTGACGAACCCCGTGACGGCGAACGTGTGGGCGGAGCACTCGGTGTGGCCGCAGGATCCGCAGTTTCCGCGCGCGCTCGCCAGTGGCGTTACGACAGCTCAGATCCTGCCGGGTTCCGGGAATCTCATCGGCGGCCGCAGCGTCGTGCTCAAGATGGTGCCATCCCCGAGCGTGCAGGGCATGAAGTTCCCCGGCGCGAAGTACGGGCTGAAGATGGCGTGCGGCGAAAACCCGAAGCGCGTCTACGCGACCCGCGGGCCTTCCACCCGCATGGGCAACGTCGCCGGATACCGCGCCGCGTGGATCCAGGCCGAAGCCTACCGGCGTCGCTGGGACAAGTGGAACGCGGACCATCAGGGCGACCCGCCGCAGCGTGACCTCGGGCTCGAGACGCTCGCCGAGGTGCTGCGCGGAAACATTCTCGTCCACAATCACTGCTACCGTGCCGATGAGATGATGCAGATGATCGACATCGCCAAGGAGTTCGGCTACAAGATCCGCTCGTTCCATCACGGTGTGGAAGCGTACAAGATCGCGGATCGCCTCGCGAAAGAAGGCATCGCCGCGTCGTTATGGTCCGACTGGGGCGGCTTCAAGATGGAAGCAATGGACGGCGTACGCGCGAACCTCGCGATGGTGAGCGCGGCGGGTGCCCGGGCGATCGTGCATTCGGATGATGCGTCGGGCATGCAGCGCCTCAACCAGGACGCCGCGAAAGCGATGGCGGCGGGTGAGGAGATCGGCATTCACACGACCGAAGACGAGGCCATCAAGTGGCTCACGATCAACCCGGCGTGGGCGTTAGGCCTCGAGGACAAGATCGGCTCGATCGAGGTCGGCAAGAACGCCGATGTCGTGCTGTGGTCGGCCGATCCGTTCAGTGTGTACGCGCGGGTGGACCGCGTATGGCTCGACGGCGCGCCGGCGTATGATCGGGCAAACCCGTCGTCCTGGTGGCGGACGGATTTCGAGCTCGGAAATGTGCCGTTGCCGAACGGAGGTGCCAGGTGAAGCCGGGAACTGGGAAGGATCCCTCGCTGACGCTCGGGACAGGCCGGGAATCGGGAACCGCGCTGCCCTGGACCGTTACCATCGTCGCCGCAGCGGCCCTCCTCTGCCTCGCGACGACGTCCGCTGAGGCACAGACGGTCGCCATCACGGGCGGCAAGGTCTATCCTGTCAGCGGACCGCCGATCGAGAACGGGACCGTCCTCGTGCGCGACGGGAAGATCGTTGCCGTGGGGGCGAACGTGACCGTGCCTAACGGGGCAACGCGCATCGACGCGACGGGTAAGTGGGTAACGCCAGGGTTGATCAACGCACTGACGGACCTTGGCGTCACGGAGATCAACGCGGTCCCGGCGACGGTGGACCGCAGCGCGCGGGGCGATAGCGGCGTGGCGGCATCATTCCCCGTGTGGGAGGGGATCAATCCAGCCTCGACGCTGTTCGCGCCAGCGAGAAACGAGGGTGTCACCTCCGTTGGCGTGATCCCGACGGGCGGCCTGATCGCGGGCCAGGCCGCGGTGATCGACCTCGTGCCGGGCTCCCTCACGGACATGATCGACAAGGCCCCCATTGCGATGGTCGCGCAGTTCGGTGACCCGCGCGACGGCGGATCGAACGCACGAGGGGAGCAGTACGCGCGCCTCAAGGAGCTGCTCGAGGATGCGCGGGCGTACTCGCGCCGGCGAGCCGAGTTCGAGCGCGCACAGACGCGGCCCTTCGCCGCGCGCCGCGCGGACCTCGAGGCGCTCGTCCCGGTGGTCGAGGGGCGACTGCCGCTCCTGGTCAACGTGGATCAGGCGAGCGACATCGAGACGGTCCTGCGCCTTTCGCGCGAGTCCAACGTGAAGGTGATCATCGCGGGCGGCGCCGAGTCGTGGAAGGTGGCCGACAAGCTCGCGGCGGCGAACGTTCCGGTCATCGTCGGTGCGATGGTCAACATCCCGCAGTCGTTCTCATCGTTAGGCTCGCGCCAGGAAACTGCGGCCCTGCTCCAGCGCGCCGGCGTCAAGGTGGTGCTGATCGGAAACGGGAGCGGCGAGGAGGGCTTCAACGTCCGGAACCTGAAGTACGATGCGGGCGTCGCGGTGGCCTATGGTCTCAAATGGGACGACGCGCTCCGCGCGATCACGCTCACTCCCGCGGAAGTGTTCGGTGTGGCGAACCGGGTCGGCTCACTGCAGCCAGGTCGTGACGCGAACATCGTGGTGTGGAGCGGCGACCCGTTCGAGTTCGCGACGCGCGTCGAGCACGTGCTGATACGCGGGCGTGAGGTCGTCCAGCCGTCGAGACAGGACGAGCTGATGCAGCGATACAAGACGTATCCGCCAGTCTACCGAAAGCCGTAGCTTCGCAGCCATCAGCCATCAGCCATCAGCCATCAGCCATCAGCTCAGACAGCGAAACGTCGCAGGGCGCCCGCCGTTCGGTCTCCGCCGTTCGAGCTGTTGGCTGATGGCTGATGGCCGATAGCTAGATCGATGGAATATCCGCCGGCGGCGCGGTATCCGCCGGTGGCGGCGATGAGGCTTGCGCGGACGATGGCGGGGGCGGTGGCTCCGCCGAGTCCGACTCGCGCTTCGGCGTCGCGCCGAGATCGCGGAGCTGCTGCTCGAGTCGCGTCGCCTCGGTTTCATGCGTGGCGAGAGTGCCGCTCAGTCGAGCGTACGTCTCGGCGTCGAGCTCCGCGCCCGACTGCTTCGCCCGATAGACGGCGTAGCCGAGCGCTTGCGCGGCCTTGTCAGCAAGCTGCCGGGTTCTGAACGCCTCGAGGCGAACCTTGCCTTCATCGAGCGCGTTCTGCGCCGCCTTCCCTGCGCGATCGAGCTCGGTCTTGAGCTTGTCCCAGATTGCCATGGTGATCTTCCGGTGAACGGGTCGTGTCGCACTACGACATTGCCGGATACGATGTTGCACGCTCGGTGCCTTGGCTACATGGCAGAGTCAGAAAACGAGGAAGGCCCCGCACCGGCGGGGCCTTCCTCGTTTTCGAATGCCGATCGTCAAGCCGCCGGCGTTTCGGCTGTCTGCTCGGGATAGACGCTGACCTTGAAGCGCGTCTTGCTGGCGTGCTCGAACTTCACGACGCCATCGATCAGCGAGTAGATCGTGTAGTCCGTCCCCATGCCGACATTCCGGCCGGGGTGCCACTTCGTGCCGCACTGCCGGACGATGATGTTGCCGGCGATGACGCGCTCGCCACCGAATTTCTTGACGCCGCGGTATTTCGGGTTGCTGTCGCGCCCGTTGCGAGACGAGCCGACGCCTTTTTTATGAGCCATAATCGCCTCGCCTAGCGGAGCGTGATGTCCTTGATACGGACTTCGGTGAAGCCCTGCCGATGCCCCTGCTTGCGGGCGTAGTTCTTTCGGCGCTTGAACTTGAAGACGACGATCTTCTCGCCGCGCCCGTGCTTGACGATCTCACCCGTGACCTTCGCGCCCGACAGGGTTGGCACGCCGGTGTGAACGTTGGTGCCGTCGGAGCCGAGGAGGACGTCGTTGAACTCGATGGACGCACCGGCATCGCCCAGGAGCGATGGAACGCGGAGCGTCATGCCCGGCTCGACGCGAAACTGCTTTCCGCCGGTGCGAATGATCGCGTAAGACATGTGCAGATCTCAGTAAAGACTACGGTGGACAAGAGCCTAGCAACTTATTCCGTAGGCACTTAGGTGTCAACGGACCGGGGGAACGGGAAACGGGGAACGGGAAACGGGAAACGGGAAACGGGAAACGGGAAAAGGGGAAACGGGAAACGGTGGCTGGCGGCTTGCTGGTCGTGCTGGCTGCTGGCTGACGCTGGCTGATCAACACCCTCGGGATGCCTTTCTCTCCAAAAAGAAGCATCCCGAGGGTTCTCCGTTTCCCGTGTCCCGTGTCCCGTGTCCCGTTTCCCGGGAGTTATGCTACGGCGTATTGCTGAGTAACGTCCCTCCCGGCACCCTTCACGACCAGCTTGAACTCGTCCGGCCGAAGTAACGGATCGTCACGTACTTCGAGCGAGAACCCGACACTCTTCTCCAACTTCTTTACGACGTCGGGCTCCTGCTCGAGGACGTACATCGCGACGTCCGGGTGCAAGCGAATCACGAGGTGATCCCGGCGGCCTTCCACGGCCATCCGCTTCACCGACCGCTCCATCCGCCGGATGATCGTCTCCGGCGTGAACACGCGTCCGGTTCCGTGACACGTCTGGCAGGGCTCGGTCATGCTCTGCAGGTGGCTCTGCCGTACACGCTGTCGCGTCATTTCGATGAGACCGAGCTCGCTGACCGAGAACGCTTTCGTTCGCGCGCGGTCGCGCCCCAGGTGCGTGCGCAGTTCCTGGAGGACCCGATCGCGGCTCTGCTTCGACTCCATATCGATGAAGTCGCAGACGATGATGCCACCGACGTCGCGAAGGCGGAGCTGCCTCGCCACCTCACGAGCCGCCTCGACGTTCGTCTTGAGGATCGTCTTCTCCGGGTCCTTCTTGCCCGTGTAGCGACCCGAGTTCACGTCGATCGACACGAGCGCCTCGGTGGGCTCGATGATCAAGTAACCGCCGGAGGGCAGATCGCAGCGGCGCTTGAACAGGTCGCGAATCTCCGTTTCGATGTCCGCCTTGTCGAACAGCGGCGTCGGCTCCTCGTACAGCTTGATGCGATCGATCAGCTCCGGAGCGATGCCTTTGAGGTACTCGATGATCTCGTTGTAGACCTGTTTCGAGTCGACCGTCAGGCCCTCGATCTTCGTGCTGAACAGGTCGCGAATGATGCCGCGGGTCAGGCTGGTCTCGCGGTGGACGAGCGAGGGCGCCCGGAGGAAGTGGGTCTTTTTCTTGATTCGCTTCCACTGCCCGATGAGCGTCGTCAGCTCGCGGCCGAACGTCTCCTGAGTGACGTCTTCGCCGACCGTGCGGACGATGACGCCGCCCGAATCGGCGGGGAGCACGCCCTGCACCTGCTCGCGCAGGCGTTGGCGTTCGGCCCGCTCGCCGATCTTTCGGCTGACTCCCACGCGGCTCGCGAACGGCATGTAGACCAGAAAGCGACCGGCGAGTGAGATCTGCGCCGTCACTCGCGGCCCCTTCGTGGAGATCGGCTCCTTGGAGATCTGCACGAGGATCTCCTGGCCGCGCTTCAGAAGATCCTGAATCGGCGGTGCTTTCGCGCGGCGGCCGCGCGACGGGGTGTCCTCCCCGTCGCCACCGTCTTCCTCTTCCGCGTCGTCGTCCTCGCCGTCCTCGTCGAACACGAGGTCGGACGCGTGCAGGAAGGCGCTCTTCTCCGTGCCGATATCGACGAACGCCGCTTGTATGCCCGGAAGAACTGCTTCGACTTTACCGAGGTAAATGTCGCCGACCATCCGCCGGGCTTCCGGACGGTCGACGAGGAGCTCGACCAACTGGTCGTCCTCGATGATCGCGACCCGCGTCTCGCGCGGGTTCGCATTGATGAGAATTTCTCGCTTCATGTGGTGCGGCC
>DASUGD010000189.1:0-29578 GCA_036274195.1 Gemmatimonadaceae bacterium | reverse complement strand
TCCCGATCCACAAGGAAGACCCGAACAAGCAGATCCAGCTCGACCGCATGAAGCGGCGGGCCACGGGTCTGCTCATTGGCGCGACCGTCCTGTTCATCGTGTCGTTGCTCCTCGAGCGGCAGTTCCCGTGGCTCGGGTTCGTCCGCGCAACGGCCGAGGCGGCGATGGTGGGCGGACTCGCGGACTGGTTCGCCATCACCGCCCTGTTTCGTCATCCGCTCGGCATCCCGATTCCGCACACCGCGATCATCCCGAGCCGCAAGGACCGCATTGGTCGCAGCCTCGGCGGGTTCGTTCAGAACAACTTCCTGTCGCGCGAAGTGATCGCCGCCCGACTGCACGGGCTGCGGATCGCCGAGCGGATTGCGAGATGGATCAGCGATCCGGTCAACAGCCGGCGCATCTCCCACCACGTCGCATCCGGACTTGCCGGTACGGCCCAGGTTCTCCGTGACGAAGACGTGCAGGCGATGATCGACCGGGCCGTGGTCACACGCGTTCGGAAAACGCAGGTTGCCCCCGTGTTAGGCAACGTGCTGTCACTGTTGACGGCGGACAACCGACACCAGGAGCTTCTCGACGAAGCGCTGCGACTGGTGTCGGAAGGGGTGTCGCGCAACGAGGAGCTCATCCGGCAGCGCATCCGCGAAGAGAGTCCGTGGTGGCTACCCGAAGCGGTGGACGATCGGATTCACGACAAGGTGGTCACCGCCATCGAGAACACGCTGCGTCAGGTGGCGGCGGATCCGGAGCACCCACTGCGGGAGCGATTCGATCGCGCCCTGATCGGGTTCATCGAGAAGCTGCGGACTTCACCGGAGGTGATTGCGCGGGCGGAGGCGATCAAGGAAGACATGCTTGCCAATCCGGCCGTCCGTCAGTTCTCGGCGACGATCTGGGGTGACGCCAAGGAGGCCCTCGGGCGTTATGCGGATCGGAAGGAGACGGACCCGCCGGGCGCGGTGGAGCAGGGGTTGATGAAGCTCGGCCACGCGGTGCTGAGCGACGCCGAGCTGATGGCGAAGGTCGATCACTGGATTCTGGACGCCGTGCTGTACGCGGTCGACCAGTTCCGAGGGGAGGTGGCACAGCTCATCTCGTACACCGTCGGCCAGTGGGATGCCGAGGAAACGTCCAAGAAGATCGAGCTGCAGATCGGAAAGGACCTTCAGTTCGTGCGCATCAACGGGACGTTAGTGGGCGGCCTGGTGGGACTGCTCTTGTACTCGATCTCGAAGTTCTTCTAGCAGTCTGGAGGTCCGACCGATCGGCGGGTGTCGCGGGGTCAACTGCAAGTCACAAGTGTGCCAGTCATCGGTTCGAGTCGTCAGGCATCAGGGCCCGTTTCCTCGAGGTGGATCGCGGTTGGACCCTCGCCTGAATTACCAGACGGAACGGGGCCTGATGCCTGATAACCGACCGCTGACCCACTGACTCGCTTGGTACCGGCCGTACCGACTCGGCAATGCCGCCGCCGGACGGCCAGCCCGTGGGTCGTCCGCCTACTCAGCGCGCATTGCGCTGAGCGGATCGACTCTCGCCGCTCTGCGTGCCGGGATGTAGCACGCCAACAGCCCGGTGGCTGTCAGCAGCGCCACGACGGCCGCGAATGTCGTCGGATCACGTGGTTGCACCTCGAACAGCAGACCGGCGACGCCCTGTGAAACCAGGGCTCCCAGGCCGAGACCTAACGTCGTGCCGAGCGCGAGCTGGATGAGGCCCTGGCGGAGCACGAGGCGCAGCACGTCCGACGTCCGCGCCCCGAGCGCGATGCGGACGCCCACCTCGCGCGCCCGACGGCTGACCGAGAACGCCATCACGGCGTAGAGCCCGATCGCGGCCAACAACAGTGCCGCGACACCGAAGACCATGAACAGGCTGCCGAACACCCGGATGTGCCAGACGCTCCGCTCCACGGTCTCGGTCATCGAGGAAACCCAGAAAATCGGGACGTCGGGGTCGAGGGACGCGACGGCCGCGCGCACCTGCGGTGTCAGGCTCATTGCGTTAGGCGCGCGCACGGCGATGCTCACGAAGCGCATCCGGTCCTGCGGCAGCGGGACCAGAACGCCCGCGTCGCGCGGATCGTTCGGGTCGCCGGTGAAGATGTCGGGAACGACTCCCACGATGGTACGCCAGGGCTGCGTCGACTTCGCACCGCCGAGGCGGATCCGGCGCCCGATCGGGTTCTCGGACGCGAAGTGCTTCCGCACGAACGACTGGTTGACGATGACGACGGGGACTGACTCTGCTTTGTCATCCGTCGAGAAGACGCGGCCCTGGAGCGCGGCGACCCCGAACGTCGCGAAGAAACCAGTCGATACCGTCAACGTCTGGGCGGAGGGATAGTCGTCCACCTTCTCGTACTGCTTTCCTTCGATCGCGACGCTCGACCTGCCGCAGCACGTGGTTGGTACGTTCGAGGAGAGCGACACCGCGCGCACAGCAGGCAGCGCAGCAAGGCGCGGCTCGAGCGCCTCGAAGAAGCGCATATCGGCTGCCGAGTCGGCGTCCGTCTCCGGGAGTCCCACTCGGGCGGTGAAGATGTTCTCGGTCGTAATGCCGGGGTCCAGCGTGCGGAGCTTGATGATGCTCTTCGCCATGAGTCCGGACGCGATGAGCAGCCCGCAGGAAAGCGCGATCTCGAAGACGACGAGCGCGCGGCTGAGCCGTCCGATGCGGAAGCTCGACGCGCCTCGCGACTCGTCCTTGAGAATCGCGTTGATGTCCGCGCGGGACGCCTGGTACGCCGGGATCGCCCCGGAAAACAGGCTCGCCACGAGTGCAGCTGCCGCGACGAACAGCAGCACCGGCGGGTGCAGCCGGATGTCCAGCCAGAACGGAGGACTCGTGTCGACGATGGCGCGATTGAACAGCATGATGCCGACCTGCGCGACACCCGCGCCGAGCACGGCGCCGATGACGGCGAGGACCAACGCTTCGCTCAGGAACTGCCTAACAACCGCGAGCCGCGACGCCCCGAGCGCCGTTCGAATCCCCACTTCCTTCGTTCGGTGCGCCGCGCGGTCGAGGAGCAGGTTGGCCACGTTCGCGCACGCGATGAGCAGCACGAACGACACGACACCGAGCATTGTCCAGAGCAGGCGGCGGGGCTGCGGACCGATCTCGCTCTCCATGATGGGCCGGGCCGAGGCACTGATTCCCTCGTTCGACGCCTTGTAGTCGGTCGCGATACGCCGCGCGATCCCGGCGACGTCGGTGTTCGCGACGTCCAGCGATACCCCGCGGCGAAGTCGCGCAATGACCCTCAGTCCCTGGCCGCCCCCGCGCTCGAGCTTGGCAGCATCGAGCTGCAACGGCATCCAGATCGCCTGACGATCCGGATACGTGAAATTCGCCGGCATGACCCCAACAACCGTGTATAGCCGGCCATCTACTCGAACGGCCTTGCCGAGGATCCGCGGGTCGCTCGCGAAGCGATCCTGCCACATCGAATGACTCAACACGGCCACGTTCCCGAGGCCCGGCGTTTCCTCGTCACGGCGGAACGCCCGGCCGAGCTGGGGCATGACTTGCAGCACGTCGAAAAACTCCGCGCTCACCCACGCGCCGTCGTAGCGCTCGGCCTTCTCGGCGCCGCTGACGTTCACCGTGCCCTGGTAAAACGCCGCGATTCCCGAAAAGCTCCGCTGCTGCGAGCGGTAGTCGAGATAGTCGTGGATCGGCGTCGGCATGCGCTGGAGGCCGCGCGCCAGGTTGTCTCGCTGTACAAAAATGAGCTCGTCGGCGTTCGGGAAGGGTAGCCCTTTCAGCATGGCGCCGTAGACGATGCTGAACATCGTGGTCGTGAGGCCGATGCCAAGCGTGAGGGCGAGAAGCGCGACGAACGTCAGTGCGCGACTCTTCCGCAGCGATCGGGCTCCATAGCGGATGTCTCTGAGAACGGCCTGCATGGCGGGGGGTGGAGGATCCCCGACGTACGGCTGGCTCGAAACACCGGTTTCAGGGTAACTCGAAAGTGCCGGAGTCGATGACGCACGCCGACTCCGCTGCCTTACGCGCGCGTGGCGCGCATCTTCCTACGCTTCCGGGTATGACGTCGGCTGGCAATCCCCTGCACGATCAGAGCGCGGGTTCAGAGGGCGTTGTCCAGAGAGTGCCTGGGGCGCGAACCGTGCTCGTTGCCGACGACCGCGACGACAGTCGCGCGGCGATCGCGACGTGGCTTCGACAGGCCGGGTTCGAGGTCCATACGGCGGTGGACCCCGATGACCTCATGCGGTGCGTCGAGCATCATCCCGACGTGATCGTCCTGGATTCGGAAATTCCCGGGCGGCCCGGCTTCGAGCTCGCGAACCAGCTCAAGTGCGATCCGGCTACCGCAGGGATTCCGATCATTCACATTGCTCCGGCCCTCACGACCGGCGAGTGGCGTGCCCAGGGCCTCGACGCTGGCGCGGACGCGTTCCTGACGCGTCCCGTGGAATCGCAGGAGCTGATCGCCACGGTCCGCGCGCTGCTCCGTGTGCGTGCCGCGGAGGAGAACGTTCGCGCGGCGGCCGATCAATGGGCCGCGACGTTCGACGCCATCACGGATGCCGTGTGCATCATCGACGCGGACGGCGGGCTGGTTCGGTGCAACCGAGCCGCCGACGCACTGCTCGTCCTGCTCGGCGCGAAACAAGGCGACTGGAATTTTCAGGACCTGTTCCCTCCCACGGGCGAATCCGCGAGCGCAACCATCGCAAGCGTCCTCGCCTCGGCGCAGCCGCGGCAGTACGAGGTGCAACGCGCCGATCGATGGTTCTCGGTGAGGCTGGACCCGGTCCTGCCGCGAGAGCAGGTGGCACCGTCGGTGGTCGCGGTCATCGCGGACATCACGGAGCGACGACAGGGAGAGGAGGAGCGAGCGCGGTTGCTCGCGAACGCCGAGCGCGCGCGAAAGGAGGCGAACATCTCACGCCTCGAGGCGGAAGCGGCCCGCTCGGAGGCGGAGCAGGCGAGCCGCGCGAAGTCGGATTTCCTGGCCATGATGAGTCACGAGCTGCGCACGCCGCTCAACGCGATCGATGGGTATGCGGAGCTCATCGAGCTGGAGGTTCGCGGGCCCGTCACGGCGGCCCAACGGGAGGACATCCAGCGAATCCGTCGGAGCCAGAAGCATCTCCTGGCGCTGATCAACGATGTGCTGAACTTCGTTAGGCTCGATGCCGGCACCGTCCGGTACGAGATCCGCGAGTTCGAGCTCGACGACGCCATCAGGGACGTCGAGGACGTGACCACACTGCAGCTCCACGCGAAGTCGCTCCGGTTCGTTCGCCGCGGCGGTGAAGGGTTGCGCGTGTTGGCCGATCGCGAGAAGGTGAAGCAGATCCTCGTGAACCTGATGACGAACGCCATCAAGTTCACGCAGCCTGACGGGGAGATCGTGTTGGAGTGTGCGTCGGTGGGTGACCGCGTGACGGTCCGTGTGAGCGACACCGGCCGCGGCATTCCGTCCGACAAGCTCTTTGCGATCTTCGAGCCGTTCGTCCAGGTAGCGCGATCGGCCGGCGCGCCAAACGAAGGGGTGGGGCTCGGCCTCGCGATCAGCCGCGATCTCGCGCGCGCCATGGGAGGCGACCTGGTGGCCGAGTCGGTGATCGGGAGGGGAAGCACGTTTACCCTGACGTTACCGGCGGCATGACCGGACACGACTCCGAGCCCCTTGATCCGTCGTCAGTGCGTTCGAACGATTCGCAAGGACTCTGACCCCTTACGGATCAAATCTTCGCCGACACGCAGGAGGCAGCGCCGAGGAGGGCGACGTCGGGGGCCATCACGACGTGGATTGGCATTTTTCGCATGGCGTCTGCGAACCGGCCCTTGGCGGCGAAGGCTTCCAGGAACGGGCCATCCTTGAGCCGCGAGAGGATCTTCGGCGCGATACCTCCCCCGAGAAACACGCCGCCCACTGCGAGCGACGTGAGCGCGTAGTTGCCGGCGGCCGCGCCGTAGATGCGCACGAATCGCGTTAGGGTCTCGTCGCAGACAGGGTCCGTGCGGTCGAGCGCCGCCTCCGCGATCACAGGCGCCGGGTCGCCGGGCCCGATGCGCGTCGTGAGCCACGCGGGTTCCGGGATGTTTCGGTATTCCCGCAGGAACCGGTAGAGGTTCACCAACCCGGGACCGGACACGATGCGCTCGTAGCTGACGTGACCGAACTGATGCCGCAGCCACACGACGAGCGCATCCTCCACGTCGTCCTGGGGTGCAAAATCGCAGTGCCCGCCCTCGGACGGCGCGACCTGGTACTCGTGTCCATTCCACCACATCAGCGCAACCCCAAGGCCGGTGCCGGCAGACACCAGCGCCAACGCTCGCCGCTCCGCCGGTGGGCTCCCCGCCTGGATTGCCACGAGCGACGCGGGATCAATGATCGCGATGACGCCGTGCGCTGCTGCCTCGAGATCGTTCAGCAGCCGAACGCGGGGGATCTCGAGACGCTCCGCGAGCCCCACCTCGCTGACCTGCCACGGCAGGTTCGTCGTGCGAACCTTTCCGCCGACGACCGCGCCGGCGACGCCGAAGCAGGCGGCCGTAGTCTCGGGATTCCCGTTCTCCGCGAGAAAGCGGAGGACGATCTCCTCGAGTGTGGACGCCGACTGGCTGTCGTACTGCGTCCATACGGCGCGACGAAGCGCCCCCGTCGACTCGTCGTAAAGCGCGAGCCGGGTTCTGGTCCCACCGATGTCGCCGGCGAGCAGCACGGGTCAGGGATCAGGAAATCGTGAGGGCCTTATGGACGACGAGCGTCAAACGGCGGCGTCCGTGTCGCGGACAGGCACGACGCGAACCGCCGTCCCATAACACAGCACCTCCGACACGCCGGCCATGATCTCGGTCGCATCGTAGCGAAGCGCCACGAGCGCATTGGCGCCGAGCTCACGAGCGTGCGCTATCGCGAGCGCGAACGCATCATGACGCGTTCGCTCGCAGAGCTCCGTGAGGAAGGAGATCTCGCCGCCACGCAGCTGTTGCAGGGCCGCGCCAAGCGTCCCGAAAACCGACCGCGATCGGACGGTAATGCCTCGAACCACACCGAACGTGCGCACGATGCGGTAGCCATCGAGGAAATTCGCCGTGGTCGTCATGAACTCGGAAGCGGGCAAGGCCATCGAATCACTCCGCGTAAGGCAGTCGGCGAGGGAACTGCGAACCTAACGTCTCGAGACGGCCTGCCGTCATTTGAACTTCCGCTTGAGCTTGAGCGCCGACTTGTCGGCCTTTGGGTAGCGGAGTCCGAGTCCCTCGAGGGTGTCCACCATCGTCCGCGCGATATAATAGTTGCGCGCCTTGTTGTCATCGGCCGGGACCACATACCACGGCGCCCACGGCGTGCTGCACAGCCGCAGTGCATCGCGATACGCCTTCGTGTACTCATCCCACAGGTCACGATCGTCGAGATCGCCGGCGCGGAACTTCCAGTTCTTCTTCGGATCCGACAACCGATCGCGCATGCGCTTCGCCTGCTCGTCGCGCGAGATGTGCAGAAAGAACTTGATGATCTTCACGCGGTTGTCGTCGAGCATCTGCTCGAACTCGTTGATCTGGTCGTAGCGCTTGGACCAGACTGCCTTCGGCACGAGGTCTTTCACGCGCACCACCAGCACATCTTCGTAGTGCGACCGGTTGAAGATCCCGAGCTTCCCGCGCGCCGGAACCGCGTGATGGACCCGCCAGAGGAAGTCGTGGCTGAGCTCCAGGGGCGTCGGCACCTTGAAGGCCGTTACCTCGCAGCCGAGCGGGTTGCAAGCGCCGAAGACTTTCCGGACCGTGCCGTCCTTTCCTCCGGCGTCGCGGGCCTGGAGGATGACCAACACGGCGTACCTGGCGTCGGCGTACAGGGTCGCCTGCAGGTCGCCGAGCCGCTTGAGCAGTTCGTTCGTTTTCGGCTTCAGCTCGTCATCGTCAGGGAGCTCCGACGGCCGTGCCGCCGAGCGATCGTCGAGCGAGAGCGGCGTTCGCCGCGAGACCGGTGTGAGGTGCATGGGGCGACAAGCTACGGGCGGCGGGCGGCGGCCACTAGGGAACTGGCGCCCAACGCCCCACTCGCCGACCCGGCCGGACGCATCGCATGTCCGGTCGTCGCACCAACGCCAACGCTCGCGGCCTCACCCGCGTATTTCGAAGTACATGACGCGCGTGCACGCTCCGTAGCACGCGACCAGTTTCATCGGCGACGCTCCGGCCCGCGCCGGAGTCGCCGCCTCTGGCTCCAGGACGGATAAAGATGCCTGTGTACTTGCCAATCAAGCCGAAGGAGCGGCTCTACCAGGAGATCGTCGACCAGATCCAGCAGCAGATTCTCTCGGGAGCCCTCAAGCCAGGCGACCAGATCCCTGCCGAGCGAGATCTCGCCGAACGGTTCGGCGTGAGCCGCACCGCGGTCCGCGAGGCGATCAAGTCGCTCACGGAAAAGGGACTGATCGAGGTTTTCGTCGGACGTGGGACGTTCGTGACAAACCTCTCGCCGGACCGCGTGGTCGAGTCGATGACCCTGCTGCTCAGAAACGAGCCGCACAACATCGCCAGCGTTCAGGAGGCTCGCGAGCTGCTGGAGGTCCCGACCGCCCGCCTGGCGGCGATTCGGCGCACCGAGGCCCACGTCGCGCGACTGCGCGCCATCTCCGCCGAGCTCGAGGAGGAAAACTCGATTTCAGCGCGGCTGATCGACGGCGATACGGAGTTCCACGTCGAGGTGGCGCGGGCGACCGGCAACCCGGTGCTGGTCCTGCTCAGCCAGACGATCGTCGCACTGCTGAGAACCGAACGGCTCTATCGCGACGATTTCGACGACAGTTGGCTTCCGACGGCGCTCGCTGATCATCGCGACATCGTGGACGCCATCGCCGACGGCGACCCCGATCGGGCGGCCCAGGCGATGAGCGACCATCTGGCCCGCGTGGCGCTTCCGATCACCATGCGCGACAGTGGCATCGAGCGCGTTGCAAGCTGATTATTGAGGGCATGCAGACATCGTTTGACACGAGACGCCGCGCCTTCGCGGCGTCTTCGTTTTGTCCAGGTCTCGTTGGCGCCCTCATCGCGCTCGCCGCGCTTTCCTCGCGTCAAGCCGTCGCACAGGGGACGTCCCGGTCGTCCCCCCCGCCGCCAGCGGTATCACGGCTCTTCGACCTCGTTCGTTCGGCGTACTCGGGTGACCGGGCGCTCTCGACCGTAGCGTTCGTCGAGCAACGCTGGCGCTGGCCGGGCAATCGCGGCTTCGAGGAGAGCATCGATCACATCGCCGAGCAGCTGCGCGCGGCCGGATACGTCGACGAGAAGACCGCAAAGCCCACCGACCGGCTCACCTTCCGGATCGAACGGCGACCCATGTCGGGCCCGGCGTGGGACCCGCTCGACGCCTCGCTCACGATCGTGGGATCATCGACACCCCTGTTGCGGTTCGCCACGAACCGCAACATGCTCGCGGTCGGCTCGTCATCCACACCCGACGGTGGGGTCGAGGCAGAAGTCGTGTCGGTTGGCAAGGGCGACAACGGTGCGTTCGACCGGGTGTCGATGGCCGGGAAGATCGTGTTTGGCGAGATGCCCGTTGGGCGTTTGTCGATCGAGGCGCGCAAGCGAGGCGCGATCGGCGTGCTCGCGTACGCGATGCCCGCCTACACCCAGCCCGAGACCCACCGAACCTCGATCCAGTTCTCGTCGATCTCGGCCGACGCTGACGCGAAGACGTGGGGATTGCTGCTCTCGTACGACGCCCGGGAAGCGCTGCTCCATGCGCTCGCCGCGGGCTCCGTGCGCGTGCGGGTGATGACGCGGTCGCGGTTTTCGCCGTCGGTGGAGCGCACCGTGATCGCGGACGTGCACGGGAGCGCGAAGCCTAACGAGCGGTTCGTCTTCAGCGCGCATGTCCAGGAGCCGGGGGCGAACGACAACGCGTCAGGCGTTGGCGCGCAGGTGGAGATGGCGCGCGTGGTCTCGTCACTCCTCCGGGCCGGCACCGTCGACCCGCGGCGGTCGGTCACGTTCATCTGGGGGAACGAGATCCAGGCCACCCGTCGCTACCTCGCTGACGCGTCGCGCGCGGAGACGGTCAAGTGGGGCCTCAGCCTGGACATGGTAGGCGAGGACACGGAAAAGACCGGCGGTACGTTTCTCATCGAGAAGATGCCCGACCCGTCCGCCGTGTGGACGCGCGGCGACGATCACCACACCGAGTGGGGCGGAAGCCCGCTCACGGTGGATCAGCTGCGGCCCCATTTCTTCAACGACTTCGTCCTGCAGCGGTGCCTGGATCAGGCCGCGGTGACGGGGTGGGTCGTGCGCACGAACCCGTTCGAGGGGGGAAGCGACCACGTGCCGTTCCTCGACGCCCACAAGCCCGGGGTGCTCTTCTGGCACTTCACGGACGTGTACTATCATACGGACAACGACCGGCTGCCTAACGTTTCGCCCCGCGAGCTGGCGAACGTCGGCGTGTCGGCGCTGGTGTCCGCCCTGACGCTGGCGTCGGCCGACGGCGAGACGGCGCGTGGGCTCGTCGCCGAGCTCGAACGAGCCGCAATCGCCCGGCTCGACGCCGAGACGGCGCTGTCCCGCGACGCCATCGCCAAGGGCGGCGATCGCGGCAAGGAACGGTTGATCCTGGACACGTGGACCGACTGGTATCGCCGCGGCGTTCGCACGACGTCGGAGATCGAGGTCGGTGGATCCTCCCGGGAAACGAAGCAGGCGATCGACGCGGCCGATGCGGCCATCGAAAAGGCCGGCCGGGAACGAGTGGCGAAGCTGCAGTAGGCCTAGCTACATTTTCCGGGACTTCACCCGCATTCCGAACCCAATGGAACCGACGACCCGACGGATCGAAGGAAATTTCTCGCAGGGCTGGGGAGTGGCTCTGTTCATCATCGCGCTCGTGGCGACCGCGTTCACGACCGCCTTCGTGATTCACAAGAAGACGTACCATCATCCGCGCGACGTGACGGCCGAGTACCTCAGGCAGGAGAAGGCGAAGACTCACGGACCAACGTCGTAGGGATCGCCCTGAGCGCCAGCGGCGACGGTATGGCTGGAGGTTGGCTGCGGCTCCGCGCTTGCGCGGGGCCGCTCGTGTTTCTAGCGTCGAACTCGATGAGTGAGCTTCCAGATCCGGGGTTTGCACCGCCATCGACCGGTTGGACCGAGGAGATGGAGGCAGCGGCTCGGCGCGCGCGCCCGGCGCCGCCGCGGCTGCCGCGCTGGCGGGTGGCCCTGCGGGTGTCGGCGTGGGGCATCGTCGTCGCGCTGCTCCTGGTGGTCGTCGGCGGGCTGCTGTTCGTGCATCGCGGCGACGCGGAGGGGTCGGCACGGATCGCGAACGGCGAGCTCGAGCTCATGCTCGAACGCGGCGAGGAGATCGACTGGCGCGCGCCGGTGATCGCGCGCCACTGGTGGAACTATTTCCGGGTCACGCACGGAGTTCTGGCGGCAACCAACCGCCGCCTGCTCTACGTCGGCGTCCCGCCAGAGGACATTCTCCCGCGCGAGCCGGAGCCGCAGCTGCTCGAGGAATCGTCGTTCCCATACGACCGGCCGATCGACGTGTCGCGCGGGCGAGTCTTCCTCGGGACGGAGAACGGCGTCGTAGTCAGCGCGCCCGGCCAGACGCGCACGTTCGGCGTGCCGCCGGCTGAACGCTCACGGCTCGACAGCGTGCTGACGCTCATGACGCGCCGGCAGCAAGCGATCCGGGACAGTCTCGAGGAAGAACGGCAGAAGGCGCTCGCGATCGCCGACGCCGCGCGCCAGCCGATCTATTACGAGGTGGCCCGTGGCGATGCGCTCGAGCTCATTGCGCGTCAATTCAACGTGACCGTCGAGGAGCTGCAGGAATGGAACGCGCTGCCGTCGCACAGCATTCGCGCCGGGCAGCGCCTGCTGGTCAAGCCGCGGACGTGATGGTCGAACATCATCTCGTGGTCACGCGCACCGCTCGCTACTTCACGGTCGGCGGAAGCGATGGAGGAGCGGAGGACGCGAACGAGCTCCGCGAGATGTGGATCGTGTGCCACGGGTACGGGCAGCTCGCCTCGCGGTTCCTCGAGCCGTTCGTCCCGCTCGCTGCTCCGTGGAGACGCATTGTCGCGCCGGAAGGCCTGTCGCGGTTCTATCTCGACCGGTCGCGGGTGGGGGTGAACACGCAGGCGGGGGTTGGCGCGACGTGGATGACGCGGGAAGATCGTGAGCACGAGATCGCCGATCAGACCGTGTACCTGGATACCCTGCTCGATCACCTCCTTCCTGTCGCATCCTCGTCCCACGTTAGGCTGTGCGTGCTGGGGTTCTCGCAAGGCGTCGCGACGGTGAGCCGCTGGCTCGTGCGCGGCCGCTGTGTGCGGCCGCACAAAGTGGTGCTCTGGGCCGGTTCGGTTCCCGCGGACGTGGACCTGGCGGATCTCGCCGGCCGGCTCGCGGGCGCCCCGGTGGTCTTCGCCATGGGCGAGCGTGACGAGCTTGCGTCGTGGGCAGCCGCCGACGTCGAAGTCGGCCGATTCAACGCCGCGGGAATCCATGCGCGGCTCGTGACGTTCAACGGCGGCCACCGTCTGGACACTCCGACCCTTACCGACATCGCCGGTGGTTAGCTGCCAGTCGTTGGCTCTCGAACGCCGCCTGGCGCCTGCCGCCTACCTGCCCCGAAAACGATCGATCTCGCGACGGTCGCGCTTCGTCGGCCGGCCGCTTTCCCAATCGTCCGAGGGCATGCTCCGAATCTGCATCGCCAGCATCTCGCGCCTGGCTTTGCTGTCGGCCGTCTCCTCGTACAACGTCGCCGCGACGCTGGCCGGCCCACGCCGCTCCGATAGCCCGCGAACGTGGACGACGTGCTCGAATGGCGTTTGCCGCACGCGAACCTCATCGCCAACCTGAATCATCTTTGCGCGCTTCGCGCGCGTGTCGTTGACGTCGACCTTGCCGCTGTCGATGGCGTCCGCCGCCAGGCCGCGCGTCTTGAAGAACCGCGCGGCCCAAAGCCACTTGTCGAGGCGGACGCGCTCGCCGTGTTCGGCGTCGCTGTTGCTCATACGTCGAATCTACCCTGCGACGCTACAGGATACGCGCGACACGACTCGCGCCCCACTCGAGGAGTCGATCCTTCCGCGGCCGCCGCCGGAACTCCTCGAGCGTCACTTCCTTCGATCGCGTGAGGTCATCGAGAAACATCTCGCGCACCGACCTGCCGAAGTCATCGTCGAGCACGAGCAGGTTGGACTCGTCGTTGAATGCGAGCGACCGGTTGTCGAAGTTCATCGTGCCGATGGACGCCCAGCAGCCATCCACGACGAACGATTTACCGTGGATCATCGCCGGTTGGTACCAGAAGATGCGAACTCCCCCCGCGAGCAGTTGCTCGTACTGCGCGCGCCCCGCGTACCACGTGCTCTTCACATCGTTGAGCGGTCCGGGCGTGAGCACGCGGACATCGACTCCGCGCCCGGCGGCGTTGCACAGCAGGCGAACGAAATCCTCGTCAGGCACGAAGTACGAGTTGGTGATGTAGAGTGTGTGGCGGGCGGCGGCGATGGAGAGCGCGAGCAGTCGCTCCGCGGGCGTGCTGCCGATCGTCGGGGCCGTGTGAAGCAACGTCGCGCGCATTGTCCCATCGTTACCGTCTTCACGGACGCACGGGAAGATCTCCGCGCCGGTCAGCAGCTCACCAGTCGCCTCGGCCCATCCTTTCGCGAACGTCGCCTGAAGCTGCAGGACCGCCGGTCCGGTGAAGCGCACGTTCGTGTCGCGCCACTGGTGCTCATGGCGACCATCGCCGAGCCACTTGTCGTCCATGCCGAAGCCGCCAGTATATCCGATGCACCCATCGACGACGACGACGCGAATGTGCGATCGTGCGTAGGCCTTCTCGAGCTGGTACCAGTTGACCGGTCGGAACTTCGCCACTTGCACACCGGCGTCGGCGAGCGACTGAAGGTAATCCTCGGTGAGCTTTCCGGACCCGAAGGCATCGAGCAGGAAAAGCACGCGAACGCCAGCTTTCGCGCGCTCGCGCATCACGTCGGCGAATCGATCGGCGACCTGGCCTGGCTGGCAGTAGTACATCTGCAGCGTGATCGTCACCTTCGCGCTGGCGAGGTCCGCGAACAACCTCTCGTACGTGCCGTCGCCGTTGAGACAGAGCTCGACGTGATTCCCGCACGTGAGCTTCGTTCCGGTCAACAGCTCGATCGACGCCGCGAACTGCTCATCGTCCGTCCGCGGCAGGTTACGATTGCCATCCACGCCGGCGACATCGGCGACAGGCGTTCCGCGCGTCAGATAGCGAAGCCCGATGAGCGCCAGCGCGAGCAGGACAAGCAGCGCGGCGGCCGCGAGGGTCCACAGAACGGTGTGCACGTCCAACGTACTCCGGGAGCGTGGAAAGGCGGTTCACGCTCCCGGCACTTGCAAGTGTGGAGCCGCGCGTGACGCTATTTCCCCGCGCTCAGTGCGCGTGAGGCGCGCGTCTCGAGGGCCTGGTCGATGTCGCGGGCAGTCACCTGCTGCGGGAGATCCCAGCCATCGGCCGACCGTCTGGTCGGAACGCGCACCTGGGCGACCTCGCCCTGCGGCGAGATGTCCACCAGCGCCGTGACGCCCTGAGCGCGGCCACCGGTATTGATGACCAGCATCCAGGTCCCTTCGTTTGGCCACTGCTTGCGCAGCGCATATGTTCCGCGTCGCGAGGTGGTGTCGAACACGAGGGGAATCGAGCGACGGGTACCTGACACGATGCCTTCGGCCGAGCCATTGACACCGGACGCAACGACGTCCCCGTGGTGATACGTGTGGACGACGAGGAACGCCCCGCGGGACGTTGCGTCGAACGGGTTCGGCGGCGTTTCGATGGAGATCCACGGTGGCCCGAAGACAGGTGACGCGGCTGCCACAGCGAGGGACGATGCTGCGACGGCGCCAATCGCGGCGAGGCGGCGGAACGGTAGAGCGATCATGGAGGCCTCCTTCCAGAGTCGAGTCGATGCCACAAGACGCGCATGCGGCGGCGCATCGCGTGTCGTGCGGCTGACTGTGGGATGCCGGGCCTCGGCGTTACGTTTAGCGCCAGTCGAACGTCAGCCCCTGTTATGAGTCTGGTGCCCTATCGGCGTGTCGGTTGCTTCCTTGCCACGCGGCGAACGGTGAATCGCCCGTGAGACGATTGGCGCAGCAGTTCCGTGCGCGATTGGCCGCGGTCGGGATCCGGGAGCGCCTGGTGCTGCTGGTCCTCGCGATGCTGTTGCCGTGGATCGCGATCTTCTCGACGACATACGTCAGTTACCAGCGCGACCTCGAACGCGATACCCACGTCCGGCTGCGGGACCTGGCCGCACAGGTCGGCGCTCGCGTCGACGATCAACTCGGTACCCTCGAGGGGCTCCTTGTCGCGATCGCCGAGGGGGCATCCGCCGACACCGCGTCGATCGCGAGGAACGACGCGATCCTGCGTCGCCTGCGGCGTGAGCTCCCTACCTACATCACGAACCTCGCGCTCTGGAGTGCCGACGGCCACAACATCGGGTCGTCCGACACGGATCCGGCGAGGGCGCGGAAGATGGAAGTCGCGGCCCATCGGTTCTTCCGGGAGGCCGTCGCGACGACCCACATGACGGTCGGTCGCCCGATCGAGAGCCACGAGATCGGCAGTTGGAGCCTAACGATGGCACGGCGCATCCGACAGGACGGCGCCATCGCCGGGGTGGCGTCCGTGTCTACGCGACTCGACAGCCTCGGGCGATATCTCGCCTTCACTGGGTCGGGCGGAACCAGCGCCATAGTCACGCTTCTCGATGGCGACGGTACCGTGCTCGCGCGTGCCGGCGGACAGCCGATCCCGATCGGTACGCGGCTCATGGCGCCAGAGCGCGTCGAGCGCCTGCGGGACGACCGATCGGGGTTCGTCGACTCGGCCGAGGCGCGCCTGGGACACGCGTATGCCTTCCAACGCGTCACGGCGGTGCCCTGGCTCGTCATCGTCAGCCGGGCGGACGACGATTCTCCTCTGGCCAACGAACCGGAATGGCGATTCCTGGCGCTGTTCGGCGCGTTAGGCCTGGGCGGTGCGCTGTTCCTCGCGGCGCTCGTAGCGGCCCGCATTGCCGACCCGCTCCGGAAGCTCACGGCCGATGCGGCGCGTTTCGGGTCCGGCGACCTCGGTGCGCGCACCGATCTGAGTGCGCCTGGCGAGGTCGGTGTGCTTGCGGCGACGTTCAACACCATGGCGGCGACGCTCGAGGCTCGAACGGCCGCGCTCGCGGCGAGCGAAGAGCGTCACCGACTTGCCGCGCGCGCCACCAATGACGTCATCTGGGATTGGGACATCCGCACCAGCGTCGTTCAGTGGAGCGAGAGCGCGAGCGCGGCGTTCGGTGTGACGCCAGAGGAGCTCGGAGGCGTCGAGTGGTGGACGGAGCAGATTCACCCCGAGGATCGCAGCGCCACCACCGCCAGCCGCATCGACGCGCTCGACTCCGATACACAGATCTGGACGGCCGAGTACCGCTTCCGCTGCGGCAACGGGACCTACGCCGAGATGCTGGATCGCGGCTATGTGCTTCGAGAGGCCGATGGGACACCGCGACGCATGATCGGGTCGATGGTCAACCTCACGGAGCGGCGTGCCGCGGAGCGCGAACGAGATCGCTTCTTTTCGCTCTCGGCGGACATGTTCTGCATCGCGTCCTTCAGCGGCCAACTCGTTCGCATGAACCCCGCGTTCTGCTCGGTACTCGGCTACGAGCCGGATGAGCTGATGGGAACGCCGGTCCTGGACTTGATTCACCCGGACGATCGACCCGCGGCCATCAATAGCGCGCGCACGCTCGAGGGAGGCGTCCAAGCTCACCGGTACGAGAACCGTCTCCGGTGCAAGGACGGCAGCTACAAGTGGCTCGGCTGGATGGTCCAGACTCCCGGAAAGGAGCATGGGCTGGTGTATGCGGTGGCGCGTGACATCACCGAGCAGAAGCGAGCAGAAGAGCGGTTGCGGGCGTCGGAAGAGTGGTACCGACTCCTGTTCGATGCGAATCCGTTGCCGATGTGGGTCTACGACATCGAGACGCTGGCGTTCGTCGCCGTGAACGATGCCGCCATCAAGCACTACGGCTACTCGCGGAGCGAATTCCTCGGGATGCGCATCACCGACATCCGGCCGGATACCGAGGTCGCGAAACTCCTCGTCGCGGCGCGTGCCCCCGATTCGCCCGAGTTCGACGGTGGTGTGTGGCAGCACCGGACGAAGGACGGCCGGATCATCTCGGTGGAGGTCGTGACGCACGCGCTGACGGTGCTCGACCGCCCGGCGCGCCTGACGCTGGCCCACGACGTCACCGAGCGGCATCGCGCCGAGCAAGCCCTGCGCGAGACGAACGACACGCTGCAGACCCTCATTCAGGCGTCGCCGCTCGCGATCGTCACGACGGACCTCAACGGCACCGTCAGCGAATGGAACGTCGCCGCGGAGCGAATGTTCGGCTGGTTCGCCGGCGACGTGCTCGGGCGCCCGATCCCGATCGTTCCGGTCGAGCAGCTCGAGGATGACATGCGCCGACTGTCGGCATCGGGCGAGCATTCGTTCACGGGGTACGAAACGCGGTGCGCCCGGAAGGATGGCACGATCGTCGACGTGTACGTATCGACGGCGGCGCTGCGTGGCATTGGGGGCGTCCTCGGGACCGTATGGGTGATGGCGGATGTCACCGAGCGCCGGATGATGGAGGAGCAGCTCCGCCAGGCGCAGAAGATGGACGCTGTTGGCCAGCTCGCCGGCGGCGTCGCCCACGACTTCAACAACCTGCTCACCGTCATCACGAGCTATGGGCAGTTCCTGATCAACGCGTTGCCGGAGCAGGATCCTCGCCGGTCGGACGCCCATCAGATCACGCAGGCCGCGGCGCGCGCGGCATCGCTGACGCGCCAGCTGCTGGCGTTCTCGCGGCGCCAGGTGTTGCAGCCGCAGGTGCTCGATCTGAACGAGGTCATCGGCGACATGGAGCGGCTGCTGCGGCGCGTCATCAGCGAGGACATCGCGCTGGTGACGCAGTTCGAGAGCGGGATCGGCGCCGTGCGCGCCGACCGAGGCCAGATCGAGCAGGTCGTGATGAATCTCGTCGTCAACGCCCGCGACGCCATGCCTAACGGCGGCGTGCTCGCGATCTCGACGCGGGTCGTTCACCTCGATACGGCATATGCCCGCCGCCACGCCGGCGTGAACCCGGGCAAGCACGTCGTGTTTTCCGTGCGCGACACCGGCGTCGGCATGGACGCCGCGACGCAGCAGCGCATCTTCGAGCCGTTCTTCACGACCAAGGTGACAGGGAAGGGCACCGGTCTCGGACTGTCGACGGTCTACGGCATCGTGCGTCAAAGCGGCGGCCACATCGACGTCCGCAGCGCGCCGGGCCGCGGCACCACGTTCGATATCGTCCTGCCGCAGGTATCTGGCGCGGTCCCAGCGAAGGCGGAGCACGTGATGCACAACGCCCTGCCGCGCGGGACGGAGACGGTGCTCGTCGTGGAAGACGAGGACGCGGTCCGGCTGATCGTCCGCCGCGTGCTGCGCGATCAGGGCTACGCGATTCTGGAGGCGCGCGATGGCAACGAGGCGCTCCGCGTTTGCGCACAGAAGGGCGATACCATCGATCTCGTGCTCAGTGACGTGATCATGCCGGGGATGGGGGGCCGAGAGCTGTCGCGCGCGCTCGCGGCAAGTCGTCCGGGTTTGCCGATCCTGTTCATGTCGGGCTACAACGACGGAGAGTTGGCCGGATCGGGCACCGACCTCGCCACACCGGTCCTGGCGAAGCCATTCACCGCCGAGACACTCGCCACTCAGGTGCGTGAGGCGCTGGACCGCAGGCCATCCAAAATCGTGGCGGCGTCCGGCGCCCAGATCGCATAACGATCGCCATTCGAACCCAGTGTTTGCGCGGCCGGCGTAAGAGTACGATGAGGCTCGAATCCATCTACTCGGCGCCGACGTTGCGGCCCTCGTGGCGTTGCAGCAATTTCTGAGGGTTATGCCGACTCACCCGGCAGGGGTCCAGACCCCTGACTCTGCGCTCGTCGCTCAGGTGGTCGCCGGCGACGAGCGCGCGCTCGGCGACCTGTACGATCGCTACGCCGGCATGGCGTTCTCGCTCGCCTGCGCCATTGACCGAGACCGCCAAAGCGTCCGTGAGTCTCGGCACGTTCAACACGGACTCGAGTGGGCACGCCCTGGCATCGGTTGCCGTTCCAGCCGGGCTTCGCATTGCCGTGACGGCAGTGACCGACGAGCCGAGTGGCGGCTCGCCGCAGCCAACGACGACGCCGTTCCTCGCCGCGACCTGGAAGAGCGAATGACCGCTCGACGACTCGCGGCCGAACGGCAAGCAATTCCGCGGTCGTAATTTCTGCGCGCCCCGATATCTTCGGGCGTGCGCGCCACGTCCATTCGCGTTCTACTCATCGCGCTGCTCGGAATCGCGCGGTTGGCCAACGCCCAGTCGAACTTCGCGCGTCCGGCGCTCGACTGGATGACTGTGCGCACGCGCTACTTCGAGGTGCATTACCCGGCTCCAATGGCCGAGTGGGTGCAGGACCTGACCACCCGGCTGGATACGATCCACGATGCGGTCTCGGCGCTGGTGGGGTATGCGCCGCATCGGCGGATCACGGTGATCGTCGAGGACCCGGTCGGCCAATCGAACGGATTCGCGAACGCGCTGCTCGATGGCCCACTGATCGTTCTGTGGCCGACGCCGCCCGACCCGGCCGGAACGCTCGGGACGTATCGCGACTGGCCCGAACTGCTCGCCGCACACGAGTATGCGCACATCGCACACCTGGCGAGGCCGACGCGCAACCCGCGCGAGCGGCGTCTCTGGCGATTCCTTCCGTTGCGCGTCGGGCCCCTCGCGCGCCGCACTCCGCGCTGGGCGATCGAGGGCTACGCGACATACGTCGAGGGACGCCTAACGGGAAGCGGGCGGCCTCACAGTGCGGCGCGCGCGGCCTACCTCCGCCAGTGGGCGCTCGAGGGCAAGCTGCCGACCTACGGGCAGCTCTCGTCAGGCGGCGACTTCGCCGCGGCTTCGATGGCCTACCTCGCCGGTTCGGCTTTCCTGGAGTGGCTCGTTGCCCAGCGTGGTGACTCCAGTCTCGTTGCGGTCTGGCGGCGGTTGAGCGCGCGCCAGCCGCGGACGTTCGCGGAAGCGTTCGCCGGCGTGTACGGCGCGCCGCCTGACGAGCTCTATGGCCGGTTCACCGTCGAGCTGACGCGGCGCGCCCTCGTAGTGCGCGACACTCTGGCGGCCGCGGGGTTGGACACCGGCGTGCTCGTTCAGCGCCGTCGTTGGGCAACGGGCGACCCGGCGGTGTCGACCGATGGTCGCCTCATTGCCGTCGAGCTGCCTGCGCGCACCCTGCCAGGATCACTGGTCGTCTGGCACGCCCAGGAGCGCGTGGACACCGCACGAGCGCGCCGCGCGCGGGAACAGGCGCTGGCGCTTGACCCGCTGGACGTGCCGGCCGTTCCGGGTTATCCCAGGCCGAAGGTGCCGCTCGCGACCCTTCGTCCATCGGCCGGACGGCCGTTCCACTCGCCGCGATTCTTCGCCGACACGTCGCGGCTCCTCGTGACGCACAGTGACCCGTTAGGCGACGGCGCCTACCGCAGCGATCTGTACGTGTGGAACTATCGCGATGACCGACTGCGCCGCGTCACGCACGGTGCGGCGATTCGCGATGCCGATCCACTCCCGGACGGGACGGCCGCGATTGCTGTTCGATGCGAGAACGGGCTCTGCGACCTCGTGCGCGTGGACCTCGAGACCGGCGCGGTGACGATTCTGCGTCGAGCCACGCCATCGACGCCCTACCATCGCCCGCGCGTCTCGCCGGATGGCCACAGCGCGGTCGTTGCGGTGCAGCGCGATGGCCGATGGCGCCTCGCCCTGATTCCTCTCGAGCTGACGGCCACGGACGGCGACACCGACGTGCAATTCATCGACCCCGATGACGGCGCGAACCGCTACGACGCGACCTTCCTCCCCGGCGCCAGGCGGATCGTGTGCGTGTCCGATGCGGGCGGTGTGCCGAATCTGGAAGTGATCGACCTCGAGGGCGGAGCACCGGTCGCGCAAACGCGCGTGACGAGCGCAGTGTCCGCGCCGGCACCGATTCCTAACGACACGTCGGTCCTCTTTCTGGCGCTGCACGCCCGCGGGCTGGACGTGAGACGCATCGCCCTCTCGTCTTCCGGCGCGGGGAGACCGGTCACGCTGTCCGGATCGCTCGCCCCCGCCGTCCCGAACCCGCCTGCGCCGGTCGATACGCTGCCGCGTTCGGCGCCCGCCCGTGCATACCCGTATGGGGCCGGGCCGCATCAGCATCGCGTGCTGCCGGGTGCCAGCTATTCGACGGAAGGCGCGTTCGCGTCGTTGTCGCTCGTCGGGGTGGATCCCGTCGGACGACTGGCCTACTCGGCGAACGGCGTTTTCGGCGAGCCGTCGACGTGGCGCGGCGTGTCCGCCACCGCGTCGTGGCGTGGCAGCCGCGCCGTGGTTCCCGGCGTCCTGAGCATCGACGGCAGCGTCTTCCGTGCCGAGCAGCGCCCGTCGGAGCAGCGGGCGTTCTCGAATGCGAGCGTGACGCTGCCGGGCGTGCTGGACGCGATCTACACGGGTGCCACGATCGGCACGGCAACGACGCGGGACTATGGGAATGCGCGTCTGCACGTGCGTGTCGGCGGGAGCCTCGGCGAGCTGGATCGCTCGGACGGCGTCGCCGACGCGAGTCGTGGGCTGGTCTTCGGCGAAGCCCGCGGCTCGACTCGCGTTAGGCGGGGCGGCTACCGGCTGGACCTCGTGGGCTTCGTCCATGCGTCCCGTGGCGCGAACGGCGGGCTCGGGTTCACGCGTGGCATCGGTACGGTGACGGCCGACGTGTCGACGCTCTTCGGCGGCGCGCGGGTCGACGCCACCCTGGCCGGAAGCGACGCGGGCGGCGGCTCGTACGAGCGCTTCGCCATCGGCGGTTGGCCGTCGCCGCTCGTCGATGCACCAGTGCTGTCGCAGCGGATTCCGATGCCGGCGCTCCCAACGGGCTTCGCGATCGGCACGCACGCCACGGTGCTCCGTGCGTCCACCGCGTTAGGTCCGGTGCGACCGTTCTACTGGGTAGCCACCACCCGCGAGAACTGGACGGGATGGAAACGCGTCGCCGGAGTCGATGCCGACTACTCGTTCGCAGCGATTCCTGCGTTCGCGGTCCCCGCGATCGGACTCAAGGCGGGTGCCGCGTACTCATGGGACGCCCCGTACGAGCATCGAGTGGGTGTGTATCTGGGCGTGACGTACAAGCCGTAAAGAACGGGGGACGGGGGACGGGCGATGGGGAGGGACGAAAAGGCGGCGGGTGACAGAGCGACGTGTCATTCCGAGCGAGCAACAGCGAGTCGAGGAATGGCCGTCCTCCCGAAAGAGGGGCCGCTCTACCAGGACCACGGCGATTCCTCGCCTCCGCGCCTGCGGCGCTGCGCTCGGAATGACAACTGACACGCTCCGTTTCGCCGTCGCCCGTCGTCCGTCCCCCGTCCCCGGCAGTCGCCAGTCGCCAGTCGCCCGTCGCTACGGTTTCGGCGCCCTATCCGGCGGATCGAGCTTCGCGTCCTGTTGCGTCACCACGAACGGATCGACGAACGTCGCACCGTCGCCGAGCACGCGGCGCGCTGCCACCAGGCGATCCCGGAACCACTTCCCGCGCGGCGAGTCGAGGTCATCATACCGCACGCCACCACCACTCGAGGTCGAGTGCAGGATCCGGTCGTTGCCCGCGTAGATCGCGACGTGGTCGACACCGTCGCCATTCTGCGAGAAGAACAGGAGATCTCCCGCGCGCAGGCCATCGAGCTTCGCCGCGAGTGACTTGCCCGCCGTCGCTTGCTGGCGCGAGGTGCGCGGGAGTGTCACGCCGTTGCGGCCGTACACGAACTGTACAAAGCCCGAGCAATCGAACCCTGATTTCGGCGTCGAGCCCCCGTACGTGTAGCGCGTCCCGAGGTAGCCGTCACCCGTCGTGATCACCGCGGTCGCCGCCGCGGTCGGTATCGGTTCCGCGCGGCGGACCGAGCCCGTGGGCACTGGAGCCGGCAACGACGGGATGTTGCGTGGCGTGGTCTTGCCGCCAAAGCCGATCGAAAATCCGATGCGGTACTCCCAGCCCGTGCGGGTCGTCGGGATCGCCGCGCTTCCGTCAGTGGAAGAGCCGGTCCAGTTGATCGGTGTCCGATGCCGTGCCTCCGTCTCGAACGCGAGCGATCCCAGTGTTCGCGCGACACCGATGCCGTAACTCCCGACGAGACTCTGGCCGCCGGTGCCGTCGGTTCGCCGCAGCCCTTCCGCGCCGATTCCAGAGAAGAACGTCGGGAGGAACCCGCCGAGCAGCGGCCCGATGACGGGGAACCGCGCCGGAGAAATGATGGCGTCGGCGTCCGCCACCCATCCGCGCTCCGTGTCGCCCGCTGTGCTCGAGCTCGCGAGCGAGCGAACATCGTAACCGCCTCCAAACCGCAGCCCGAAGATTCCGCCGAGCCTGCTGCTGTAGCTGGTCAGGGAGGCGCCGACGAGAACGGGGCTTCCTTCGAGCGAGCTGTTCCGCGATGCGAAAGGAGACAGCTCGAAACGAGACTGCGCCTGCGCCCGCGAGACCGCGAGCCCGACGAGCACTCCGACGACCGGCCGAACCGGCAACCTGTGCATTCGAACCTCTGCATGTGCGTCGATCTCGGCAAAGCATTCACGGTGCCGAGCCGGGCCGGCTGACCGCGACCGCTGTCATGTCGCTGTCGTGCAAGGCACTACACCGTCCACAACGTCTATTACGCCAACGCCTGCTGTACCGTAACACGGACAGTTCGTCGTTCGCCAGCGTGGACGCATGCTCACTGAGCGCCGCGGCTGCAGACTGATCACCACGACGAATTTGCGATCGTGGCCGACTTCTGGCGGTGACGAATGTCATGGATCGATGCAACGTGATTGTAGTCGGCGCATCCGCCGGCGGCGTGAACTCCCTCATGCAACTGGTGAGTGGATTGCCGGAGGATCTGAGTGCGGCCGTCGCGGTTGCGCTGCACGTCCCCGAGGAGGTGCCGAGCGCTTTGCCGTCCATCCTGTCCCGAAACGGTCCGCTCACGGCGACGCACGCTGCCGATGGCGAGGCGCTGCTGCACGGACGAATTTACGTCGCGCCGCCGGGTCGGCACCTGCTCGTGAAGCGGCGAACGCTGCGCACCGTGAACGGGCCTAACGAGAACGGTCACCGTCCGGCGATCGATCCGCTCTTCCGGACGGCCGCGCGTGCGCACGGCCGCCGGACGATCGGCGTGATCCTCTCCGGCTCGCTGGATGACGGGACGGCGGGCCTCTATTCGGTGAAGCAGCACGGCGGTGCGGCCCTGGTGCAGGACCCCAGGGACGCGTTGTTCGACGGCATGCCGGCCAGTGCCATCGAGAACGTGGCCGTCGACTTCATCGGTGACCTCTCATCCCTCACGACCGAGCTAGTGAGGCGAACGCGGATACTGGCCGCAGATCCGGCCGTGGAGCCTGACGTGACTGACCAATCGGACGAACTCGACGCCGTGGAGATGGACCGCGGCACGCCGGACCCCGACGAATGGTCCGCGGCGCCGTCGCAGTTCACCTGCCCGGAATGCCACGGCGCGCTCTTCGAGCGCCAGGACGGCACCATCGTTCGATACCGGTGCCGCACGGGCCATGCGTTCAGTCCGGACACACTGGCGGCGGCACAATCGAAGGGCGTCGAGGATGCGCTGTGGATCGCCCTGCGTGCGCTCGAGGAAAACGCGGCGCTGCTGCGGAGGCTGGCGAACCGTGCCCGGGAGCGTGGCCAGGAGCGCTCGTGGGAACGCTTTGCATCCCAAGCGAGTGGCGTGGAGGCCCGTGCCAGGATCATCCGTGACGCATTGTTGTCCGGGAAGCCGAACGTCGCGTAGTGCGAGCGCAGGATGAGAATCGAGGGCTTGTCTTACCCGCTGGGCACACCACAGAATCAAGTTAACAGACGCCTGGCGCCCACCACCTTCGATTCTAACTCCCTGCCACGTCGTGCGACCAGACCGAACGCGTGAGTTCGACGCGCTCCTCGAGTACCTGAAGCGAAACCGCGGGTTCGACTTTACCGGCTACAAGCGAGCCAGCCTGACGCGACGCGTCCACAAACGGATGCAGGCGGTCGGCGTGAAGACGTACACCGAGTTCATACAACTGCTGGAGCAGAATCCTGCCGAGTTCGATCACCTTTGCAATACCGTCCTCATTAACGTGACCGCCTTTTTCCGAGACGGTGTGCCGTGGGACGCGGTGTCGAGCATGATCGTGCCGCGTATCCTCGAGAACAAGACACCGGATGAACCGATTCGCGTGTGGAGTGCCGGGTGCGCGTCGGGCGAGGAAGCGTACACCCTGGCGATGGTTCTCGCGGAGGCGTTAGGCGTGGAGGCGTTTCGGTCGCGCGTGAAGATCTACGCCACCGACGTCGACGAACAAGCACTGACCTTCGCCAGACACGGTACCTACGATGCGAAACAACTGGAAGGCGTTGCGCCGACGCTCGTGGAGAAATACTTCGAACGCCAGGACGGCCGCTACGTCTTCCGGAAGGACCTGCGCCGACTCGTGATCTTCGGCCGCAACGACCTCGTTCAGGATGCCCCGATCTCGCGCATCGATCTGCTCGTGTGCCGTAACACGCTCATGTACTTCAACGCCGCGACGCAGGCTAAGATTCTCGCTCGGTTCCACTTCGCGCTGAGCGACGCGGGCTACCTGTTTCTCGGTCGGGCGGAAACGCTGCTCGCGCACAGCGAGTCCTTCGCGCCGGTGGACCTCAAGCGGCGCATCTTCACGAAGGTGCCGAAGGCGAACTACCGAACCCGACTACTTGCCATGGCCGCACAACAGGACGAACCGTCGCCCGACGAGGGCCCGAGCGACGGGCGACTACGCGATGCGTCGTGGGATGTGAGTCCACTGGCGCAGATCGTCATCGACGCGAAAGGCCGCTTGGTCGCCGCGAACGACCGAGCGCGTACGTTCTTCAATCTCGGCGCGCCGGACCTCGGCCGCCCGTTTCAGGATCTCGAGCTCTCGTACCGACCGACCGACCTTCGGTCGATCATCGACCAGGCCAACGCGGGCAGGAAGCCAATCGTCGTCCGAAGCATCGAATGGACTCTGCGTGGCGGCGAGGTGCGCTGGATCGACGTGCACGCGATACCGCTGTACGAGGGCGGCCACATCGGTGGCGTCGCCATCAGCTTCGATGACGTCACTGCGTTCCAACACCTCCACCGGGAGCTCGAGAAGTCGAACTCGGAGCTGGAAGGCGCCTACGAGGAGCTGCAGTCGACGAACGAGGAGCTCGAGACGATGAACGAGGAGCTCCAATCGACCAACGAGGAGCTGAGCACCATCAACGACGAGCTTCGCCGGCGAAGCGATGAGTTGAACGACGTGAACGACTTCATGCAGGCCGTGCTCGGAAGCCTGCGTGGGGGCGTTGTGGTGCTCGACACCGAGCTGCGCGTCGAGGTTTGGAACGAAAAAGCAACCGACCTCTGGGGTGTCCGCGACGATGAGGTACGCGGAATGCACTTCATGATGCTCGACATTGGGCTTCCCGTGCAGGCGCTCGCCAAGCCGATCCGGGCATGTCTTTCAGGAGAAGTGGAGAGCGAGACGCTTTCGCTGGACGCGATCAACCGGCGCGGCAAGTCCATTACGTGCGAGGTCACATGCACGCCGATGCGCCGGGCGAACGGGGACGACGTGCGAGGGGTGATCGTGCTGATGGAGGAAAGTAGCGCGCGTCAGACGGCGAAGGTGCCCGGCGCATCGTAGGCCCGGCGGAACGGCCTTCGCGTTGGGGCGGCAAGCGTTAGGCACGACCTGCACCGGGCATGGTGATGAGGAATCGGGTGGAGAAACGAAGTCCGGAGGTGCATCCCGATCGCGCGCGCGACCCACAGGCGGCGCCTGACGTCGACCGACAGAGTCGTCGCCTGGCGGAGGCCCGTCGACGCCTCGCCGCACTGGCGCATCGCACGCCCGACGACGTTGTCGCCCCACCGGTGCCGCGCGCCGTTGCCGATGAGCTCTCCGCGTTGGCGCAGGAGCTGACGGTCGCGCACGAGCAGCTTCGTACTCAGACCATCGAGCTCGAGCAGGCGCGCCAGCTGCTGGAGTCCGAACGTGCGCGCTTTCGCGAGCTGTTCGTGCTGTCACCCGAAGGACACATCATCACGGATAGCGCCGGCGTCGTTCGTGAAGTGAACCGTGGCGCGGCGGCCCTGCTGAACATGCCGGCAGACTATGTGATGGGAAAGCCACTCGCGGTGTTCATCGACGTCGCAGACCGGCGGGCGTTTCGTGTTCGGCTCTATCGCGCTCGCCAGGAGCTCGCGGAAGAAGCGTGGACCGTCACCATTCACCCGCGTGATGCCGAAGCGATGCGCGCGTTCTTCGCCGTGAGCCCGATGCTCGACGCGAAGGGCATCGTCACGGGGCTTCGGTGGCTCGTGCGTGACGTCTCGAACCGGCGCGAGGGCACGGTCTGGGAGCGCACGCCGGCAGCCGTCCTTCGCGCGGCGATCGACGCCATGTCGACGCACGTCGCCGTGGTCGAGGAAGACGCCACGATCGTGACGACCAACAGCGCATGGCATGATGCGGAGAGACCCGCCGGGTTGTTCACGGCCGCGAGTGCCGGCGCGAACTATCTGGACCTCTGCGATGCCGCCATTCGAGACGGTCGATCGGGTGCCGAATTGGTGCGATCCACGGTCGCTCGGGTCCTCACGGGCGGAGAGATGCGTGCCGAGGCGCTCTACTCGGATGCCCGGCCGGGCACGGCGCTCGATGACGCCGAGGACGAATCGTGGTTCACGTTGCGCGTGACGCGGTGTGAAGGGCCCGAACCGACGCTGCTGGTCGTCGCCCACGAGGATGTCACTGCGCAGCGCCGCGCGCAGGCTCGCGAAACCGCGCTCATTGCGGAGCGAAGCGCGCGCGCTGCCGCGGAACAGGCGAGCCGCGCGAAAAGCGAGTTCCTCGCGACATTGAGTCACGAGCTGCGAACGCCGCTCAATGCAATCGCCGGCTATGCACAGCTGCTCGAGATGGGCGTGCGCGGTCCTGTCACACGCCAGCAGGCCGAAGATCTCCGGCGAATTCTGCGAAGCGAGCAGCATCTGCTCGGCTTGATCAACGAGCTGCTCAGCTTCGCGCGCGTGGAGCGCGGGGAGGTGACGGTCGAGGTGGCGCCGGTTCGCACGATCGATGCCGTGCGTGAGGTGATCGAGCTCGTCGAGCCGTTGGCATCGGTGAAGGGGCTGGTGGTGACGGTACAGTGCGAGGACCCGACGCTGGTCGCGATGGCAGACCCGGACAAGCTCCGACAGATTCTGGTGAACCTTCTCTCGAACGCGCTCAAGTTCACTCCGTCGGGCGGCGCCATTCGCGTCACGTGCGACGGCCAGGATGGCCGGGTTACCATCGGCGTGACGGACACGGGAATCGGCATCCCGCATGCGAAGCAGCGCGAGGTGTTCGATCCGTTCGTTCAGGTGGATCGCGGCGCTGGCACATCCCCGGAAGGCATCGGGCTTGGCCTCGCGATCAGTCGTAGTCTCGCGAGAGCGATGAGCGGCGACGTGACCGTGAGTAGCGAGCCGGGGCAGGGCTCGACGTTCGAGCTGACGCTTACTCGCGAAAGCCGGGTCACGGCGCTATCGTGAAACGTCCATCCGAGTCCGCGGCGCGCGACCCAGACCAACGCGCCAAGCTCGGAAGAAAGAGAGTCAGGTGCGCTGTGCCTTCCTCGCTCAGCCGACCGCCAAAGGAGACACCAGCGATCGCCGCCCCTGGCGTTGGGCAGCCGGCGTTCGACGTGGTCGTGATCGGTGCGTCCGCGGGCGGCCTGGCGGCTCTGGCGACCGTACTTGGTGGGTTGCCCGCCTCCTTTCCCGTGCCGGTTGCCGTTGTGCTGCATCTCAGTCCGGACCATCCCAGCCTGCTCGCCGGCGTGTTGTCGCGCTACACTCGGTTGCCCGTAGGTTGGGCGACCGAAGGTGAGCGCCTGGAGCGCGGTACCGTGCATGTCGCACCGCCAAACCGCCACCTCGTCTTCGAGCGAGACGGCACCGTTTCGTTGTTGAACTCGGCGCCGGTGCATTTCGCGCGTCCGTCCGTGGACCTGCTCTTTGCCACCGCCGCGCGCGCGTTTGGCGAACGGACGCTCGCCGTCATTCTCTCCGGCAACGGGTATGACGGATCGGGCGGCGTCGCCGAAGTGCACCGACTCGGTGGCGTGGTGATCGCACAGGACGAGGCGAGCTCCGAGTACTTCAGCATGCCGCGCGAGGCGATCCAGTCGGGCGGCGTCACGTACATCCTGCCGCTGCCGTCGATCTCGCCGGCGGTCCGACGGCTCGTCGCGTTAGGCCCCAGCGCGGGGCTCGACGGCGAGTCGCCGATCGCGGTCTGACGGTGGGCAGAGGGAAGGGGGATGAGGGATGAGG
>DASUGD010000188.1:0-13514 GCA_036274195.1 Gemmatimonadaceae bacterium | reverse complement strand
TTCCGTCCCGGGATGACCTTCTCGATCTGCGGGACCCACTTCTGACGGGTCTTTGCCACGTCGACCTGAAGCTCGCTCCACCGCTTGAGCAGGCTGCTGGCCTGTTCGTCGGTCAGCGTTTTCTGGTTCGCCGCATACTCCTTGATCAGCGCGTAGAACTCATCATAGCGCTTGCTCATGTCGGCGGCATACTGGTCGTACACGGGCCAGAACTTGGTCGCTTCGGTTTCGGTCAGCGGCACGTTCTCGGCGAGAATCTTCTTCTTCTCCGCCCGCAGGTTGCGACGTACCAGCGCGAGGTCCTTCTCCACCTCGATCCCCGTCGCCGTTTCCGTTTGAGCAAAGCTCCTGCTGCCCGGCGCGGCCAGCACGACGACCATCGCGAGGCCCGTCAGAATTGTCCTTGGCAAGCGATCCCCCTTGGATGTTCCTCGAAGGATCGCGATTGGCCGGGAAATCCCTCTATCCTACTTTCGTCCAAGTCGCGTGAGGACTGGCAGCTGGCGACTGCCGGGGACGGGGGACGGACGACGGACGACGGGCGATGGCGAGTGGCAGCAGCAACATCCTGACCATGCCGCTCTACCGGGACACCGTCTCTCGCCACGAGTCGAATTGAAAAGGGGGCGGCCGCTCGGGACGCTCCGGACTCGCGCGAATTGAACCGCGGAGGCCGCGGGGGGCGCCGAGACCGCGCCGGACCCGAGAGGGCCAGCCCCTCAGACGAAAGGGGTTCGGATGCGGCGGATCCCTCTGATGCTTCGGATCACCACTCCTCGGCCCTCACGTCTCCCCTCGCAACGAGCCGGGGATTAGGCAATGACGACCTCGGGTCGCACGGGCTTCCGGAGGTCATTAACCAAGAAAATGAGGAGAGCCCGGCCGTGCCGTCGGAGCCGTCGCCGCGCGCGGAGCCAATCCGCGAGCATCGGCGCAATCGCTGTCCGAAATCCGCGTTAGGTCTTGCCGTTCCCCCACCGTCGCGGCCGGGATGCCGGCGTGGCGCTCGGACGTGTCATTCCGACTTCGAACGGAGCGAGGGATCGCCGTCGTCCCGGTAGCGGGCCTCGGCCCAGTTCCCAGCGATTCCCGATTCCCTATTCCCGATTCCCTATTCCCACTTCCGCACGCCTAACGCTTCCCGCCAGCCACGCTCGCGTCCCCGCTGGCGTCCGGAAGGCGCGTCACGCGGACGAAGCGCCTGCCATCGAGGAACCTCGCACACGATGAGGTGAGCATTCCAATCGAGACCTTCTTCGCATCGCCCTCGTGCTGCGCGATCGACTCGAGTGACCATCCGAGGAGCGAGTGCCACGCGAGCTCGCTCGCCCAATAGCCGTTGGTCTGCGAGGCGCCGCCGGTGTGCTCGATCGCCATCTTGCGCACTCGCGACGCCTCATCGGCGGTCGGTCCACGTGTCCGCAGACGCTCGAGCTCCGCGACCGCCGTCGCCGCGAGCGAATCAATGCGCTCGGGAGCAGCGCTGAACTCGATCGAGAGCGCAAAGGACGGGCGCGGTCCCAGGAATACTTCGAGGCCCACATTCACGCCGTACGTGCCGGCAAGCTCCTCCCGCAGCCGCTCGTGGAGCACCGCCTCGACCAGGTCGCGCGTCTCGCGGAGCTCGACGTCCGCCTCCGGCGTGATCGTCAGCGTGTCGCCGAGCACGATGCGTGTTGTCGCGCTGGGCTCGACTCCCCTCCGGAACGACCGAACTTCGGCGCTCTGCGGACGCGTGTAGCTGAAGTCGGCGGGCTGCTCCACATGACCCTCCGGGATCGACCCGAGATACCGCTCGATGAGCGGGCTGAGCTGCCACACCTCGAAATCGCCGACGAACACCGCCGTGAAGTTCGATCCGTTGCTTGCCCGCTCTCGCCAAAAGCGCATTGCTTTGCGCATGTCGACCGCGGCCGCGAACGCCGGCGCGGTGCGCAGCGCGCGCGGATCGCCGGGCCGCAGCGCGGCGGCGACCGTGTCAGCGAGCACGGCGTCGGGATCCGCAGCCCGGTTCCGTGCGAACGCACTCAGCCGCTCGGTGTACCGACGACGCGCCGCGTCATCCTCGCGAGGACTCGTTAGGTACAGGTGCGCGAGCTGCAACATGAGCTCGAGGTCACCCCGCCGTCCGCTGCCTGTTACCTCGATTCGCTCGTCGTCCACGGTTGGCGACACCGTGACCGATCGACCATCCAGCACCCGAGCGATCTCCGCCCCGGTCAACCCTCCAGCGCCCGATACTTCGAGCAGCTTGTCCGCCAGGTAAGCGGACGCGTAGTCCTCCCGCGGCGCGAGCGACGCGCCGCCCGGAGCCATGAGGCGCATTTCGACCGCGTCATCTTCGAAGTCAGTGGGCTTGAGGAGGATTCGCATTCCATTCGACAGGCGCCATTCCTGCACGCCGATCTTCGCGAGCGATTTTCGCGAGGTGATGCGCCCCGATTCGGGCATGTTCGGCATGATCGTCACGCTCGCCGAGTCGGTCTCATCATTGACCACCCGAGCAGCGGCGCTGTCGAGCGCTGCGAGGACCACGCGCTGGTCGACTGCCACGCCCTGGCGACGAGAGGGACTGGAAATCACGATCGGGCGGGCCCGACCCGGTGCGATCTGTTCGAAGAACGCGGCAACTTCGCGCGTGCCTATGCCCCCGAGCAGCTCGCTCGTCCATTGGTTCTCCGTGGTGACGCCCGGTACCGGATCTCCCCGGAGATGGTAGTCGGCGAGCGCATCGGCGATGTCGGAGGACTCCTCGGCCGTAGCGAGCGCCGAACGGCTCTCTCTCAGGAGGAGCTCCTTGACGCCAGCAAGCTCGGACGCGTTTGGCCCGAATCGCCGAAGTCGTTCGATCGCTGCACCGAGCGTCGCAACGCCATCCGACGTTTGGCCCTCGACGAGCTTAGCTGCGACGACGTGAGCCTCGATGGGTCGGACGCGCTGACTCACGGATACTGCGGCCGAGAGAAGCGGCGATCCGGCTCGATTCGCTTCTGACTCCAGGCGGCCACGCAGGATCGACCGAGCGATGCGCTCGACGAGCGCGCGCCGATAGTCACCAACGGTCTGCTGGGGCACCGGCGCGCGGGGGAACCAGAAGTGCGCTTCACTCCCCGCGGCCTCCGGATCGGCGAGGAAGACCAGACGATCGTCGGACCCGCGCGGTGAAGGCGAGGCCGGGGCCTCTCGTCCGGGTGCCGCCCGTGGTATCGTCTCGAATTGGCGTCGAATCACCCGCTCGGTCGCTCGCACGTCCACGTCACCCACGACGATCACCGCCATGCGATCGGGTCGATACCAGTCGCGATAGAACCTCCGCATCGCGGCGACGTCGAACCGTCGAAGCGTCGCCGTGTCACCGATCACGCGACGATCTGCGTAGCGTGAGCCCTGATAGAGAAGCGAGTCGCGACTGGCAGCGAGGCGGTCGTCGGCCGTTCGGCGGGTACGCCATTCCTCGAACACGATGGCGCCTTCCTGACGGGCGGCAGCCGCGTCGAACGTGACCGCGTGCGCCCAGTCGGCGAGTATCATGATCGCCGAGTCCACCACGGCTTTCCGGCCGGTCGGAATCGTTAGGCGGTAGATGGTTTCGTCGTAGCTCGTCGTCGCGTTGACGTCGTCTCCGAGCCTCATGCCGACCGACTGCAGATAGGTGTCGATGGTTCGCGCGGGAAACCGCCGGGTGCCACGGAAGGCCATGTGCTCGACCCCGTGCGCCAGGCCTCGCTGGTCGTCATCCTCGAGCACCGACCCTGCGTCCACCACGAGGCGCAGCTCGGCCCGCTCCTCGGGATAGCCGTTCTCGCGAATGTAGTAACGCAGGCCGTTGGCCAGCGTGTCGGTACGAACGTCGGGATCGAGCCGGATCGGCGTCTCGAGCGAGACCGTCGCCGAGTCGCCGGCATCAGGGTCTCGGTCAGACCGTTCGCGTCTCCAGCCCCACCACGACACGGCGGCGGCGACGAGCAGCGCGACCACGATGGCCGCCCGGGTCTCTCGCGCCGAATCGTGCGGCGCGCCGTTTTCATTTGACTGCACGAGTTAGAAGCTGGGAATATGAGTCGGTTAGTTCGGATATGCGTTCGACGACCGCCTCACCCGGATCATAACGCCAAGCAAGATATGAGCGCCCCGGGAGGCGCGCAGCACGGCGAGACGAGCGGCATCCTGACAATGCTCGGCGTTTCTTCCCGCGCCGCCCCGCATTCGCGATTCCGGGCGAGCGTGTCGCCGGGCCGTGTGTCACGCGCGGGTCGCGGGCCGGCATTGCCTAACGTTCTGAAGTCGCCTGATGTGTCGGCCGGCGTCACGTCAAGGATCGGCTCGCCCGGACACCGCCTCGGTGCGTCAGCTACGTGTTTCCCCGACACCCGTTCAGGCGACGCCTGATAGGCAGGCGGCCATCCCTGGCCAACATTTTGGCGATGGTGAGAGGCCTCGCCAGATCAGTGATCTGGAGGAAACCATGATACACAGACAGTGGACGCCCCTGGTGCGCACTGCAACCCGACGCGCCTTGAGCGCACTGACCGCCGGCATTCTGGCGGCCGCGTGTAGCCCCGATCAGGCCACCAGTCCGACCGCGTTAGGTCCGCCGTCTCGCGAGAGTGCGGCCAAGTCGAACGGCGTCGTGGAGATCGAACTTATCCCCGGTTCGATGGTCGACAGCCCGACCGCCTACGGAACGGCCAGCGCAATCAATGAAGCGGGAGTAGTGGCCGGCATTCGGAATGTGCGAGATGTGAATTGGCAGGATATACCTGACTCGAGCAGGCTTTACCTGTGGAAGGATGGCCAGTTCACATTTTACCCTATTCCGCGTTTCACGTTCTACCCCGTCCGGATGCCGCCCGTCGCGATCAATAAGGGTCTGGACATCGCGGCAAACACAGTGGTGGTCCCGGCCTTGTACAGCGACCTGCTCGCGGACGCGATACCCAACCGGGCGTTAGTCTGGCGCAACGGCGTGGTGATTGACCTTGGCACGCTGGGCGGAGAATCGAGCGTCGCGACGGACATGAACGACAAGGGGCAGATCGTCGGCTGGTCGCATTTGGGTGGCGGCAGCGCAGCGAACCGCGCGTTCATCTGGGAGGACGGTGTCATGACCGACCTCGGCACGCTCGGGGGCTCGTCGGCGAAGGCATGGGGCATCAACAAACACGGTCAGGTGGTGGGCAGTAGCATGCGGGCCGACGGGTCGACCGGCGCGTTCCTGTGGGAGAAGGGGACCATGATCGACCTCGGCACGCTCAGCGGCGGCGTGTTCTCATCGGCCGCGGCAATCAACGACCACGGCGATGTGGTTGGACTGAGCTCGACGTCGGATCTCAGCTGCACTCCCGTCCCGTTCATCCGGCACCGCGGCGTCATGACCGCGATCTCCCTCACCGGGAAGTCTTGCCATTCGGGATGGTTCACGGTGCGGGACATCAGCGACGCCGGGCACGTGATTGGCGAGTTCACCCCGTTCGACGACGATCCGCTCGGCCCACCGCCAGCGGTATTCCGGCGGCCCTGGATCTGGCGTGATGGCGTCTCGCTCGACCTGCCGGGCGCCCCGGGCGACGCGAGTGTCTTTCGCGTCAACTCGTCGGGAGAAGCGGTCGGCTACTCGGTCTATATAGCGTATAGTGGGCCCGCGGTGTTCTGGTCGGTTGGGCGGAAGAGACCGTAGGTTGAGGCGGGATCTCAGCCCATGGATCCACGGTGCGAAGAATCGGAGACCGGGCGTGAAGAACCCGGTCTCCGTTCGCTAGAACCGAAACGCGACCTTCACGCTCTTCGCGGCGCCTTTGTCCATCGCCGTTTCGAGCGCGCGCCTGTACTCGGCAAGTGCAAACGTCGCGGTGAGCAGGGGCCTGACGGAGGCCCGCCCGCTGGCGATCAGCGACGCTGCCTCCGCGAACGCGTCGTGGGCGGCGCCGCCGTGGGTGTGTGCCCCGTAGCAGAGACTGCCCCGCACCGTCAGCTCCTTCAGCCACACCGGTGTCCAGTCCAGGCCATTCAACGTGCTCACGTTGCCTAACAAGACGATTGTTCCGCCAGGGCGGGTCAGGCGAAGCGCGTCGTCCACGGCCCGCGTGCCGCCAACGCAGACAAATGTGAAGTCGAAGCCGCCGCCGGTCCCGATGCGGCGCCCAATGATCGGTTCGAGCAACCGTGCCTGCCCGGCTTCCGCCAGCGCACCGAGGTAGTCGCCACGCGACGCAACGACGTGGGCAGCGCCGAATCGGCGCGCGTGCTCCGCCTGGAACTCGTGGCGCGCCAGCACCGTCAGCGTCGCCCCGGGCGCGAGCGCCGAGAGCGCAGCCGTGGTCAGGAGCCCAATCGAGCCTGCGCCGATGACGAGCACACGGGCTCCGGCCTCCGGCAGGTTCGCCCGCACCGCGTGCACCGAGCAGGCGAGCGGCTCCACGAGCACGGCCTCCTCGTCGCTCAGAGCGTCGGGCACGCGAAGCAGCTGGGACTCGTGCGCCACGAATTGCTCGCCCCAGCTGCCGCCGGTGCCGCGCGTGGTCCCGATGAGCATGCCGGGCGGAAGCGCTCCGTCGGTAAAGTGGGCGCATCGCGAATGGTGGCCGGCGAGGCACGCCGCGCACGGAGGCTCGACTCCGCGCGGCTCGCAGCAGAGGAGCGGGTTCGCGACAACCCGCTCACCCACGCGGACGCTTCGTACGGCCGACCCGACCTCGACGACGTCACCCACGTTTTCGTGTCCGAGCACGAACGGGAACGACGAGAACGGCGATGTCGTCGGACTCGCCTTGAGCGTGATGACATTCAGGTCGCTGCCGCAGATCCCTCCCAGCCGCGTTCGGATGCGCACCCATCGGTCGTTAGGGAGCGCCGGCTCCGCGACTTCCCCGACGGTCGTGCACGCGTGCGGGCCGATGTACAGCCGCCGGGACAGCCGGCCGGCGGCGAGTGTCGTTAGGTACGTCGGAATGGGAGCGGCGAAGCTGATCGCCTTCACGCGCGGGCCGGCGTGGCCATCGGGGTGACGACACGCAGCGCGCCCGGAACGCAGGCCACCTCGAGCGTGGACGACGCCGCCCGGTTGTACTCGCCATCCGTTTCGTAGGCGGGCGGGGTGGCGAACGACAACGTGAACCGTGGTGCCTGCTCGCTCCGGACGTCGGGATGCGTGAGGTGGGTGCCCCGCGCGGCCGCGCTGAACAGCCCGATCCGCTTGAAGGGCGCCACCGTGCGGATCGCGACGGCGTCGAGACGGCCGTCGGTGACGCTCGCGTTAGGCGCGATCCGAAACGCGCCGCCGAAGTTCTTGCCGTTGGCGATGATCACCATCAGGTGCGACGTCAGGCCCACCGTCCCGTTTCCGCTCGAGAGCGTCACGGGAACGCCAGGGTAGCCGAACAGCTGGCGCATCGCCGAGTACATGTACAGGAGATCGCCCTTGAGCCACCGGATCGTCGCGACGTCCTCGATCACCGCGATGTCGAAGCCGAAGCCCGTGACGTTGAGGAAATGCCTGTTCTCGATGCGGCCGACATCGACGGCGACGTCAGGCCCGGCCACGGCGAGGCGCGCCGTCGCCGCGAAGTCGTTGGCCGGCGCGCCCACGCTCTTGGCGAAGTCATTGCCGGTGCCGGCGGCGCAGAGCGCGAGCCGCACGTCGGCGCCCGACGCAATGATCGCATTGGCGACGTTGCCCCACGTGCCGTCGCCTCCCACGGCGACGATGGTTCCAACGCCTTCCTCGATCGCGCGCCGGGCGAGCAACTGCTCATCGCCCGCGGCGCGCGTCAGGCGGAGGTCGGCGACGCCGACGGCCGCAAAGGCCCGGCGTACGTCCTGCTCCACCTTCCTGCCCTGCCCCCTCCCGGCGGCAGGGTTGACGATGACGCAAACGTCAGGCATCAGCGCGGCGCGAACGCCGCGAGTTGGCGAAGCGGGTGGAACGTCTGCACGCCGTCGCGCATCCAGAGCTCGCGGAACGGCGTGACGTCGACCTCCCAGTTCGCGAGCAGGTCGGTCATCGCCTGCGAGTGGATGACGATACCGCCGCGCTCTTCCTCGTTCTCGCTGAACTGCCCGGCCATGACGATCATGGACGTGTACGCGCCCTCGTCGTCGTACATGAACGCCTGATACGGATGCTCGACCTTGGACCACTCATGCTCCGTGATGGTCATGTCGACGATCGGCTCGCCACGGTCGGTGGCGTTGATCGTGACGTGACCGTCGCCGCGCTCCCAGGCGATCGAGATGTCCTTCATGTAGTGCGGCAAATGCCACCGCTCGATCGCGTGCTCGCGCGACTCCGGAGTCGTGGTGCCGAGTCGGAACGGCCAGAACGCGGACCGCGGCCAGATCTGACCGGCATCGACGCGCGGCGCGACGAGAATCGACAGAATGAGCTCGCCGTACTCGCCCACCGGGCTCGCGTGAAAGTCGAATGCCATCACGGACAGCACGCTCGACCCGTGGTGCGGCTCGATGGGCTGCAGATCGGACGGGAGCAGCGCACGGGCGTTTTCCGTTGGGAACTCAAAGAAGCCACCGATGGCATCGCGGAACCGATACTGCACGAGCTCAGTCGGGTTGCTGGTTGTCATACGAGGATCCTCTCTTCGCGTAGAACGCGGATCAGTATCGCGGCGCCTTCGTCGAGCTGTTCGCGGGTGTGAGCCGCTGAAATGGAAACACGAAATCGCGAGCGGTGCTTCGCTACCGCAGGGTAAATCACGGGCTGCAGATACACGCCGGCGCCGAGAAGCTTGTGACAGATCTCGAACACTCGGCGGTCGTTCCGGACCATGATCGGGATGATTTGCGACGTGGAGTCGCCCACATCCACGCCGGCCTCCTCGAGCCGGCCGCGGATGTGGCGCACGTTGGCCCACAGCGCGTCACGAAGCTCGGGCTCCCGTTGCACAATCTCGAGGGACTTGCGAACGCCGGCGGCCACCACGGGCGACAGCGCGCAGGAGAACACGCGCGATCGCGCGAATCCCTTGAGGTAGTTATAGAGGGCACGCGAGCCGGCGATGTAGCCGCCTTGCCCGCCGAGTGCCTTCGAGAACGTGCCGACGTGAATGTCCACCTCGTTCTCGAGCCCGTACAACTCGGCCACGCCTCGCCCCGTGGGCCCGTACACGAACGTCGAATGCGCTTCGTCGAGCATGATGCGAGCGCCGTACTTCTTGGCGACGGCGACCAGCTCGGGAAGCGGGCACACGTCGCCGTCCATGGAGTACACGCCCTCGATGGCGACCAGCTTCTTCCCCGTGGCCTGCTTGAGCTTTCGCTCGAGATCGGCCGGGTTGTTGTGGCGGAAAAATCGAACGTTCGCCTTGGACAATATGGCGCCGTCGACAATGCTCGCGTGTGCACTCTGATCGGCAATGACCCAGTCACCCGGGCGCATCAACCCGGAGATCAGCCCGACGTTGGTGCTGTACCCGGTCGGGAAGACCATGGCGGCTTCTTTCCTTTTGAATCGCGCCAGATCCTCCTCCAGCTGCACGTGCACGTCCATCATGCCGCTCAAGATCGGCGACCCGGCGGCACCCAGGCCGAAGGCATCGAGCGCCTCCTTGGCCGCCGCGATCACCTCGGGCCGAACGGACATCCCGAGGTAGTTGTACGACGAGAGATTGATGAGTCGCAGCTCACGACCACGCAGGCCTTCCGTAAGGCGAATCTCGCCCTGCGGCGGCGTTGACATCGCCTGAGAGAACAGATAGTAACCCTGCGGGAGCGCATCTTTGAGCCATTCGTTGAATGGCTCGAGGATGGCGAACGGGTCGTCGCTCGCATGGTAGAAGAAATTACTGTAGTCGTAATCCGTAACGCTTGCTGCCTGCGATGGCATGGGCTCAACCCGCGCTTCCGTCGGCGCACTCATGTATGGTGACCTCCTGTTGAGCGGCGGCCGTTCCTTCCAAGCCGGACCTAACGCGTTCGTAGACAATCGGCCGCGAAACCTTGGCCGGGGACTCCGGAGTGGGGCGTTCTTCGTAGTGTTCGCCTGCTACGCGATCGTCGTGATTGGCCTCGGTCAGCGGCTGCTGCTCTGGCCGGCGATCGTTCTGCTACCGCGCTATCGTACTGCACTCGTCCGCGCGTGGCTCAGGGCCCACGCCAGAGCGGTATTGTGGATGGCTCGCGTGGTGGGTGGCGTGCGGTTTTCGATTCACGGCGAAATTCCGCGGGAAAGCTGCATCGTCGTGATGAACCATCAGTCGGTCCTCGATATCCCCATTGGCCTCTCGTTGATTCCGGGTCCCCAAACACTCATTCCGACTCGCGACCGGTACCGGCGCGGCATTCCGGCCATTTCGCCACTGGCGCGACTTGCACGATTTCCGTTCGTCTCGCAAGGGGCCAGCTTTGCGCGGGCCGAACTGCAGGCCTTCGTCGAGGCCGTCGACCGGGTCGATCGCGGTGAAGCGTGTCTGCTGATTTTCCCAGAAGGTCATCGGACGCGTGATGGGCGGATTGGCAGATTCATGCGGGGCGGCCTCCGCATCGCGTTGACCCGTGCGGGTCGGCCGGTGTATTGCGTCGTCGCCGACGGCATGACCTCGGCACGCACCACGCGTGAGGCGCTCGCTCAGGTCGCCGGCAGCAATGTAACCGTTTCGATAGTCGGACCGTTCACCCCACCGGCCGACAGGTTGCCGGAATCGGCGGACGCGTTCATCGGTATGCTTCACGACACGATGACGAACGCTCTCGCCCAGGTGCGCGGGCTCGGCAGTCACTCCGAGGGTCATGTCGACACCTCCGCGATCGCCGCTCGCTGACGCCACAGTCCGTACGGCACTCGCGACGGGGCTCGACGAGCCATCGCGGCCGAGACTGGAGCAATTCAGCACGTTTCTGGCCAACGCCTTCGGCCCGACCGCAGTGGCACTGATTCACTACGGGTCACATGCCCATGGGGCGGGCGCCACCGCAGAGAGCGCACACGATTTCTTCGCGATCGTCGACAGCTATCATGATGCCTATCGATCACTGGCGGCGACGGTTGGAACGCGGTATCGGCCAGGCGTCGCGGCACTGCTGAATCGCGTTCTGCCGCCGAACGTGATTGCCGTAGCGGACACGAACGCCACCCCGCCAGCGCGCGCGAAGATCGCCGTCCTGTCCCTTCGCGCGTTTCGCCGCGCGTGCTCGCCGCGGTCCGCCGACCTGTTCGTGCGAGGGCGACTCTTTCAAGTCGCGCGACTCGTCTGGGCTCGCGACGACGCCAGCCGACGGGTGGTGATCGACGCAACGATCGAGGCTCGCGCTGGATCATTCGAGTGGGGACGGGCTTTTCTTCGGACACCATTCGATGTCGAGACCTATTGTCGGATTCTCCTAACGATGGCGTTTGCGTCCGAGATTCGCCCTGAAACCGCGGACCGCATCGCGGGCCTGCTGGACGTGCAACGCACGAGCCTTCACCAAATGTATGCTCCCCTCCTCACGTGGCTCCACCGTACAGGAGCACTCCGGCAGGACGGAGCATTGTACCGCGTCGCGGCCACTCAGGGAACCTGGGAAACGCTCGCTTCCTCCGTCTATATGCGCCGCAGCAAACTGAGGGCGACACTTCGTTGGGCAAAGTACGTAGCGCTGTACGATGACTGGCTGGATTACGTTGTGGGAAAGATCGCGAGGAGGAGCGGCGTCGCCATCGAGCTGAGCTCGCGGGAACGGCGGTGGCCTCTGATCTTCCTGTGGCCCAAGGCCATCCGCTTTCTTCGCTCTCGCCCGCAACGCCAGGGCTGATCGTGACGGCCAATCTTCCGCTCGTACTCGTCGCGGTCGTCGTGCTGACGATGCCAGTGTTCGCAATCGTGTCGCGGGGCCGCGCTGGCGACCCGGACGTCGCGACCCGGCCGACAACCGTCATCCTCGGCCGCTGGATCCGGGACTGGGTGATGTGGCTGATCGCGCCGCTGGAGCGCGCGTTGGTCGCATCCGGCGTTTCACCCGATGCGCTCAACGTGTTAGGTGCCGTGTTTGGCCTGGCCGCGGGCGTCGCGTATGTGCGAGGGTCAACGGCCCTGGCAGGCTGGTTCATCCTGCTGGGTGGCCTGGCGGATATCCTGGACGGCCGCGTGGCGAGAGCGCGAAGCCTCGCCTCCCGGTACGGGGAATTCCTGGATTCGATGCTGGATCGATTCGCCGAAGTGTTCACGTTCGTCGGGCTTGCCGCCTACCTTTCCGTGACGCCGGCCGGCGCGCTTGCCGTAACGCTCGCCGCGGGGAGCTCCCTCCTCGTGAGCTATGCGCGAGCCAAGGGCGACGCGGTCGGCGTGGCGTGCCGCGCCGGCGTCATGCAGCGCGCCGAACGACTCGTGCTTCTCGCGCTCGCGTCGATCCTCGACCGAGCCATCGCCTCTGCTGCCGGCTGGGCGGACGGCACGGTGATCTTCGCCGTCGTCTGGATCATTGGCATCGGGGCGATGGGCACGGCGTTGTACCGGACCGTGGTGATCGCGCGCGCGCTGCGGACAGAAAATCGGGAATCGCGGTAGTCGCCCGTTGTCCACGACTTGCTCCGGACGGTATGGAAACTCTGACGGATCTTTGGCGTGCGGCACTTCACATTCCGCGGCCGATCAGGCACCTCCTTGCGCTGGTAGCGCCCGCGATCATTGCGATCGTGTGGGACCGGTGGTTGCGCCGCGTGTAGCGTGTACACCGGGCACGTCGCCATCGCGCTCGCCGCGCGTGGCCTGCGGCGAGATTTGCCACTGTGGTTGGTCGTTCTCGCCGCGCAGGCACCCGATTGGGTCGAGGTGATCTGCGGCGCACTTGGCGCCAGGGCGAACGCGGAGCTGTGGTCCCATGCGTTCCCGTTCGTGGTGCTCGGTGCAGCGGTGGCCGCGGTCCTCGTTAGGCTGTGGACGCGGTCGACGGGGGCCGCACTGGTCACGTTCGCCGTTTACCTGTCGCACCCGCTTGCCGACCTGGTCACCGGCTACAAGCCGCTCTGGTTGGGCGGGCCTCCGGTTGGGTTGCGGTTCATCGATCGACCCGTTCCGGACTTCGTGGTCCAGGGCTCGCTTTGCGTTTTGGGCTGGCTGCTCTACAGAAGGTCGTTGCCGCCAAACGTGCGACGGCGCGTGATCGCCACGGCGCCGCTCGTGACGCTGCTCGCGGTACAGGCGGTGTCCGACCTCGTCGTGCTGGTGCGCAAGCCGTTCAGAGAGAACGTAACGGAGAGCGCGAGCGACGAGCTGCTTCCGGGGACAGCGGACGAACTGCCGAACGGGCGACGGGCGACGGCCAGAAACGAGAACCTCGCGACAGTTCTCGCCGCGGAGCACCCGGACTATTTCCCGGCGACGCGCCTAACGGATGCGAGCCTTGCAGGTTTGGAGTTGATGGCCCGGGCATGCGTTACACGCGGCGCTGAATCAACGCTCTGGATGGACCTCCCGCTTGCCAACTCCCGGCTGCCCCCTGACTTCTTGTTCGGGGACCGGTCGATGCCGCCCTCAATTCTTGCCATCCCCTGCAACCGCCCACGGAGGTCTCGTGATGAACTG